>NZ_JAKFCB010000172.1:0-2209 GCF_036676885.1 Aeromicrobium sp.
TCCGCCGGGTCGCGCTGCTGCCGGAGGTCGGCTTCAAGTTCGGCCGCTGGCTCGACCTCGCCTACCTCCAGCTGTCCCTCTAGCCCGTCCGGCCCCTAGCGCGACCGTCCCCTAGGGAGGCCGCCCGCGGCCGACATCCCCGTCCCCTAGGGAGGCCGCCCGCGGCCGACCGGGAGCGAGCTCTGCGAGCGAAGGGCAGTGAGGCGACATGCTCGCCCAAGCGCCTCGGCTTACGCCCCTTCGGTCGCTAGCGCTCCCTCCCGCGACTTCGTCGCTAGGGGCCGGGCTACTCGAGGAAGCCGTCGGCGACGAGCTCGCGCACCGAGCCGGCGTACGTACGTCTGAGGTCGGCGGCATCGCGGTCGAGCAACGACGCGAGCGCGTCGAGGATCTGCCCCGCCGTCAGGTCGCCCTCGCTCGCGCTGACCAGACCCGCCTCGACCGTGTCGACCTGGCGGGCGCGGCGTACGCCTTGCTGGAGGCGCAGGATGATCGACTCGGGGTGCTCGGCGCCGACCGGCCCGCGGGTCTCCTCGACGAGGTCAGGCGCCTGGCGGAAGGCGTGCCCGAGCAGGGCATCGTCGTCGAGCCCGCGCAGCAGGTCGGCGCGGCGACCCCAGGCGGCCACGGCCGGGCCCACGGGCGGCGCGACCTCGCCGGCCCACTCCTCGAAGCGGCGCACCGGCGTCGCCCCGGTCTTGCGCATGCTGAGCCAGCCGAAGCCGACCGCCTCGATGCCGGCCTCGGCGAACCAGTCGAGCCAGGCGTCGTAGCGCTGCACGTAGTCGGGGGCCGAGGCGAGCCCGGCATCCGCGAGCCACATCTCGACGTACTCCGACGGGTCGACGAGCTCGCGTTGCACGACCCAGGCGTCGAGCGGCTGGTCCGCGAACCATTCCTCGAGCCCGTGCTGCCAGGCGGTGTCGGAATGGTGCGCCCAGTTGGCGAGGATCTGGCACCAGCCACCCTCGTTGAGGTGCGCGGCGGCGTTCTCGACGAGGTGCCGCACGACGCTGTCGCCGGGCATGCCGGAGTCGCGGTAGACCAGCACCTCGCCGCCCGGGGGCGAGATGACGAACGGCGGGTTGGTCGCGATCAGGTCGAAAGTCTCTCCGGCGACCGGCTCGAACAGGCTCCCGTCGCGTACGTCGATGTCGAGGCCGTTGAGCTGGGCCGTCAGCCGGGCCATCGCGAGCGCCCGCGGGTTGACGTCGGTCGCCACGACGTGGTCGGCGTGCTGCGCCAGGTGCAGGGCCTGCACGCCGCAGCCCGTGCCGAGGTCGAGCGCCCGGCCGGCCGGCTCGCGGATCGTCAGCTGCGCCAGGGACGACGAGGCCTCGCTGATGCCCAGGACGTAGTCCGACCTCATGGGCGCCTGCTGGGCGTCGAGGCCCGGTGTCGGGTCGCACACGATCCACCAGTCGTGGTCCTCGTCGCCGTATGGACGTACGTCCACCAGCGCGCGCACCTCGCCGCCTGAGCTGCGGAGCATCCCGGCGGCGACGAGCGGCTCGACCAGGCCGGGCAGGGCGGCGTCGGCGCGGTCGCGGCCGACCGGGACCTGCAACGCGAAGAGCCGCACCAGCGTCGCCAGGTCGCCGCGGCCGCTCGTGGCTCGCCGCGCCGGAACGGTCTGGTTGCGGCCCAGGGCTCGGTGGGCGTCCTCGCCGAGCAGGGCGAACACCGCATCGACCGTGAAGTCCGCCCGGGTCAGCGCCGCGCGGAGGTCCTGGACGTACGCGGCTTCGATCATCCGCCCAGCCTGTCAGACCCGCCCGACCCAGTCGCGAGTGGCGCAAAAAGACCCGGTTGGGACAGTCCAACCGGGCCAATTTGCGCCACTCGCGGGGCGTTGGTGCGACTAAGCCGAAACCTTCTCCGGCTCGGGCTCGTCGATGATGCCGGCCTCGAGCGCGATCGGGCGACGCTTCGAGACGTACACCGCGATGGCGATGATCAATGCGGCGCCACCCGCGATCGAGTATCGGATCCACTCGTTCTCATCGCTGCCGTAGCTGTACTTGATGACCACGGGTACGACCAGCAGGGCCACCAGGTTCATGACCTTGAGGAGCGGGTTGATCGCCGGTCCGGCGGTGTCCTTGAACGGGTCACCGACGGTGTCACCGATGATCGTCGCCTCGTGGGCGGGCGATCCCTTGCCGCCGTGGTTGCCGTCCTCGACGAGCTTCTTGGCGTTGTCCCACGC
>NZ_JAKFCB010000173.1:0-2516 GCF_036676885.1 Aeromicrobium sp.
GCCGACCCCCAGCGGATCCACGGCGACGACGCTGAAGCCCCGGTGCACCATGTGCTCGGCGAAGCTGTAGCCGTCGCGACCGGCCACCTGGAAGTCCCAGTACGTACGGCTGTAGGAGCCACCCGGCCAGCACACCAGCACTGCCCGCGGCCCCTCGGCAGCCCACACCGTCGCGCGAAGCATCGTGGCGGACGAGACGAATGGCAGCGATGCCGTCACGTCGAGGTCGAGCTCGTAGGAACGGACGGGGCTTTCGATCATGAGGTCTCCTTCAGGGAAATGGCGAGTCCGGCACCGGCGCCTGGAGGGACGCCGATGCCGGACGGGTTCAGCTGAGGCTCACGACACGCCCCACAGCTTCTCGTACTGCGCCTTGTAGTCCTCGATGACCGGGAACGGCTTGGACGTGTCCGTCGGGACGGTGTCCTTCTTGACCAACCAGTACGGCGGGCCGGCGTCGTTCAGCGGCACCCCGGCCCAGTGCCGGGCCAGCGCGTCGAGCATCAGGTAGTCGTACGAGTAGAGGTCACCCGGGACAAGGGCCTCGATCGCGCCGGACTTCAGGTCGGTGAAGTTCTGCGTGCCGCCGCCCTGGCCGACGATCTTGACCTTGTCGCCCAGACCGGCCGCCTTGATCGCCGCGGGCAGGCCCGCACCGAGAGCGTCCGTGACCGACAGCGCGACGTAGTTGACCTTGGGATGGCTGCGCAGGTAGGAGATGATCCGGTCCGGCGCATCCTTGCCCAACGACGTCAGCGGGATGTCGAGGCTGTCGACCGAGCAGTCCGAGCAGTACTTCTTGACGCTCGCGTCGAAGGTCTCGCCGACCTGCTTGAGGATCTCGAACGCCGAGATGTTGACGTACAGCGCGTTGGCCTTGCCCTTGCTGTCCGCGACGACCTCGGCCGCTAGGTAGTCACCGATCGGACCGTTCTGCTTGTCGGTCGCGGTGTTGTAGAGCAGCCCGTCGCCCGCCGTCGCCAGCGAGCAGCACGTCACGAACTGGACGCCGGCCTTCTTGGCGTCGGCGATCTGCTTGGAGTACGCATCGCGGTCGGCAGCGTTGAGGATCACCGCGTCGGAGCCGTTGCGGATGGCGGCGTCGATCGCGCCCTGCACCTTCTCTGCCGAACCGTCGGTCGCAACCTGGTCGACCGTCCAGCCCAGCGACTTGGCGCCGGCGGCGAGGATCGGGCCCTGGATGGCACAGGCCTCGACGCCGCAGCTGACGAACGTGATCTTCTTGCCGGTGGGGATCGGCTTGCCGACCGGCTCGGTGACCGGGATCGTGGTGGGCCGCTCGGAGGCCTTGGCCACGGTGGCCTCAGCTGCCTTGAGCCCGGCGGTGTCGACCGAGCCCGAGCTGGATGCGTCGCTTGAGCCGCAGGCGGATGCCATGACGAGGACTGCCGCGAGCGTGATCGCCAGCGCACCGCCCTTGGCACGGCCGCGGAGGCTGCCAGGTTTCTTGGACATTTTTCTCACTTTCTGTGTGGACATAACGCCCCGAGAGTTGTGGTGGGTCGGCCGAGGCCGGGGGTGGTCAGGCGGGTTGCGGCTCGGGTTCTTCCGTTGCCGGTGCCCGAGCGGACAGCGTGGTGCGGCGTTGCAGGCCCGTCACCATCAGTGCGGCGATCAGGACGATGCCGACGAACAGCGCACCCGACCATTGCGGGGCGTTCGCCAGCCCGAGACCAGTCGTGCCGGTGCCGAGCAGGAGGACCGCGATGATCGTGCCGCCGGCATTGAACCGGCCGTTCTTGAGCTGCGTCGCACCGAGGAACACCGCGGCGAATCCGGGCAGCAGGTACGGCGTGCCGGCGGTCGGGGACCCGCCACCGAGGATCGAGGCCAGCACGATCCCCGTCGCGCCGGACAGCACGCCCGAGGTGACGAGCGCCATGAACTGGAGCCGGGCGACGCTGACCCCGGCAAGCCGCGCCGCGTCCGGGTTGAAGCCCGTGGCGTACAGGCGGCGTCCCGTCGCGGTGTGCTCGAGGAGGTACCAGATCGCCACCGCGGCCAGCGCGAAGTAGAGCACCGGAAGGGTGATCCCGCCGACCGTGGTCTGCCCGATCTTGGAGAACCCGCCGGCCAGCTTGGAGTCGCTGATCGGCGTGTCGTTGGTGACCAGCGTGATCAACGCCTGGATCAGCGAACCGGTCGCCAGGGTTGCGATGAACGAGTCGATCTTCATCACCACGACGACCGTCGCGTTGATCAGTCCGACGGCGAGCCCGATCAGCACCCCGAGCGCCAGGGCCAGTCCCAACGGGACCCCGTCGACGACGAAGTGCGCGACCGCGACCCCGCACAGGCTCATGTTGAGCGCGAACGACAGGTCGAACACGCGAGCGGCCAACGGGATCGTCACCGCGAGCGCGGCGAGTCCCGTGATGGCGTTGGAGTTGAGGATCTGCTTCGCCGTCGTGATGTTGGGGAACGTGTCCGGCGCCCAGAACGAGAACACCACCACGATCGCGAGCCAGACATAGATCGCGCCGATCTTGTCGAAT
>NZ_JAKFCB010000174.1:0-2453 GCF_036676885.1 Aeromicrobium sp.
CGCAGCGCAGGCCCACGCAGCCGTAGGCCTCGGCGAGCTTGAGGAAGTCGGGAATCCGACGCGCACCGATCGACTCCGGCCCGGTGTTGAGGTCGGTGTTGGAGTAGCGGCCTTCGTAGAGCAGGGTCTGCCACTGGCGGACCATGCCGAGCGACGAGTTGTTGATGACCGCGACCTTGATCGGGATGCCCTCGATCGCGCAGGTCGCGAGCTCCTGGTTGGTCATCTGGAAGCAGCCGTCGCCGTCGATCGCCCAGACGACCGTGCCCGGGAGCCCGACCTGGGCGCCCATCGCGGCCGGCAGGGCGTAGCCCATCGTGCCGGCACCGCCGGAGTTGAGCCACTGGCGCGGACGCTCGAAGTCGACATAGTGCGCGGCCCACATCTGGTGCTGGCCGACTCCTGCGGTGTAGGTCGCCTCCGGCCCGGCGATCGCGCTGATGCGCTCGATGACGGTCTGTGGCGCGAGCCCCTTGGCGGGCTTGTCGTAGCCGACCGGGTACTTCGCCTTGACGCCCAGCATCTGCGCCTTCCACGCGCTGAAATCACCCTCGACGCCGTCCTCGGACGCCTGCTTCTGCAGGGTCGCGATGAGATCGGCGATGACCTCGCGGCAGTCGCCCACGATCGGGACGTCGGCCGTACGGTTCTTGGAGATCTCCGCGGGGTCGATGTCGGCGTGGATGATCTTGGCGAGCGGCGCGAACGATGCGAGGTGGCCGGTGACGCGGTCGTCGAAGCGGGCGCCCAGCGAGATCAGCAGGTCGCTCTTCTGCAGCGCCGCGACGGCCGCGACGGTGCCGTGCATGCCCGGCATGCCGAGGTGCAGCTCGTGCGAGTCGGGGAAGGCGCCACGGGCCATCAGCGTCGTGACGACCGGGATCTGCGTCATCTCGGCGAGCACCTTGAGCTCGGCGGAGGCCTCGGCCTTGATCACGCCGCCACCGACGTACAGCACCGGACGCTCGGCCGCGGCGATCAGTCGGGCGGCCTCCCTGACCTGCTTGCCGTGCGGACGGGTCGTCGGGCGGTAGCCCGGCAGCGCGAGCTCGGTCGGCCAGGTGAAGGTCGTCTTGGCCTGCAGCGCGTCCTTGGCGATGTCGACGAGGACGGGTCCGGGACGCCCGGTGCCGGCGATGTGGAACGCCTCGGCGATGACCCGCGGGATCTCGTCGGCGTTCGTCACCAGGAAGCTGTGCTTGGTGATCGGCATCGTGATGCCGCGGATGTCGGCCTCCTGGAAGGCGTCGGAGCCGATCGCCCCGCTGGGCACCTGCCCCGTGATCGCGACGATCGGGACCGAGTCCATGTGGGCGTCGGCGATCGCCGTGACGAGGTTGGTCGCGCCGGGCCCGGAGGTCGCCATGCACACGCCGACCTTGCCGGTCACCATGGCGTAGCCCTGCGCCGCGTGACCGGCGCCCTGCTCGTGCCGCACGAGGATGTGCCGGATTTTCTCGGAGTCGAAGAGAGGGTCGTATGCGGGCAGGATCGCGCCGCCCGGGATGCCGAAGATGGTGTCCACCTCGGCGTGCTCCAGCGCCCGCACGAGGCTCTGAGCCCCCGTGAGCTGCTCGGTCATGATGTCGTCCTTCTGTTTCGGTCCATCGTATGTCGTTGAGTGACCCGGCTGTTCGCATAAAAAAATCCCTCGGCCGGTGAGGCATTCGAGGGAGACGCGGGGCCGGATCAGGCCATCGCGTCAGCGGCGTACTACGAGAATCTCTGCATGCACGCGTTCAGTCTCGTCCTCGCGACAGCGGTGGTCAAGTGGTGAGACAAGAAGTACCAGCATGTGGACCCATTGGGGCTGAAGAAATCTGCGGATCCACTGACGCATGCGCGACACGCTGCAACGATGAAGCCCTGACGCCCGCACAAGGCTGACTCGGGCAGCTTCCGAAGGATGTACACATGACGAAGTCACTCACCGTCGCATGTATCGTCGCGGCCCTGTCGCTCAGTGCCTGCGGCGGCGAGCCTCGACCAACAGCCGACGAGCTGAGCAACGCATTGACCAGCAACGACAGCATCTTCGGCACCGCACTGTCGGACAAGGCGGCGGACTGCGTCGCCAACATCCTCGTCAAGTCGGACGTGTCCGACGAGGGGCTGAACGCGGTGGCGGAGGGCGACGGCGACCGCAGCCTCAGCCGCGACGACATGAATTCCCTTGACGGCCCCCTGACGGCCAAGATCACCGCCTGCCTCACCACCTAGCGAACCGATCGGCGGGTCAGAGCAGCGGCAGCGACTCGTCCGCTGAGTCCAGCCGGCCTGTCGCGATCCTGATCCAGTCGAGCTGATTCTCGATCTCGGGCTCACGGCCTGTGACCTCGGCGTAGGCGTTCGCGAGGGCCCCGGAGACAAGCTCGACACACGCGTCGAGCAGCGGCGGAGCAGGGATCTCCGGCACTGACCGGGCGAGGTCGTCGCCATGCACGACGAGCTCG
>NZ_JAKFCB010000175.1:0-2981 GCF_036676885.1 Aeromicrobium sp.
CCTAGGCGAACGCCGACAGGCCGGTCAGCTCGCGGCCGATCGTGAGCTGGTGGATCTCGGCCGTGCCCTCGTACGTCAGCACGGACTCGAGGTTGTTGGCGTGCCGCATGACGGAGTACTCGCCCGAGATGCCGTTGGCGCCGAGGATCGTCCGCGCCGTGCGGGCGATGTCGAGCGCGACCCGGGTGTTGTTGAGCTTGCCGGCGCTGACCTGTGCGGGGGTCAGCCGGCCGGCCTCCTTGAGGCGGCCGAGGTGCACGCTCAGCAGCAACGCCGTGCCGTGCGCGACGCTCATGTCGGCAAGCTTGCCCTGCGTGAGCTGGAAGGCGCCGATCGGCTTGTCGAACTGCGTGCGGGTCGTGGCGTAGTCGATCGCCGTCTCGAGGCACGACCGCGCCGCGCCCGTCGTGCCGAAGACGATGCCGAACCGGGCCTCGTTGAGCGCGCCGAGCGGCCCGCGCAGGCCCTCGGCCCCCGGCAGCAGCGCGGCGGCCGGCAGGCGCATGTCCTCGAACGTCAGCTCGCTGGTGACCGATGCCCGCATCGACATCTTGTGCTTGATGGCGCGGCCGGAGAAGCCAGGCGTGTCGGTCGGCACGACGAAGCCCCGGATGCCGTCATCGGTCTGCGCCCACACCACGACGACGTCGGCGACGCTGCCGTTGGTGATCCACATCTTCGACCCGTTGAGCACCCAGTCGTCACCATCGCGCTTGGCGCGCGTACGCATGCCGTTGGGGTTCGATCCGTGGTCGGGCTCCGTCAGGCCGAACGCGCCGACGTAGTCGCCCGCTGCCATGCCGGGCAGCCACTGCTCCTTCTGCTCCTCGGAGCCGTACGCGTGGATCGAGTACATCGCGAGCGAGCCCTGCACCGAGAACAGTGAGCGCAGTCCGCTGTCGATCGCCTCGAGCTCGATGCTCGCGAGGCCGTACGCCGTCGGGCCCACGCCGGCGCAGCCGTAGCCGGTCAGATGCATGCCGAGCAGGCCGGCACCGCCCATCTGCTTGGCGATGTCGCGGGCCGGCAGCTCGCCGGTCTCGGCCCATTCGGCGACGTGCGGCGCGAGCTTGTCCTGGGCGAATCTGCGGGCCGTGTCGCGGATGGCCCGCTCCTCCTCGGTCAGCAGGTGGTCGACGTCGAGCAGGTCATGACGGGTCTCCATGGATCCACCTTCTCAGAGCAGGGTGTCGGTCGGTCAGGGGCCATGGCAGCGGCCAGGGGTGTGCCTAGGAGTCGAGCTTGCGGCCGGCCCACGACCAGGCGTACCCCTCGTCCTCGGCGGCGAGCCCGCCCTCGCCGAGCTCGAGCGGCCGGAACGTGTCGACCATGACCGCGAGCTCGTCGAACGCCTCGACGCCGAGGCTCGCCTCGATCGCGCTGGGCTGCGGCCCGTGGGCGTACCCGCCGGGGTGCAGCGAGATCGAGCCGATGCCGATCCCCGAGCCCTTGCGCGCCTCGTAGTCGCCGTCGACGTAGAACATGACCTCGTCGGAGTCGACGTTGGAGTGGAAGTACGGCACCGGGATCGCGAGCGGGTGGTAGTCGACCTTGCGGGGCACGAAGTTGCAGACCACGAAGTTCTGGCCCTCGAACACCTGGTGCACCGGCGGCGGCTGGTGCACGCGGCCGGTGATGGGCTCGTAGTCCGAGACGTTGAACGTGTAGGGGTAGAGGCAGCCGTCCCAGCCGACCACGTCGAAGGGATGCGTGTCGTACGTCATCCGGGTGCCGACGACCCCGCCGGGACCCGAGCCGCGGTGCTTGACCATGACCTCGACGTCCGTGCCCTCCTCGAGCAGTGGCTCCTCAGGCCCGTGCAGGTCGCGCTCGCAGTAGGGCGCGTGCTCGAGCAGCTGGCCGTAGCGCGACAGGTAGCGCCTGGGCGGCGCGATGTGGCTGTTGGACTCGATCGCGTACGCCTTGACAGTGCCGTCGGGCAGCCAGCGATGCGTCGTGGAGCGGGGGATGATGACGTAGTCGCCGGTGCGGAACGACAGCGCGCCGAACATCGTCTCGACGACACCGGAGCCGGACTCGACGAACACGCACTCGTCGCCGATCGCGTTGCGGTAGAGCGGCGAGGGTGCGCTGCCCACGGCGTACGCGATGCGGACATCGCCGTTGCCGAGCACGAGGCGGCGGCCGGTCACCAGGTCGAGCGTCGTCGGGTCGGTGTCGGCGAACAGCTTCGGCAGGCGCAGGTGGCGCGGCTTGAGCGGGTGGTTGGCGGTCGTGGAGTGATCGGGGAGGTCCCAGATCTCCGACGCGACGATCGCCGAGGGGACGCCGAGGTGGTAGAGCAGCGACGAGTCGCTCGAGAACCCCTCCTCGCCCATGAGCTCCTCGCGGTGCAGCGCGCCGGCGTCCGTACGGAACTGGGTATGCCGCTTGGGTGGGATGCTTCCGACGCTGCGGTAGTGGGCCACGAGACTCTCCTGTGTCCGGATAGCGGATGAAGGTATCCGATAAAAACACCATGCGATACCGTGGTGACTGTGTCAACCCTGTTCGATCGCCTGGTCGACGACGCCGCGATCTTCCCGCCCGGCAACGCGCCGCTCGACGCCGCGATCCGTGACCACGAGCGCCACCGCGGCAGCGCGTACGCCTCGTTGATCGGGCCACTGCTGGTCCGCGATGCCGACGTCTCCCGCCTGCCGGCGCTCGCCAAGGTTCCGCTGCAGATCGGGGTGATCGCGACGGCCGGGCCGCTCGGGCTCGAGCAGGCCGTCGCCACGCTGCACGACTTCCCGCACATCACGGTGGCAGGGTTCGAGATCCCGCTGCCGCCTGGCGACCTGGTGGCGGAGACCGCGAACCTGCTGTCCGAGCTGGCGGTGCTCCACGGGATCACGGTGTCGGTCGAGCTGCCGAGGCCCGGTGCCTACGTGCCCGACGCGTGGCTCGCCGCGGTCGACGAGATCGCCGCTGCCGGCTTCCAGGCCAAGTTCCGCACCGGCGGCGTCGAGGCCTCCGCG
>NZ_JAKFCB010000176.1:0-1939 GCF_036676885.1 Aeromicrobium sp.
GGCGGCAAGGCGCTCAAGTTCTACGCCTCGGTCCGCATGGACGTGCGTCGCATCGAGACGCTCAAGGACGGCACCGACATGGTCGGCAACCGCACCCGCATCAAGGTCGTCAAGAACAAGCTCGCCCCGCCGTTCAAGCAGGCCGAGTTCGACATCATGTACGGCCAGGGCATCAGCCGCGAGGGCAGCCTGATCGACGTCGGCGTCGACGTGGGCATCGTCCGCAAGGCCGGCGCCTGGTACACCTACGACGGCGACCAGCTCGGCCAGGGCAAGGAGAAGTCGCGCCAGTTCCTCAAGGACAACCCGGACCTGGCCGAGGAGCTCGAGAAGAAGATCTTCGAGCACATGGGCATCGGCGCACAGGCCGACAAGCCCGCGCTCGAGGTCGTCGAGGAGCCCCCGACCGACATCGAGTTCTGACCCTTCGACAGGCTCAGGAACCGGAGGCAGGCCCATGCCAGCAAGACAAGTCGAGGAGATGACTCCGGAGGAGCTCACGAGCTTCGCCAAGGAGATCGTGGTGCGCAAGCTCAGCGAGCGGGCGCACAGCCGCAGCGACCTCGCTCAGGCGCTTGCCAAGAAGCAGGTGCCTGAGGGGGTCGTCGAGGCGACGCTCGACAAGTTCGAGGCCGCCGGACTGATCGACGACGAGGAGTTCGCCCGGTCCTGGGTCCAGGCCCGCCAGCGCGGCAAGGGGTTGTCGTCGCGGGCCCTCGCGATGGAGCTGCGCCGCAAGGGGGTCGACGACGAGATCTCCAAGGAGGTCCTGTCCGAGATCGATCCCGAGGCGGAGATCCAGGCGGCGCACCGGCTCGTGCAGACCAAGCTCCGGTCGATGTCCCGATTCGACGACACGACCAAGATCCGCCGGCTCACCGGCATGCTGGCCCGCAAGGGCTACTCACCCCAGCTGGCGTTCGACGTGGTGCGCCAGGAGCTCGGCGCCGAGAAGCAGGCCCTCGACAGCATGTAGGCGGCGGGAGTGATTGGTCCGGCCCAATCGTTGTGATGGCATGGGTGGGCTGACGATGCGCACGACCGGCATGGTGCTCGTTGTCGTGCTGGCGTCATCGTGCACGTCCGGCTCGCCGGAGCCGGCACCCACGACGGCGAGCTCGGACACGTCGCCTGCACCCGCGACAACATCCCTGCCGCCTCCGAGTTTTGAGGTCCGCCGGGTGCTGGCAGACATCGGCCACCTCGCCGACGACATCGGTCCGCGGCACGCGACCTCCCGGGCGTACGCCCAGGCAGCCGAATGGGTCGAGGATCGCTTCGAGCGGCTCGGCTACGCCGTGAGCAGGCAGGCCGTCGACGCGCCGGCCGGCAACACCTGGGGTGTCGACGTCCCTGCGGGCAACTCACCCAACGTCATCGCGGACCCGCCTGGCTTCGACCCGAGCCGGCCTCATCGGGTCGTCGGCGCGCACCTGGACACCGTGCCCGTCGCACCGGGGGCTGAGGACAATGCCTCGGGCGTCTCGGTCATGCTCGAGCTCGCGAGGGTCCACGCCGACGACGACCGGCCCGTGCGCTTCATCGCGTTCGGGGCCGAGGAGCCGCGCGGTCCCGGCGACGACCTGCACCACTTCGGTTCCCAGGCCTTCGTCAGGAGTCTCGGGCGAGCGGAGCGCGACGCCATGCGGGCCATGGTCTCGCTCGACCGGGTGGGCGTCCGCGGCCCCCAGGTGCCGATCTGCCATGGCGGGCGCGGGCCGGTCCGGGCCCGCAACCAGCTGGCGGCGGTGGCTCGCCGCACGCAGACTCCGCACCGTGTCTGCGGCGACAACAGGACGAGCGACCACTGGTCGTTCGAGCGTGCCGGCCTGCCGGCCGCTCGCCTGGGCAGCGTGCCCTACGCGGGCTATCACTCGCGCGCCGACACGACCGACGTCATCAGCGAGGGCCAGATCCGCCGGGTGGGTCGCATCATGGT
>NZ_JAKFCB010000177.1:0-19864 GCF_036676885.1 Aeromicrobium sp.
CCGTCGGATACGGGCAAGCCTTTATGCGATCCGGATCTCTCCGGACATCAGGCCTTGTGGCCTCATCCAAAGGAACCTACGTGACTGAAACCACCATCACACCTGAACCCTCCACGCCTGCGGCTGACGCCGCGGCCACCGCCCCCAGGAAGACCGGGGGAGGACTCGGAGGAAAGGTCCTTGCCGAGCTCCAGGCGATCGCCGGAGAGCTGGGCATCACCGGCGCTGACAAGATGCGCAAGGGCGCCCTCATCGACGCCATCAAGATCGCCCGCGGAGACGCCGGCACCTCCACCAAGGCCGCGGTCGCCGCGGCCGCGCCCAGCAAGGTCGACACCTCCAAGGGTGACGACGCTGCGGCGGCCAAGGCCGAGCAGTCCGCCGTCGAGGCGCCGGCCGCGACCGAGCCCAAGAGCGACTCCCGCAAGCCCAAGACCGAGTCCAAGAACGACTCGCGTGGCGACAAGAACGACAAGCCCGAGCCCAAGAACGACTCGCGTGGCGACAAGCCCGAGTCCACGAACGACTCGCGGGGCGACGACTCCTCCGACGACGACCGTGGTCGGGGCGACGGCGGCGGCCGCAACCGCAACCAGAACCAGAACCGCGAGCAGAACCGCGACAACGACGGTGGCAACCGCAACCAGGGCCAGGGCCAGGGTCAGGGCGGCCGCAACCGCAACCAGAACCGCGACAACGACGGCGGCAACCGCAACCAGGGCCAGGCCCAGGGCGGCAACCGCAACCAGGGCGGCTTCGACGATGACGACGAGGGCGGCATGGGCCGCCGTCGCAACCGGCGCGGACGCAACCGCAACGCGGGTGGCCGTGGTGGTGAGGTCGACACGACCTACACCGAGGACGACGTCCTCGTGCCGGCCGCGGGCATCCTCGACATCCTCGACAACTACGCGTTCGTCCGCACGACGGGCTACCTGCCCAGCGAGAACGACGTCTACGTGTCCCTCTCCATGGTCCGCAAGTGGGGGCTTCGCCGCGGCGACGCCGTCATCGGCCAGGTGCGCCAGCCCCGCGAGGGCGAGCGCAAGGAGAAGTTCAACCCGATGGTCAAGATCGAGTCGGTCAACGGCATGACCCTCGACGAGAGCCTCAAGCGCGTCGAGTTCGCCAAGCTGACTCCGCTCTACCCCTCGGAGCGCCTGCGCCTCGAGGGCGAGGCCGGCGGACTGACCGGCCGGGTCGTCGACCTCGTGGCCCCGATCGGCAAGGGCCAGCGTGGCCTGATCGTGTCGCCGCCCAAGGCCGGCAAGACCATGATCATGCAGCAGGTCGCCAACGCGATCACCGAGAACAACCCCGAGTGCCACCTGATGATCGTCCTCGTCGACGAGCGTCCGGAGGAGGTCACCGACTTCCAGCGCACCGTCAAGGGTGAGGTCATCGCCTCGACGTTCGACCGTCCGGCCACCGACCACACCACGGTCGCGGAGCTGGCGATCGAGCGCGCCAAGCGTCTCGTCGAGCTGGGCCACGACGTCGTGCTGCTGCTCGACGGCATCACCCGCCTGGGCCGCGCCTACAACCTCGCGGCCCCGACCAGCGGACGCATCATGTCCGGTGGCGTCGACTCCTCGGCGCTCTACCCGCCCAAGAAGTTCTTCGGCGCCGCGCGCAACATCGAGGACGGCGGCTCGCTGACGATCCTCGCCACGGCGCTGGTCGAGACCGGTTCGCGCATGGACGAGGTCATCTTCGAGGAGTTCAAGGGCACCGGCAACTGGGAGCTCCGCCTGCGTCGCGACTTCGCCGACAAGCGCATCTTCCCGGCGGTCGACGTCGACGCCTCGAGCACTCGCCGCGAGGAGCTGCTCATGGGCAAGGACGAGCTCGCCGTCGTGTGGAAGCTGCGCCGGGTGCTCTCGGGCCTCGAGGGCCAGCAGGGCCTCGAGCTCATCCTCGACAAGCTCAAGAAGACCACGAGCAACGCCGAGTTCCTCATGCAGATCAACACGACGCTGCCGCAGACCGGTGGCGGCACCAACAGCTGATCGATCAGCACCCGAAGCGCCCATCGACCGCGAGGTCGGCGGGCGCTTCTGCGTGCTCGAAGCATCCACGGGTGTTGAATTCCGTCGACGGGATGGCGCCCGCGGCTCAACCTGTGGCTGGGTTGAGTGGTGACAGTTGGTCCCGGTTGTCCCCCGCAACTAGGCTGGGGGCCATGACTTCTGCGTTTGACTTCTCCGCGACCGCGATCGACGGCACCGAACGGATGCTGGCCGACTACAAGGGCAAGGTCCTGCTCGTCGTCAACACCGCGACGCAGTGCGGCTTCACCCCGCAGTTCAAGGGGCTCGAGAAGGTCTACCAGGAGTACGTCGACCGTGGCCTGGTCGTGCTCGGCTTCCCGTGCGACCAGTTCGGCCACCAGAACCCGGAGTCGGACGAGGACACCGCGGTGTTCTGCGAGCGCAACTTCGGCGTGACGTTCCCGCTGTTCTCGGAGGTCGAGGTCAACGGCGACGACGCGCACCCGCTCTACCAGTGGCTGAAGTCCGAGAAGTCCGGCCTGCTCGGCAGCACCACGATCAAGTGGAACTTCACCAAGTTCCTGATCGACACCGAGGGCAACGTCATCAAGCGCTACGGCTCGACGACGGCGCCGGAGGACATCAAGGACGACATCGAAGCCCTCCTCCCGGCCTGAGTCACGCCGCAGAACCGACCCGTCAGCATTGGTGGGACTTCTCGGCCCGAGGAATAGTCCGGCCCTCGATTTCCTTATACGTACTGCCGACTGGCACAATTCATCCTTGGTTCTGGTTCACGGATCGCAACCCGCGATACGACCCAGCGACCGTCGAGAGGACATCATGAAGCAAGGCATTCACCCCGAGTACGTCGAGACGCAGGTCACGTGCACCTGTGGCAACACGTTCACGACCCGTAGCACCGCCACCGACGGCACCCTTCGTGCTGATGTGTGCGCCGCGTGCCACCCGTTCTACACCGGCAAGCAGAAGATCCTCGACACCGGCGGCCGCGTCGCCCGCTTCGAGAAGCGCTACGCCAAGAAGACCGAGAGCAAGTAGCTCCACTCCGGCACCGACCCGTACGCCAGACGTACGGGTCGGTGCCGTTGTCGTGTCCGCACCAGTCCGTCCGCACCGAGACCGAGGAGTCATCGTGTTCGAAGCCGTCGACACGCTCGTCGCCGAGCATGCCGAGCTCGAGGTCCGCATGTCCGACCCCGCGGTGCACTCCGACCCGGGCCTGGCCAAGAAGCTCGGACAGCGCTACGCCGAGCTGACCGCGATCGTCAAGACCTACCGCGAGTACCAACAGGTCACGGACGACCTCGAGGCCGCGCGTGAGCTGGCCGCCGAGGACGAGTCGTTCGCCGCGGAGATCGAGACGCTCGAGCCGCGCCTGCACGAGCTGAGTGAGCGGCTGCAGCGCCTGCTGGTGCCGCGCGACCCGGCCGACTCCAAGGACGTCATCATGGAGATCAAGGGCGGCGAGGGTGGCGAGGAGTCGGCGCTGTTCGCCGGTGACCTGCTGCGCATGTACACCCGCTACGCCGAGCACCGTGGCTGGAAGACCGAGATCATCGACGCGACCGAGTCCGCGCTGGGCGGCTACAAGTCCGTCACGATGGCGGTCAAGGCCAAGGGCACGCCCGAGCCCGGCGAGGCGCCGCACGCGCTGCTGAAGTTCGAGGGCGGCGTGCACCGCGTGCAGCGGGTTCCCGTCACCGAGTCGCAGGGCCGCATCCACACGTCCGCGGCGGGCGTCCTGGTGCTGGCCGAGGCCGAGGACATCGACATCGAGATCCACGACAGCGACCTGCGCATCGACGTCTACCGGTCGTCCGGCCCGGGCGGCCAGAGCGTCAACACGACCGACTCTGCTGTACGCATCACGCACCTGCCGACCGGCATCGTCGCGAGCTGCCAGAACGAGAAGAGCCAGCTGCAGAACAAGGAGCAGGCCATGCGCATCCTGCGTGCCCGGCTCATGGAGGCCGCACAGGCCGCCGCCGACGCGGAGGCCTCCGACGCGCGGAAGTCACAGATCCGTACGGTCGACCGCTCCGAGCGCATCCGGACCTACAACTTCCCCGAGAACCGGGTCTCCGACCATCGCACGGGCTTCAAGGCGTACAACCTCGACCAGGTCATGGACGGCGCCCTTGACGACGTCATCAAGTCACTCGTCGATGCCGAGCTGTCCGACCGCCTCGCCGCTGTCGAGTCCGGGGAATGAGCGAGCGTCAGCGAGTGAATCACGAGGCACTCACGCCGTCACCGTTGTACCGTTGCTTCTCCTCGACGGTGACGGCGTGACCTCCGTACGCACCCTGGCCGAGCGGCTGCTCACCGAGGCCACGGCGACGCTCGAGGCGGCGGGTGTCAGCTCACCCCGTCACGACGCGGAGACCCTGCTGAGCCACATCACGGGGGTGCCCCGCGCCTCGCTGATCAGCCGGGCGAAGCCCAACCCGCTCCAGAAGGACGCGTTCCTCGAGCTGGTCGACGCCCGCGCCCGACGGTTCCCGCTGCAGCACCTGGTCGGGTCGACCGGCTTCCGCTACGTCGACATCGAGGTCGGCCCGGGCGTGTTCGTCCCGCGGCCCGAGACCGAGGTGCTCGCCGGCTGGGCGATCGACCACGCCAAGTCGCTGCCGTCGCCGGTCGTCGTCGAGCTGTGCGCCGGCGCCGGGGCGATCGCGCTGTCGGTGGTGCACGAGGTGCCCGGCGCCGCGGTGCATGCCGTCGAGCTGGACGAGCCGGCGTACGAGTGGGCGCAGCGCAACCTCGCCGGCACCGGCGTCGACCTGCGGCTCGGCGACATGGCCGATGCCTTCCCTGACCTCGACGGCACGGTCGACGTCGTCGTGGCCAACCCGCCGTACATCCCGCTCGATGCGTGGGAGAGCGTCGCGCCGGAGGCCCGCGACCACGACCCGGCGCTGGCGCTGTGGTCCGGCGACGACGGCCTCGACGCGATGCGGGTCGTCGAGCAGGTCGCCTGGCGGCTGCTCAAGCCCGGGGGAGTCGTCGGCGCCGAGCACGCGGACGTCCAGGGTGAGTCTGCTCCCGCGGTCTTCCGCGGCCGGTGGGACGGCGTCCAGGACAACCTCGACCTCGCGCAACGTCCCCGTTTCGTCACGGCTGTCAAGCCACGCGGATAGGGTTGGTTCCCTTATGGGCGGCGACGAACTGGCACTGATCGGTGCTGCCATCGCCGTCGGCATCGGCGCCGCGCTGCTCCCGGTGTTCATCAACGCCGAGGTCTACGTCGTCACGATGGGTGCCACGGTCAACAGCCGGCCGTTCCTCGCCCTGCTGATCGTGATCCACGTGCTCGCGACGACGGCCGGCAAGGCATTCGTCTTCCAGCTCGCGCGGCGCGGGACCAACAAGATCCGGATGGTGACGCCCAAGCCGCCGCGCAACAAGGTCGCCGCGATGTCGCGACGGATCGGGCACCGGTTCGCCCGGACCCGGCTCGCCCGGTGGATCAAGAAGGTCAGTGACTGGCTGCTCTCGCTGCTCGACCGGCCCTACTCCGGCGGCCTGACCGCGTTCATGTCGTCGCTCATCGGCATACCGCCGCTGGCGATCGTCACGATCCTGGCCGGCGCCTCGAAGCAGCCGCAGTGGCTGTTCCTCACCACGGTCTTCTCCGGCCGCCTGATCCAGTTCCTCGCGATCGCCTTCCTCCTCCACGAGGTCTCGTGGTTCTGACCCGTGCGCACCGCCCTAGGATGACCGGGTGAGGTTCGACTGCAGCGTTGATGAGGAGTTCGATCGCGGGCTCGCGGCAGCGCAGGTGGCCCTCGAGGAGGGCAAGCTCGTGGTGCTGCCCACCGACACCGTCTACGGCATCGCCGCCGATG
This sequence comes from Aeromicrobium sp., assembly GCF_036676885.1. GTDB lineage: Bacteria > Actinomycetota > Actinomycetes > Propionibacteriales > Nocardioidaceae > Aeromicrobium. Next base: position 5,864 of record NZ_JAKFCB010000177.1, read on the forward strand.
CGTTCAACCCGCGCGCGGTGCAGAACCTGCTCGACGCCAAGGGGCGCGGGCGCCAGATGCCGCCGCCGGTGCTGGTCGGTGCTCCCACGACGCTCGACGCCCTCGCGATCGACATCCCGTCGTGGCTCCGCTCGACTGTCGAGTCGCTGTGGCCCGGACCGCTGACCGTGATCTGCCGCCAGCAGCCGTCGCTCACGTGGGACCTCGGCGAGACCCACAACACCGTCGCCGTACGCATGCCGGCCGACCCGCGCGCCCTCGCACTGCTCAAGCTGACCGGCCCGCTCGCCGTCAGCAGCGCCAACACGACGGGTGATCCCGCCGCCACGACGGTCGACGAGGCCGAGGACATGCTGGGCGGGCGAGTCGCGGTCTACCTCGACGGCGGTCCCAGCACGTCGGGCGTACCGTCCACGATCCTCGACGCGACCGGCTCGACCCCGCGCATCCTGCGGGCCGGCTCGATCACCCTCGAGCAGCTGCACGCGTTCAACAACACGATCGAGCCGCCCGACGAGCCCGCCAAGCCAGAGGACGAGGCATGAGGGAGTACCTGGTCGTCTTCGGCATCGCCCTCGGGGTGACCTACCTCCTCGCGTCGATCGCCCGCATGCTGGCCTACCGCTTCGGCGCCGTGGCGCGGGTCCGCGACCGTGACGTGCACGCGATCCCGACGCCCTACTTCGGCGGTCCCGCGATGCTGGGCGGGCTCATCGCCGCATACCTCGTCGCGACCAACCTGCCGTTCCTCTCGATGGCTGACGACGGCGTGTTCAAGGACGCGCGCGCCGTGGTGCTCGGAGGGACCGTGATCTGCATCGTCGGCATCGTCGACGACCTGTACGAGCTCGATGCGCTGAGCAAGTTCGCCGGGCAGGTGCTGGCCGGTGTGATCGTCGTCGCGCAGGGCGTGCAGTTCGTCTACCTGCCGCTCTACGGCAACTACATCGGCCTCGACCAGGCGCAGGCGCTGATCTTCACGGTGCTGCTGATCGTCGGCACCGCCAACGCGGTCAACTTCGTCGACGGCCTCGACGGGCTCGCCGCCGGCATGGTCGCGATCGGTGCCGTGGCGTTCTTCGCGTACGCGTTCGTGCTCGCGGTCGAGAACGGCGAGACCCGCGCGATCGCGGCGGCGCTGCTCACCGCGGCCCTCGCCGGCGCGTGCATCGGCATCCTGCCGCACAACTTCTTCCCGGCCCGCATGTTCATCGGCGACTCCGGCTCGATGCTGATCGGCTTCGTGCTGGCGTGCTCGTCGATCAGCCTCACGGGCCAGTTCCCGGCGACGAGCCTGTCGGAGGGCATCGGCGGCGCTCAGGCGAGCTTCCTGCCGGCGCTGCTCCCGCTGATCCTGCCGTTCACGATCCTGCTGGTGCCGTTCGTCGACCTGGCCCTCGCCGTCGTCCGCCGCACACGCGCCGGCCGTTCGCCGTTCAGCCCCGACAAGATGCACATCCACCACCGGTTGCTCGAGATCGGCCACTCGCACCGCCGCGCCGTCCTGCTGATGTACGCCTTCGCGGGCCTCGTCGCGTTCGGCAGCGTCGTCATCAGCCTGTTCAGCGGCTGGCAGTCGATCGCCGGGTTCGGCACCCTCGCCGTCATCACGCTCGCAGCGGTGTTCCTGCTGCCCAAGTTCGAAGAGAAGGTCTGGTCCTCATGAAAGCGCTTCGCCCGGTGCTCCTGCCCGTGCTCGCCCTCACCGCCCTGTGTGCCGCTGTCGCCGGCGTGGTCGAGGGTGGCGACGGCGTCCTCGGCGCCGTGCTGGGTGGCCTCGTCGTGATCCTGTTCCTCGGCTCGACGCCGGTCGTGCTGAGCCCGTTGGTCAAGGCCAGCGCGACGCTGTCGCTGCCGGTCGCGCTGGGCTTCTTCACGACCAAGGCCGTCGCGATGCTGATCGTCCTGCTGCTGTTGTTCGACGTCGGCGGAGTGGCCACGCACATCGACTCGCGGTGGTTCGGCATCGCCGCGATCGCCGCTTCATTCGGCTGGACGCTTCTGCAGATCCGGGCGTTCAAGCGGGAGCGGGTTCCCACCTATGACCTGGATAACAACGACTGAGGTAGCCCTGCTAACCTCTGGGTAGCGACCAACCCCCTGAACACACCAGGCCGGGAAAGTCGCACGACAATGACGCTGGCCGAATGCCTGGTAGACGTGAGTCGCAGGCGACCACGCCATGACATGAAGGTGACCGAGTGACTCTCGCCTTGACCGCAATTGCCGCATCCGCTGAGCCGCCAAGCCCTGGACCCGCAGACTTCAATCTGCCCGGAATCCTCGGCACGGAAGTGACGAAGCCGATGGTGCTCGTCGTGCTCTCGGGCGTGCTGATCGTGGGGCTGCTCTACGCGATGGCTCGTCCCGCTGCGGTCGTACCCGGTCGGATGCAGTTCGCCGGTGAGATGGTCTACGGCTTCGTCCGCAACGGCATCGCGCGCGACAACATCGGCTCGGTCGAGTTCATGCGCTTCGTGCCCTACCTGTTCTCGCTCTTCCTGTTCGTCCTGGTCAACAACTTCTACGGGCTCATCCCGTTCCTCCAGTTCCCCTCGATGTCGCACATCGGCTATCCGATGGCGATCGCGATCCTGAGCTGGATCGTCTACAACGGCGCCGGGATCAAGAAGAAGGGCTTCCTCGGCTACCTCAAGCACGAGACCGTGCCCGCCGGCATGAAGGGCGGAATCCTGCTCCTGCTGGTGCCGCTGGAGTTCCTGTCCAACATCATCCTGCGCCCCATCACGCTGACGCTCCGTCTCTTCGCGACGATGTTCGCCGGCCACCTGCTCCTGATCCTGTTCTCCCTCGGCGGCGAGTACCTCCTGCTCCACTCGGACAACTCACTCGCCCTGCCCGCTGGTGTCATCTCCGGTCTCCTGGCGATCGCGATCAGCTTCCTCGAGATCCTGATCATGTTCCTCCAGGCGTACGTGTTCACGCTGCTCTCCTCGATGTACATCGGCGAAGCTCTCGCCGACGAGCACTGAGCAATCCCTCAGACCCACAACTTCATACGCTCCAACAGATACGCCCCACCAGCGATGCTCACTCGAGCGTCACAACGAAAGGAAATGCCGTGGAGTCCATCGGCACTCTGAACATGGTCGGTCTCGGCCTCGCCGCGATCGGCCCCGGTATCGGCGTCGGCTTGATCTTCGCCGCGTTCGTCACCGGTGTCGCCCGTCAGCCCGAGGCTGAGGGCAAGCTGCGCCAGATCGCCATCCTGGGCTTCGTCCTCGCCGAGCAGTTCTTCATCATCGGCCTGGCCCTGGCGTTCGTCCTCAAGTCGACCAACACCTGATCCCGACACCTCGACAGAAGGCACGCCCATGATCACGTCACGTCTCGCTCTCGCGGCGGAGGAAGAGGACATCAATCCTCTGATCCCGCACACCGCCGAGATCGTCATCAGCCTGGTCGTCTTCGGGTTGATCTTCTTCCTCCTGAAGAAGATCGTCATCCCGGCGTTCGAGAAGGCGTATGCCGAGCGCACCGCCGCGATCGAGGGCGGCATCGAAGAGGCTCAGTCTGCCCAGAAGGAAGCCAAGGCCGCGCTCGACAAGTACACCGAGCAGCTCGCCGGAGCCCGTCACGAGGCAACGGCGATCCGCGAGGAGGCCAAGGAGCAGGGCGCGCAGATCATTGCCGAGCTCCGCGCCCAGGCGCAGGCCGAGGCCGAGCGCATCACCGCGACTGCGCACGCGCAGATCGAGGCCGAGCGTGCTCAGGTCCTGGCCCAGCTCAAGGGCGAGGTCGGCTCGATGGCCACGCAGCTGGCCGGACGCATCGTGGGCGAGTCCCTCGATGACGATGCGCGCCAGAAGCGTACGGTCGAGCGATTCATCGCCGAGCTCGAGGAGTCGTCCAACTGATGCGTGGCATTTCAGCGAAGTCCCTGGTCGACGTCCTCGCCGCAGTCGATGCGGCGAAGGGCGAGGCCAGCGACCTCGGAGCAGAGCTGTTCGGCGTCGTCTCGACGCTGGACCGCGCTCCGGCGCTTCGTCGCGTGCTGACCGACCCGTCCACCGAGGCCCAGGCCAAGGTGGGGCTCGCCAAGCAGGTCTTCGGCGGCCAGGTCGGCGCGGACACGCTCGCGGTGCTCAGTGCGGCGGTCAGCGGACGCTGGGCGTCGATGCGCGACCTGACCGATGGCCTGGAGACCGCCGGTGTCGCCGCCGAGGTCGCCGCCGCAGATGCGGCCGGTGAGCTCGATGCGCTCGAGACCGAGCTGTTCGAGGTCGAGCGGGTCGTACGTTCGGACGCCGACCTGCGTCAGATCGTCTCGGACCGCGGCATCCCGACCGAGGCCAAGAGCACGCTGCTGGCGAACCTGCTCGAGGGCAAGGTCACCGGCTCCACACTCGCACTGGCGACGCAGGCCGCAGCGGCCCGCACCGGATCGTTCGAGAAGGCCCTGTCGAGCTTCAGCGACACCGTCGCCGCACGTCGCAGCCGGCTGCTCGCCGAGGTGCGGGTGGCCTACGAGCTGGCGGACGCGGAGAAGACCCGCCTCGCCAAGGCCCTCGCCAAGAAGTACGGACGCGACGTCCACCTCAACATCGTCGTCGATCCCTCGGTCGTCGGAGGCATTGCCGTCTCCGTCGGTGACGAGGTCGTCGACGGCACCATGTCCACTCGCCTCGAAGTCGCCCGCCGGCGTCTTGCAGGCTAGAACCACACACCGAACAAGAAGGCAGGCACACACATGGCGGAACTCACGATCCGTCCGGACGAGATCCGCGACGCATTGCAGAAGTTCGTGGCCGACTACAAGCCGAGCGCCGCTGCGACCGAAGAGGTCGGCGTCGTCGCCGAGGCCGGTGACGGCATCGCGCGCGTCGAGGGACTTCCCTCGGCGATGGCCAACGAGCTGCTCGAGTTCGAGGACGGCACGCTGGGCCTCGCGCTCAACCTCGACGTCCGCGAGATCGGTGTCGTCATCCTCGGTGAGTTCTCCGGAATCGAAGAGGGTCAGACCGTACGCCGCACCGGTGAGGTGCTCTCGGTGCCCGTGGGCGACAACTACCTCGGCCGCGTCGTCGACCCGCTCGGCAACCCGATCGACGGCCTCGGCGAGATCGCGACCACCGAGCGCCGCGCGCTCGAGCTCCAGGCCCCCAACGTCATGCAGCGCAAGAGCGTGCACGAGCCCATGATGACCGGCCTCAAGTCGATCGACTCGCTGACGCCGATCGGCCGCGGCCAGCGCCAGCTCATCATCGGTGACCGCCAGACCGGCAAGACCGCGATCGCGATCGACACGATCATCAACCAGAAGGAGTTCTGGGCGTCGGGCGACCCGGACAAGCAGGTTCGCTGCATCTACGTCGGCATCGGCCAGAAGGGCTCGACCATCGCGGGCATCCGCGGTGCGCTCGAAGAGGCCGGCGCGCTGGAGTACACGACGATCGTCGCGGCCCCCGCGTCCGACTCGGCGGGCTTCAAGTACCTCGCGCCCTACACCGGCTCGGCCATCGGCCAGCACTGGATGTATGCCGGCAAGCACGTCCTGATCGTGTTCGACGACCTGTCCAAGCAGGCCGAGGCATACCGCGCCGTGTCGCTGCTGCTGCGCCGCCCGCCGGGCCGTGAGGCATACCCCGGCGACGTGTTCTACCTGCACTCGCGGCTCCTCGAGCGTTGCGCCAAGCTCAGCGACGAGCTGGGTGCCGGCTCGATGACCGGCCTGCCGATCGTCGAGACCAAGGCCAACGACGTGTCGGCCTACATCCCGACCAACGTCATCTCGATCACCGACGGCCAGATCTTCCTGCAGTCGGACCTGTTCAACGCCAACCAGCGTCCCGCTGTCGACGTCGGCATCTCGGTGTCCCGCGTCGGTGGTGCCGCGATGACCAAGTCGATGAAGGCCGTCACCGGTTCGCTCAAGGTCGAGCTCGCTCAGTACCGCGCGATGGAGGCGTTCGCGATGTTCGCCTCCGACCTCGACGCGGCGTCCAAGCAGCAGCTCGCCCGTGGTCAGCGCATCATGGAGCTGTTCAAGCAGGGTCAGTACGCGCCGTTCCCGACCGAGAACCAGGTCGTCTCGATCTGGGCCGCCACGACCGGCAAGCTCGACCCCGTGCCGCTGCAGGACGTGAGCCGCTTCGAGACCGAGTTCCTCGACTTCCTCAAGCGTTCGCACGGTCCCGTCCTCGACGCGATCCGCGAGTCGGGCAAGTTCGAGGACGACAACATCCAGGCGCTCGAAGATGCCTACGCCGAGTTCCTCAAGCAGTTCGAGACCCACGAGGGTGAGCAGATCATCGTCAAGGCGGGTCGCGAGGAGTTCGAGGCCCTGCCCGACGAAGAGGTCGAGCAGGAGCAGATCGTCAAGCAGAAGCGGGCCTGACGATGGCAGCGTCCGTACGCGAGCTTCGCGCGAAGATCAGGTCGACCCAGGCGACCAAGAAGATCACGCGCGCCATGGAGCTGATCGCTGCGTCGCGCATCATCAAGGCGCAGCAGAAGGCCGCGGCGGCAGCGCCGTACGCCCGTGAGCTGACCCGCGCCGTCTCGGCCGTCGCGACCTTCTCCAACGTCGACCACCCGTTGACGACCGAGAAGGAGAACCCGAAGAAGGCCGCGATCCTGGTGATCGCCAGCGACCGCGGGCTTGCCGGCGCCTACTCGTCCTCCGTGCTCAAGGAGGCCGAGCGACTGGTCGAGAAGCTGCACAGTGAGGGCAAGGAAGTCGACCTCTACCTCGCTGGCCGCAAGGCGGAGGCCTACTACAACTTCCGCAACCGCGAGTTCATGGAGTCGTGGACCGGGTTCTCCGACAAGCCGGAGTACCAGCACGCCCGAGTGATCGGCAACACCCTCGTCAAGATGTTCATCGCCGACGAGAGCGACGAGGAGGCTGTCGATCCCGAGCGCGCGGTCGACGAGCTCCACGTGGTGTTCACCCGGTTCCGCTCGATGCTGGTGCAGGAGCCGGAGGTCATCAGGCTGCTTCCGTTGGAGGTCGTCGAGGGCACCGAGGCGCCGACCGAGCACGAGATCCTGCCGCTCTACGAGTTCGAGCCGTCGGCGCACGAAGTGCTCGACGCGCTGCTGCCGAAGTACATCCACAGCCGGATCTACTACTGCCTGCTGCAAGCCTCCGCCTCGGAGCTCGCATCGCGGCAGAAGGCGATGAAGTCCGCCACGGACAACGCCGAAGACCTGATCCAGAAGTACACCCGAACCGCCAACCAGGCCCGTCAGGCCGGTATTACCCAGGAGATCAGCGAGATCGTGGGCGGCGCCAACGCGCTCGCCGACGCCACCGCTGGGAGTGAGTGAGAGAGATGCCAACCGCCAAGAAGACCGCAGACACCCAGAAGTCCGAGAAGTCGGACCAGAAGCTGGCCGACGGCCGGGTCGCGCGCGTCATCGGCCCGGTGCTCGACATCGAGTTCCCGAGCGACGCGATCCCCGAGATGTACAACGCGCTCAAGGTCGACACCGAGCTGGACGGCGTCAAGGAGACGCTGACCCTCGAGGTCGCCCTGCACATCGGTGACGGACTGGTCCGCGCGATCAGCCTGCGCCCGACCGACGGCATCGTCCGCGGCGCGAAGGTCACCAACACCGGCGGCCCCATCTCGGTGCCGGTCGGCGACCAGACGCTCGGCAAGGTGTTCAACACCACCGGTGACGTCATGAACCTCAAGGAGGGCGAGAAGTGGGAGGTCAAGGAGCGTCGCGGCATCCACGCCAAGGCTCCCGCCTTCGACCAGCTCGAGTCCAAGACCGAGATGTTCCAGACCGGCATCAAGGTCATCGACCTCCTGACGCCGTACGTGCTCGGCGGCAAGATCGGCCTGTTCGGTGGTGCCGGTGTCGGCAAGACCGTGCTGATCCAGGAAATGATCGCCCGTGTCGCGCGCGACCACGGTGGTGTGTCGGTGTTCGCCGGAGTCGGCGAGCGTACGCGTGAGGGCAACGACCTGATCGCCGAGATGGAGGAGGCCGGCGTCCTCGGACAGACCGCCCTCGTCTTCGGTCAGATGGACGAGCCGCCGGGAGCGCGTCTTCGCGTCGCCCTGTCGGCGCTGACGATGGCCGAGTACTTCCGCGACGTCCAGAACCAGGACGTGCTGCTGTTCATCGACAACATCTTCCGCTTCACGCAGGCCGGCTCCGAGGTCTCCACGCTGCTCGGCCGCATGCCGTCCGCCGTGGGCTACCAGCCGACGCTGGCCGACGAGATGGGAGTGCTGCAGGAGCGCATCACCTCGACCCGCGGTCACTCGATCACGTCGCTGCAGGCCATCTACGTGCCTGCGGACGACTACACCGACCCGGCCCCGGCCACGACGTTCGCCCACCTCGACGCGACGACCGAGCTCAACCGTGAGATCGCGTCGATGGGCATCTACCCGGCCGTGGACCCGCTGACCTCGACGTCGCGCATTCTCGACCCGCGCTACATCGCCGACGACCACTACCGCACGGCCAACCGGGTCAAGAGCATCCTCCAGCGCAACAAGGAGCTCCAGGACATCATCGCGATCCTCGGTGTCGACGAGCTCAGCGAAGAGGACAAGACGCTCGTGTCACGCGCGCGTCGTATCCAGCGCTTCCTGTCCCAGAACACCTACGTGGCCAAGCAGTTCACCGGCATCGAGGGCTCGACCGTCTCCATCGACGAGACGATCGACGGCTTCACCAAGATCTGCGACGGTGACTACGACCACGTGGCTGAGCAGGCCTTCTTCATGTGCGGCGGTCTCGAAGACGTCGACAAGAAGTGGGAAGAAATCCAGAAGAGCCTCTGATGGCAGACCTCTTGCAGATCGAGCTCGTCGCCGCCGACCGCGTGGTGTGGTCGGGGCAGGCGAGCCAGGTCATCGCCCGTACGGTCGAGGGCGACCTCGGCGTGCTGTCCGGTCACGCGCCGCTGCTGTCGCTGCTCGTGCCGGGTGTCGTCGAGATCAAGCCGCCGGACGGTGAGGTCGTACGTGCTGCGGTCGCCGAGGGATTCCTCTCGGTTGCCGATGACCACGTGTCTATCCTGAGTGAAGACGCGTTCCTCGCCTCGGAAGTCGACGCGAGCGCGACGCGTGCCGAGCTCGAGGCAGCACAGTCCGAGGGCGACCAGGACGCGGTCCTGCGCGCTGAGGCCAAGCTGCGCCTCATCGACAAGGCGTCCTGACGAACGGAGGGAGATCATGATGCCACTGTGGATGTGGATCGTGGACTCCCTTGTGTTCGCCTTCGTCCTGCTGGTCCTGCTGATCGTCGGGCTGCTGGTGCGGCGCCGCATCCTGGCGCGCTCCGGCGGCACGTTCGAGATGAGTGTCAATCGCTCCCCGGAGGCACGGGCCAAGGGCTGGATGCTGGGCCTCGCGGTCTACAAGGACACCGAGCTCGAGTGGTTCCGTACGTTCTCGTTGTCGCCGCGACCGAACTATCGGTTCACCCGCGGTGACGTCCAGATCGACGGACGCCGGGAGCCGGTCGGCGACGAGGTGCACGCGATCCACGCGGGTCATCTGATCGTCGCCACCGAGAACGCCGCCGGGGTGCGACAGTTCGCGATGAGCGCCAATGCGTTGACCGGATTGCTCTCGTGGCTCGAGTCGTCACCTCCGGGGCAGCGGGTCAACAACGTCCTCTGATGCATGCGTACAGGTTCTCTCCTCCTGTTGACGCCTCAGCAGGCGCAGGAGAGAATCGTCGAAAGAGAAGCGGTTCCCCGCCTCCAAGGGAGTAGATCATGATCAAGCGCATCGTCGCCGCGGCATTCGTCTCGGTACTCACGGTCGTGGGCGTCGCGCCTGCGGCTGACGCAGCCCCCAGGGGCGGCAGCGGTCACGTCGTCAGTCAAGCAATCGACTGGGACTGACCACGTAGTTTCCGTCCGATGGCACTCACTTCGGTGGGTGCCATTGGCATGTCTGGCCCCTGATCCGGTCCGATCCACCCGTTCCCTGGGGAGCGAGTTCTGCGAGCGAAGGGGCCGGCGCGAATCGGGGGTTTCGGCCGCGGTCGGCCTCAGCGCTCACCGCCGGGAACCCACAGGACGTCTCCGGCTTCGCGGTTGGCGTACCGGCCGAGGATGAACAGCAGGTCGCTGAGCCGGTTGAGGTACTTCGCGGTCAGCACGTTCATGGTGTCGCCGTGCTCCTCGAGCGCCGCCCAGGCCGAGCGCTCCGCGCGGCGGGTCACGGTGCAGGCGATGTGCACCGCCGCGGCCGCGGGCGTACCTCCGCGCAGGATGAACGAGCGCAGCTTGGGCAGCTGCTCGTTGTAGTGGTCGCACCAGCCCTCGAGGCGGTCGATGTAGTCAGGCTCGACCCGCAGCGGGGGATACTCCGGGTTGTCGACGACGGGGCACGACAGGTCGGCGCCGACGTCGAACAGGTCGTTCTGCACGTGGGTGAGCACCGCGACGACGTCCTCGTCCAGGGTGCCCAGGGAGATCGCGAAGCCGATGTGGCTGTTGGCCTCGTCGACATCGGCATACGCGGCGAGGCGCAGGTCGAGCTTGCTGGTCTTGCTCATGTCACCCAGGTTGGTGGTGCCGTCGTCGCCGGTTCGCGTGTAGATCCGCGTCAAATTGACCATGGGGCCATCGTACGAGTGTGAGGAGGAACGCCCTCGTGAGGCAGTGACCGCACAGGTTACGGAGAGGTAACGTGGCGATCATGCCTGACAAGCCCTGGGTGATGCGTACGTATGCCGGCCACAGCTCGGCGGCGGAGTCCAACGCGCTCTACCGCCGCAACCTGTCGAAGGGACAGACCGGACTGTCGGTGGCGTTCGACCTGCCGACGCAGACCGGCTACGACCCCGACCACGAGCTGAGCAGGGGAGAGGTCGGCAAGGTCGGCGTCCCGATCCCGCACCTCGGCGCGATGCGGCAGCTGTTCCACGACATCCCGCTCGACGAGATGAACACGTCGATGACGATCAATGCCACCGCGATGTGGCTGCTCGCGATGTACCAGGTCGCGGCCGAGGAGCAGGGCGTCGACCCAGCAGCGCTGTCGGGCACGACGCAGAACGACATCATCAAGGAGTACCTCTCCCGCGGCACGTACGTCTTCGGCCCCGCACCGTCGCTGCGCCTGACGACGGACATGATCGCGTACACCGTCAGCGCGATCCCGAAGTGGAACCCGCTCAACATCTGCAGCTATCACCTGCAGGAGGCCGGCGCGACGCCGACGCAGGAGCTCGCGTACGCGTTGACGACCGCGATCGCCGTGCTGGACGCCGTCCGCGACTCGGGTCAGGTGCCGGAGGACGAGTTCGAGAACGTCGTGGGCCGCATCTCGTTCTTCGTCAACGCCGGCGTGCGATTCGTCGAGGAGATGTGCAAGATGCGCGCCTTCGGGCGGCTCTGGGACGAGATCACGCGTGAGCGCTACGGCGTACAGGATCCCAAGATGCGCCGGTTCCGCTACGGCGTGCAGGTCAACTCGCTTGGACTCACCGAGGCGCAGCCCGAGAACAACGTCCAGCGCATCGTGCTGGAGATGCTCGGCGTGACGCTCAGCAAGGACGCCCGCGCCCGCGCCGTGCAGCTTCCGGCCTGGAACGAGGCGCTCGGCCTGCCGCGCCCGTGGGACCAGCAGTGGTCGCTGCGCCTGCAGCAGGTCCTGGCGTTCGAGTCCGACCTGCTGGAGTACGACGACATCTTCGAGGGTTCCGTCGTCGTCGAGGCCAAGGTCGCCGAGCTGATCGACGGCGCCAAGGCCGAGATCGACCGGGTGCAGGCGATGGGCGGCGCGGTTGCCGCAGTCGAGTCCGGCTACATGAAGCAGGCCATGGTCACGTCCCACTCGGAGCGGCGTGCGCGCATCGAGGCCGGCGAGATGAAGGTCGTCGGCGTCAATTCCTACACCGAGACCGAGCCGTCACCACTCACGGCCGATCTCGACACCGCGATCATGACCGCCGATCCGGAGGCCGAGGCCAATGCGATCGCCGACGTCAAGGCCTGGCGCGAGCAGCGTGACCAGACTGCCGTCGACGAGGCGCTCAACCGTCTGCAGCGCGAGGCCAAGACCGACACCAACCTGATGGCGGCGACGCTCGAGGCCGTACGCGCCGGGGCGACTGTCGGCGAGTGGGCCGGAGCGCTGCGTGAGGTGTTCGGCGAGTACCGCGCCCCCACAGGTGTCAGCGGCGTCGGCAGCATCGCCGAGGCGGGCGCCGAGCTGTCAGCCGTACGCGAGAAGGTGCGGAGCACGGGGGAGGAGCTCGGCACCAGGCTGCGCTTCCTGGTCGGCAAGCCCGGGCTCGACGGCCACTCCAACGGCGCCGAGCAGATCGCCGTACGCGCCCGCGATGCCGGCTTCGAGGTCATCTACCAGGGCATCCGGCTGACTCCCGCGCAGATCGTCGCTGCGGCGGTCGCCGAGGACGTGCACTGCGTCGGGCTCTCGATCCTGTCCGGCTCGCACATGGAGCTCGTCCCGGACGTCCAGAAGGCCATGGCCGAGGCAGGCATCGGCGACGTACCCCTGATCGTCGGCGGCATCATCCCCGAGTCCGATGCCCGCAAGATGGAGGCCGCCGGCGTCGCCGCGGTGTTCACGCCCAAGGACTTCGGCATGACGACGATCATGGACCGCATCGTCGACGAGATCCGCAAGGCCAACGACCTCCCCTGAGCCGGTGACGGCTAGTTCAGGCTGCGGAAGTCCTTCGGCAGCCCGCCGCCGGCGACGATGTCGGTCGTGAGGTCCTGCAGCGCCATGAGGGCTACGGACTGGGCCCACGGGCCGTACGAGACGCGCGCGACGCCGAGCTCCTCCATGCGGGCCAGCGGCACGGAGCCGACGCCGCCCATGAGGCTCAGCTTCTGCGGTCCCCACGCATCCACGAACGCGTTGATGTCGTCCTCGGACACCTTGCCGGGCACGAACACCACGGGAGCGCCGGCGGCGAGGTAGGCCCGGCCGCGCTCGATCGCGTCGGCCAGCACCTCGGCGTGCGGCTTGTCGCCGGCCTTGAGGAACGCGTCGGTACGCGCGTTGAGCACGAAGTCGATGCCTTCCTGCTGTGCGGCGTTGAGCACGGCCTCGACCGCGTCGACCGCCTCGTGGATCGGCTTGAGCTGGTCCTCCAGGTTGCAGCCGACGACGCCGACGCCGATCGCCCGGAGGGTCGTGTCGCGCGGGTTGCCGTAGCCGGCCTCGAGGTCTGCCGTGACGGGCAGGTCGGTGGCCGCGACGATGCCGCCGACGGCCTCGATCATGAGCTCGACGGGGATGTTCTCACCGTCGGCGTATCCGTATGCCGCGGCGATCGAGTGGCTTGCGGTGGCGAGGGCAGTCACGCCCTCGACCTCGGAGACGACACGGGCGCTGATGGCATCCCACACGTTGACGAGCTTGAGCAGCTTCGGGTCGGCGTGGAGGGCGAGGAGGGTCTGGGCCTGGGTGGCGAGTTCGGTCATGACGACAACCGTACGGCCCAGCCCCACCTCGTCTCCGGCGGGAATCAGTCGGCAACCGCCGCCGCGGCAGGGGCGATCCGGGATGCCTGCCGCAGTGGTGAGGACACGATGGTCGCGAGGGCCAGGCCCGCCGTCAGGGCGAATGCGCCGCGCAGGCCGACGAGCCCGGCCGCGGCTCCCACGACCGCAGGACCGGCGATGCCGCCGAGGCCGAGGAAGAACACGACCATGCTGAATCCGGCCGCATGGTCACGCTCGAACGTGTGGAAGCTCCACACGGCCAGCAGGGAGGCGGTCGCCATGAATGTCGGGCCGAAGACGATCGCGGAGAGCACCACGACCGCACCCTGTCCGGGGGCGATGGAGAGCAACGCGATTCCGGCCGCGAGCAGCCCGAACAGGACGAGGTGCGACCCTCGCAGACCCAGGCTGCGAAAGAGCACGGGCGCCGCGGCTCCCGCTGTGCCGGCGATCCCGAGAAGCGTCCAGAACGCCGCCCCGGTCGCAGGCGCCGATCCGGAACCGATCAGGTCGACGGCGAACGTCCAGTAGACCGATCCGACGGCGCCGTACGAGATCGCCGCGATGCACAACGG
>NZ_JAKFCB010000178.1:0-15973 GCF_036676885.1 Aeromicrobium sp.
AGCGACGGTTGCGTCGCGAGCCACTTGGCGATGACCACCTTCTGCTGGTTGCCGCCGCTCATCGTCGTCGCGTGCATGTCGAGCGCGTTGGTCTTGACCTCGAGGCGTCCCGCCCAGGGGCCGGCCGTACGCGTCTCGCTGCCGGTCGTCAGGAGGCCCCAGCGCGCGATGCGCGAACGGATCACCGCGGCGACGTTGTGCGCGACGGACGCTTCGGTGACCAGGCCCTGCTGGCGGCGATCCTCGGGGACGAATCCCATGCCGGCACGGATCGCGGCGCGCGGGTTGCGGGTTGGCACGGGCCTGCCGTTGAGCTCGACGGTGCCGGAGTCGTAGCCGTCGACGCCGAAGATCGCGCGGGCGATCTCGCTGCGTCCGGCGCCGACCAGCCCGGCGAGGGCGACGATCTCGCCGGATCGCACCTCGAAGCTGATGTCGTGGAAGATGCCTGCGGACTCGAGCCCCGTGACCGTGAGGACCGGCTCCCCGATCTCGGCCGGCGTCTTGGGGAACAGGTCGCCGACCTCGCGGCCGACCATCTTGGCGACGATCTGGCCGCTGGTGGTCTCGGCGATCGGGTCGGTCGAGATGTATTCGCCGTCGCGCATCACGGTGACGGTGTCGCACAGCGCGAAGACCTCGTCGAAGCGGTGCGAGATGAACACCAGCGCACGACCCTCGTCCCGCAGGCTGCGGGCGACGGCGAACAGTCGCTCGACCTCGACCCCGCTGAGGGCCGCGGTCGGCTCGTCCATGATCAGGACGCTGGCGTCGAGCGAGATGGCCTTGGCGATCTCGATGATCTGCTGGTCGGCGATCGACAGGCCCTCGGCGAGGCGCCTCGGGTCCAGGTGGACGCCCAGGCGCTTGAACAGGCCGAGCGCCTCGTCGTGCATGGCCTTGCGGTCGATGCGACGGCCGGGGCCGAGGGGCTGGCGGCCCATGAAGATGTTCTCGGTGACCGAGAGGTCCGGGAAGAGCGTGGGCTCCTGGTAGATCACGGCGATACCGGCGTCCTTGGACGCGGCCGTCGACGAGAAGTCGACGCTCTCACCGTGCAGGAGGAGCTCGCCGCCGTCGCGCTGATAGACGCCGGCGACGATCTTGACGAGGGTCGACTTGCCGGCGCCGTTCTCGCCCACGAGGGCGTGGATCGAGCCGGAGTGGACCGTGAGGCTCCCCGACCGAAGGGCGACGACCGGGCCGAACGACTTGCGCACCTGCACGAGTTGCAGGGCGACAGGACCGCTCGCGTTCATGGGGACTCCGTGTCTTCTCAGGGCTGACTTCGCGGCGCGATTAAATCGTTCCAATGCGCCTTTCCGGAACTGTATGACGGCGATCACAGTTCCGTCAACCCATTTCGTTAAATCGTGTTAACCTCCTCGTCATGGCCGTGGCTCAGGTTCGGGACGTTGCCGCTCTCGCGGGGGTTTCGCCTGCCACCGTGTCGAATGCGCTCAACCATCCCGCGAAGGTCTCCCCCGCGACGCTGGCGCGCATCCAGGCGGCGATCGACGAGCTGGGCTACATCCGCAACGATGCGGCCCGTCAGCTGCGCGCCGGCACCAACCGTGCGATCGGGATGATCGTGCTGGACATCGCCAACCCGTTCTTCACCGATGTCGCACGCGGCGTCGAGGACGTCCTGATCGCCGACGGCCGGCCGCTGATCCTCGGCAACAGCGCCCAGGAACCCACACGCGAGACGTCATACCTCGACCTGTTCGAGCAGCAGCGCATGAGCGGTGTCCTGATCACGCCGGTCGGCGACGTCATGGACCGCCTCCGCCGCCTGCGCGACCGCGGCACGAGCGTCGTGCTGGTCGACCGGATGAGCCGGGCCAAGGAGTTCTCGTCGGTCTCGATCGACGACAAGATGGGCGGACGCATCGCGACCGAGCACCTGCTCGACATGGGCCGCCGCAGGATCGGCTTCATCGGCGGCCCCGCGAGCCTGGCGCAGGTCAAGACCCGCCTCGCCGCCGCGCGAGCAGCGGTCGACAAGCACGGCTCGGGCGAGATCGTGTTCGTCGAGACCGAGACCATGAACGCGCAGGCCGGCCGCTGGGGCGCCGAGCAGCTGCTCGAGCTGCCCCGCGAGGAGCGACCGGATGCGGTCTTCGCCGCCAACGACCTGGTGGCGCTCGGCGTCCTGCAGGCGCTCACGCTCGCCGGCGTACGCGTGCCGGATGACATCGCGATCATCGGCTACGACGACATCGAGTTCGCCGCCTCGGCCGCGATCCCGCTGTCGTCCGTACGCCAGCCTGCTCAGCAGCTCGGTTCGGCGGCAGCGACCCTGCTGCTCGACGTGATCGCCGACCCCGCCGGATCGAAGGTCAAGCACACGACCCTCAAGCCCGAGCTCGTGATCCGCCGCTCCACCGCCGGCGCCTGAGGGACGAGAGAATCTGGTTTCGTCCGGTCGAGCGCTGTCCGACCGGAGAATCTGGTTTTGTCCGGTTATGGTCGGGCAAAACCAGATTCTCCGGTCCTCCACAGGGACTCGGGCGCCATCGGGCGTCCACAGCCGGGGCGACGGAGTCGAACGCTGACGGTTGAGGCACGCACCGTGGGCTGATGCCTGTCCTGATCACTTCAGCCCTGCCCGCCTGGGTGCGAGACCAGCAGGGTGTCCTCACCCGCGCTCAGGCACTCCAGCTCGTCACCCGGCACCAGCTCTACACCCTCGTCGGCTCCGGTCGATGGCAGAACCCGGCTCGCGGGGTCTTCGTGGCCCACAACGGTGAGCTGACCTCGAGCCAGCGTGACTGGGTCGCTCTCCTCGCCCTCCCACCAGGCTCGGTGCTGGGCGGCCTGACGGCGCTGAAGTACGACAACTTCACCGCCTTTCGTGCCGACAAGCCCATCGTGATCGCGCCCATGGGCGCCTCGCCGATCAGGTACGACGATCTGACCATGCACTGGTCGAAGTTCCTCGACAACCGCGACGTCCATCCCCTGCGGCGGCCGCTACGAACCCGGCCGGCGCGGAGCGTGCTCGACGCAGCGTCATGGACCACGGAGGAGAAGCGCGCCCGCGAGATCGTGCTCGCGGCGGCACAGCACGGTGTCGTCCATACCCGTCAGCTGCGGGAAGCCCTCGCCCGCCGCGGCGCCTGTCGACATCGCGCCCTGATCGTCGAGTCCTACCTCGACGCGTGGGGCGGCATCCAGTCGTTGCCCGAACGAGACTTTGACCAGATCCGCCTCGAGATGCGGCTGCCCCGCCCCGAGCGACAGGCCATCGTCCGACGCCGCGACGGACGCTACTACCTCGACGTCTGGTGGAGGGCGTTCAACCTCGCCTGCGAGATCCACGGGATTCCGCACATGGAAGTCGAGCAGTGGGACGGCGACCTCCTGCGACTCAACGAGGTCACGATCGACGGGCGGCGCACACTCATCTTCAGCTCGTACGCCATCCGTCGCCAGCGTGAGGTCGTCAAGGACCAGCTGCGCCGCTCCACCGCCCGGTGACCTCCCAGGGACCGGAGAATCTGGTCTTGTCCGATCATGACCGGACAAAACCAGATTCTCCTGTCCGACCTACCGCACCCGGATGTGGCGGACCGTCGAGGTCGAGCCGTACACCGACGAGCTGCCGGCGTAGACGACCTTGAGCGACCGCAGACCCTTGGTGCGCATCGTCACCGAGTACGTCACCTTGCCGGTCGAGGACAGCGTCAGGGTCTTGACCCGCTTGCCGTTCTCGTAGATCCGCACCGTGCCCCGTGGCGTTGCCGTGGTCGACGAGACCGCGATCGACAGCCGGACCTTCTGGTACTTCCGCACAGACGTGTCGGAGTAGCCGACGCTGACCTTGGACTTGGCCCTCGTGACCTTCGCGGTCTGCGCCGACGTCGAGGTGGCCGGCGTCTTGCCGTCCTTGCTTGCCGTAACCCTGACGGAGAGGCGGTGACCGATGTCCGACGACCCGATCCTGTACGTCGTCGCGGTCCGACCCGTCACGACCTTGCCGTCGCGCAGCCACTGATACGCATACGTCAGGCCCTTGGTGTTCCAAGAGCCGGTCGTCGCCGTCAGCGTCGACCCGTAGGTCGCCGTCCCGACGACCTGCGGAGCAATGATCGCCTCGATGACATCCACATCGGCCAGGTCGACGTTCGTGGTGCGCAGCGGCTCGGGGTTGCCCGCGACGTCGGTCGAGAAGTAGTCGACCGTGTGGACGCCATAGCCCTCCACGACCGGCTCCTCGTCGGCGAGCACCTTCCAGGCGCCGCCGTCGATCCGGTACGTCGTTGAGGCGACCCCGCTCAGGGAGTCCTGAGCCGTGAGCTTCAGCGTGGCCCTGTCGGAGTTGTCGACGCCCGATCCGCGGGTGACGGCCAGCTGGGTGCCGGGGGCCGTGCCGTCGATCCAGACCGCCACCTTCTGCTCGCCCGTCGAGTTCCCGGCAGCATCCTTGGCCCGGTACGACAGCGAGTGCTTGCCGTCACCGCTGACCGGCACCGGGGCGACATACGGCTGCCAGCCCGACGACTCGCCGGTCTCGATCGCCGGAGCGCCACCGCGGTTGTCGACGGCCTTGACCGCGACGGTCGCGTCGCCGCGATACCAGCCGTTGTCGCCAGGCGCCGCAGGGCTGGTCACCGAGGCCGAGGCCAGCGGTGCAAGCGTGTCATCCGGTACCGGCAGTACCCAGCTGTCAGCGATCGACGGGTCGTAGTAACCCGACGCGTCGAGCGGGAACTCGTACTTGATGCGCACCGTCCCGTCGCTCGTGGCGGCGATCGCCGCCGGATCGTCGATGACGATCTGATACGTCTTGGCGCTCTGGCCGGAAACCGTCTGCTTCAGCACGTACGTCTTGACGAGGGTGTCGTCGACGTAGATGTTGTACTTCTTGGTCTTCGCGCCGTCGAACGTCTCCCGGTTGCGGAGCATGAACGGCTCGCCGACAGTCACCTGATACTCCGCGGAGAACCACGAGCCGGGGTAGTTCGTGTGCGCGTAGCGCCGCGTCAGGCCGGCCTCGGTGTTGGTCCCGCTGTTCGGCGCGGCCATGATGCCGTGAGCCGTCTCGGACGTGCTGTCGCCGAAGTCGATGAAGTCCGTCGCCTCCTGCGTCGGCGGCGTCGCCAGGTCGACTCCGAGCGCGCCGTCCTTCGTCGCGAGGATCACGCCCTGGTCGACGAAGTCGACCGTGACGGACTGGTCTCCCCCCACAGTCTCCAGGCCGACGAACAGCGGCAGCGTGACCTCCTGGGTGGCACCGGGCTCGACCGTGACCCGCTCGGAGTCCGGCGGTGTGGTCCAGCCGTCAGGCAGGTCGGCCGTGACCTGTCCCGAGACCGCGGCGTCGCCGTCGTTCTTGACCGTCGCCTTGAGGGTCGCGCGTTCCTCGGTGCCGTCGACCGGGTGCTCTGACGTCACACCCGTGATCTCGACACCCGAGTCGACCGACACCCACGGCGTCGCGTCCGTCAGCGTGAACGTGCCGTAGGAGCTCGTGAACGTCAGGTCGACGGAGGCGTCGTACGTTCCCGGCTTCTGGTGCTTGGGCACCTCGACCGTGAACGGCAGCTGGGCCTGGTCGCCCGCGGCGAGCGCGTCCCGCTCGGTCGTCGTGGGATCGACCTTCCAGTCCTCGACGCCGACCTTGGCCTTCAGATCGCTGAGGGCGACATCACCGCCGTTCGCGACCTCGATCGTGCCGGCAACCGTGGCGCCGGGCTGGGTCGGCTCGGCGACGGGTGGGATGACGACCGACACGCCGAGGCTGCTGGCGATCGCCGCGCCGAACATCGACTCGATCTTCTCCAGCCGCTTGGTCAAGTCACCCCGCACGGGTCCGTCGATCGCCGATCCGGCCACCCACGTCTTGAGGTCGCGGATCGAGGCGAGGGCGTCGCTGAGGTGCTGCGAGACGCCACCCTTGTCGCCGGTCAGGTCCGCAGCGAGCGCATCCTCGACATCGCCCTTGGCGGCGGCGAGCGCATCACCGATGTGCGTACGCGCCTCGTCCGAAAGGTCGCCTGCCGCCGCGAGGTCACCGGCATGGTCGTCGGTCTTCTGGATCTCGTCCAGGATGTCGCCGAACATCGCGCGTTGCGCGTCGGCATGGAACGAGTAGGTGCCCGAGCCGACCGTGAAGGTCGCGACGCCGTCGGCGAACGAGACGTCGCTGACACCGTCCGCGTCGGCGAGGGCTGTGCCGCCCTCCGTGACCGACACCAGGTTTGCCGCCGGGATGCTCACGGTCGAGGTCGTGTTGACCGGGACCTCGATGTCGAGCATGACGTCGTCGCCCTCGGTCTTCCAGTCCGACGAGATCGTTCCGTAGACCGACTCGTACGTGCCGTGGCCGTGAGTCAGTCCGCCACCGATGACCGGGGCGATCCTCGACTTCTTGTAGCCGGCCTTGACCGCCGAGATACCACCGATGTTCTGGTACATCCAGTCGCCGACCGCGCCGTACGCGTAGTGGTTGAACGAGTTCATGGCCTCGTCACCGAAGCTGCCGTCGGGGCCGATCGAGTTCCACCGCTCCCACATCGTGGTGGCGCCGTTCTCGATCTCGTAGCCCCACGACGGGTAGTCCTTCTTGAGGATCATCGTGTAGGCGATGTCCGACCGGTCGATGCTGGTCAGCGCGGGCAGGAGCCACGGCGTGCCCAGGAAGCCGGTCGTGAGGTGGTTGTCGCTCGCCTTGAGCTTCGCGACGAACTTGGCGCCGACCTTCTCGCGCAGCGCCGGGTCGGTCACGAGGTTCATGCCGAGCGCCATCGCGTACGCCGTCTGGCTGTTGCCGTTGACCGTGCCGTCGCTCGCGATCAGCTCGGCGGTGAACGCCTCACGGATGTCCTCCGACAGTGCGGCGTACGCAGCCGCATCGGCATCCTCGCCGATCGCCGCGGCCATCTCCGAGAGCATCCGGGCATCCTCGGCGTAGTACGCCGTGCCGAGCACGTCGGTGCCCGTGTTGTCGTCGAGGTTGAGCCAGTCGTTCCAGTTGCCGCGGGCCGAGTCGATCAGGTCGGCGCCTGCCCCGGTCTTCACGAAGCCGAAGAACTTCTGCATCGCGGCGTAGTTCTGCCGCACGATCCTGGTGTCGCCCTGGGCGTGCCACGCCGCGTACGGCACTGTGATGCCGGCGTCGGACCAGCCGAGGCCGGCCCCGAGGTCGATCGTCGGGACGGACGGAGCGATGCCCGGCAGGTTGCCGTTGGCGTACGCGGAGTCGCGCAGGTCCTGCGTCCACTTCTGGAGGAACGAACGCGTGTCCCGCAGGTAGCTCGCGGTCGGCGCGAAGACGTTGATGTCGCCGGTCCAGCCGAGCCGCTCGTCACGGGCCGGGGTGTCGGTCGGGATCGACAAGAAGTTGCCGCGCTGGCCCCAGGAGATGTTGCTCTGCAGCTGGTTCAGCATCGGGTCCGAGGTCTCCAGGTCGCCCGTGGCCTTCATGTCCGAGCCCCACACGACACCCGTCACGTCGTCGAGCTCGGGAGCGACGGAGGCGCCGGAGATCTCGATGTAGCGGAAACCGTGCTGGGTGAACTTGGGTGTGTAGACGACCGTGCCGGTGGTCTTGAACGTGTAGTAGTCGGTGACCTTCGCCGCACGCAGGTTGCCGACGTAGAACCGGCCGTCGTCGTAGAGCTCTTCGGCGTACCGGAACCTGACGGTCTGGCCGGCGACGCCCTGGATCCGCATCCTCGCGACACCGACCATGTTCTGGCCCAAGTCGTAGATGTAGCCGTTGGTGACACCGGGCGAGGTCGTGCGATCCAGCGCGGGACGCTCACCGGTCACCCGGACGGGCTCGTCCGTCTGGGGCTCGAGCTTCGGGGTGTCGGTCGCGGCACCCACGGTCACCGGGGTCCAGCCGGCGTCGTCGTAGTTGGGCACGTCCCAGCCCGGCTGCTCGGCACGGGCGTCGTACGTCTCGCCGTCGATGTTGTCGGCGGCGGCGTAGGGGCCGGAGTGACTCTTCCAGGTGTTGTCGGACTTGATGACCTGGCTGGTGCCATCGGTGTAGTCGATGCGCAGCTGGGCGATCAGGCCGAGCGTGTTGCTGTACATGCCCGGGCCCCACATGCCGACCTTGCCGGCCCACCAGCCATCGCCGAGCTCGGCGCCGATCGCGTTGGCGCCATTGTTGACCTGGTCCGTCACGTCGTACGTCTGGACCTGGATGCGCTTCTTGTAGTCGGTCCAGCCCGGCGCGAGGAACTGGTCGCCGACCGTCTCGCCGTTGAGCTGCAGCTCGTACACGCCGTGGGCCGACGCGTAGACGCGAGCCGACTTGATGGTCTTGCCATCCTGCGTCGCGAATTCCTTGCGCAGCAGTGGCTTGTTGGAGTCGGCGGTGCGCAGCAGGATGTCCTTGCGACCGCCGATGCGCAGGCCCTCGTCGGTCACGGTGCCGCCGTTGAACGGGTTGCCGGCGGAGAAGTCGGTGTCGAGCAGCACGTTGCCCGTCTTGGCGGTCACCTTGACGGCCTTGACGTCCGCGGTCTCATCGACGTTGTTGGCGAAGTCCTGGCGGAAGCCGATGAAGCCCTTGGCGAAGCTCGCATCCGCACGCTGGTCGATCTGGGTGCCGTCGAGCTTCGTCGTGATGGTGCTGCCGTCGACCGTGATCGACAGGCGGTGCGTGCCCTCAAGGAGCTCCGCCGAGGTGATACCCGCGATCGGCAGGTTGCCGAGCAGCGCATAGCCGCCGTTGACGCGCTTGTGGGGGCGGAACTTGGGGACGTCGGTGCCGTCGGCCGTCGAGATCTGCCACATGTACGCGTTGCTCGTGTCGGCTGCCCGGATGAACACACCGATCGCCAGGTCCTTGATGTCAAAGTCGATGTCGGCGGTGTAGTCGGTCCACTTGTCGATCTCGCCGCCGGCCCCCTTGCCGATCCAGTCGCCGGTCCATTCTCCGGCGGTGAGGATGCCGGTCTCGAACCAGCTGGGCTCGCTCCACTCGCTGGCCTGGCCGTCACCGTCCCAGACCTTGACCTGCCAGAAGTAGCGGGTCTGTGACGCGAGGTCGGGACCGCCGTACGTCACGTCGACCTGGTTCGCGGACTCCACCTTGCCCGACGACCAGACGTCATCGGACCCCTCGCTTGTGCCGACGCGCACCTCATATGCGCTCTGCACGACGCCTCGGGCGCTGGACGTGGACTTCCAGCTGAGCGTCGGGTCGGCTCCCGGGATGCCGAGAGGCTTGGTCCTGGCGTTGGTCTGCAGGCCGCCGACCGTGAGCCCGTCGGCGGCAGTGGCGCTACCGGCACCGGCGAGCAGCGTCGTGCCGACCAGGACGACAGACACCACGAGGCCGAGAAGACGGCGGAAGGCGGACCGGGGAGCGGCCGAAGAGGACTGGAGCATGACGGGCATCCATTCATTGAAACGATTTAATCGACGTGACCGGGCTCACGCTACCCACGGGTTACTAAGCCTGACAAGAGCCGTTGCTGCTACGGCACCCGCCGACGTCATCCGGAACTGCGACATTTGCCCGAGAATCCGGGGAGGCCGACATGCCCTGGAATGACCGGTCCCGGCCAGCGGTTGAAGTGATTGAATCGTTTTAGTATCGTGCGCAACACCATGTGATGCGCCTCACTCGGGGCGAGGAGCTCGTACGTGTGAAGGGGGACCGATGGCTCGGGCCGCTCAACTCGACGACGGCGACCTGGGAGTGCTGCGGCTCCTCGGCCGCGGCCTCACGACCGACGCCATTGCCCGGGAGCTCGGCGTTTCCGAGCGAACTCTGCGCCGCCGCGTCCGGCTCATCTGTGACCGGCTCGGCGTCAAGACACCCATCGAGGCGGTCGTCCTGGCCGCGAGGAGTCGCCTGATCTGACCGCACCGATCCCACCCGGCGAGTCGTCAGACCCGCACGATGTCCCAGGCGATGCCGTCGAGGATGTCGTGCTCGCTGGCAACCATCGTGTCGGTCGACAGCGGGACGAGGTCGATCAGCCGGTCGAGGATCAAGGCACCGGCCCCGATCACGTCTGCGCGGCCGGGATGCATGAACGGCAGGGCGCGACGATCGGCGACCGACATGCGTACGAGCGACAGACAGGCCGCGCGCACATCGTCCAGAGCGAGCTTGGCGCCATGGATGGTCGCGGCGTCGTACGAGGGCAGGGCGAGCGAGTGCGCCGCCACGGTCGTGATCGTGCCCGCCACGCCGACGAAGGAGCCGACCGGGTCGAGGTGGCCGACGACGGGTGCCAGGATCCCGTCGAGGTAGTGCATGCACGCCGTCACCTCGGCGACCGACGCCGGATCGCTGGACAGGAACCGCTCGGTCAGGCGTACCGAGCCGACGTCCAGCGACACGGACCACTCGATGTCCTCACCGGTGCCGACGACGAGCTCGGTCGATCCTCCGCCGATGTCGACCACGAGCGTGCGGACCCGCTCGAGGTCGCGCGTCGCGCCCAGGAACGACGCGCGGGCCTCGTCGAGTCCGGCCAGCACGACCGGGCGCACACCCAGGATGCCCTCGATGGCGTCCTCGAAGTCGGCGGCGTTGTCGGCGTCACGCACGGCAGAGGTCGCGCAGAACCGAACCTCAGTGGCGCCGAACATCGCGATCAGCTCGGCGTATGCGCGCGTCGCCTGCAGCGTACGGTCGATGGCCTCCTGGGCAAGATGTCCCGTCTCATCGACGCCGGCACCCAGCCGGACAATACGCATCTCGCGTACCAGGTCGACCTTGTGGTCTTCGCCGACATCGCTGACCAGAAGACGGATCGAGTTGGTGCCGCAGTCGATCGCGGCCACGCGTGTGCGCTGATCAAGCATGCGACGAGCGTATCGGCACGTCATACGGCAAGGACGGGGCTCCCGGAATCATCCGGGAGCCCCGTCTCCGGGTGGTGATCGATCAGACCCTGGCGGGGATGCGCGGCGCCGCCTCGGCACCGTCCACCTCGGCCGCGACGGGCGCAGACTCCGCCACGGCCTCGTGGTCGTCGATCATCTTCGCCTCGTCGAACGGGCTGTCGCCGGACAGCGTCCGGTCGAGCTGCGGCCGGTCGAGCGTGTTGGTCCACGAGGCGACGAGCAGCGTGGCGACGGCGTTGCCGGCGAAGTTGGTGACGGCGCGCGCCTCCGACATGAACCGGTCGATGCCGACGATGAGGCCGACACCGTCGAGCAGCTCAGGACGGTGCGAGCTGAGGCCGCCGGCCAGCGTGGCCATACCGGCTCCGGTGACTCCCGCGGCGCCCTTCGACGCGATCATCATGAACAGCAGCAGCGAGATCTGCTCCCCGATCGACAGCGGGCTGCCCATGGCCTCGGCGATGAACAGCGACGCCATCGTCAGGTAGATCATCGTGCCGTCGAGGTTGAACGAGTATCCGGTCGGGACGACGACGCCCACGGTCTGCTGCGAGACGCCGGCGTGCTCCATCTTGGCGATGAGTCGCGGCAGCGCCGACTCCGACGAGGAGGTCGAGAAGATCAGCAGGAACTCACGGCCGAGGTACTTGAGCAGCGAGAACAGGTTGATGCCCGTCGCGACCTTCAGGAGCGCGGCGAGGATGACGAACACGAACACGGCGCAGGTCGTGTAGAAGCCGATCATGATGACGGCGAGCGCCTTGAGCGCGTCGACACCGGTCTCGCCGACGACACCGGCGATGGCGCCGAACGCGCCGATCGGGGCGGCCCACATGATCATCGCGAGGATGCGGAAGACGACCTTCTGGAGGTGACCGATGCCGGTCAGGACCGGCTGGCCGGCCGAGCCCATCGCCTGGAGCGCGAAGCCGAACAGCAGGGCGACGAGCAGCGTCTGGAGGATCATTCCCGAGGTCAGCGACGAGGCCAGCGTGTCGGGGATGATGTGCAGGAGGAAGTCGGTCGTCGACTGCGCCTCGGTCGAGACCTGCTCGCTTCCGGCAGCTGCCACGTCCGGCGTGATCTTGAGGCCGTCACCCGGCTTCAGGATGTTGCCGACCAGCAGGCCGATGCTGAGCGCGACGAACGACATCGTCACGAAGTAGCCGAGGGCGAGGCCGCCGACCTTGCCGACCTGGGAGGCCTTGGCCACCGAGCCGACGCCGAGGACAAGGGTGCAGAAGATGACTGGCGCGATCATCATCTTGATGAGCGAGACGAAGCCCGTGCCGATCGGCTTGAGCTCCACCGCCACGTCCGGCGCGGCGAGGCCGAGCGTGGCTCCCGCGATGACGGCGCCGATGACGGCGAGATACAGGTAGTGGGTGCGGTCCTTGCGGGCCGGCGTACGCATCGCATTCGATGACATGAGTCCTCCTGGACGGTGAGGGGTTGCGTCATCAGGATGGGTCCGCGTGTGACCCCGCTCACCGTTGTGTTCGTAAAGTTCGTGACCGCCGTCACAACACCGGGTCGGACCACGGCCCGTCATCGTGGAGAATGCGGGGGTGGCCCGGGATCGCGGACGTACCGTCGCACGGCAGATGCTGGTGTGGCAGCTGCTCGTGGTGCTGGTCGTCGTCGTGGGCGGGACGGGCCTGGCCTGGTTCGACGCCCGGCAGGACAGCCGGGCCGACGCCCGCGCGCAGACCCTCGACGTGTCTCTCGCGGTCGCCGCGTCCCCCACCGTCATCCAGGCGCTCGACGACCCTGACCCGAGCAAGGTGCTGCAGCCGTACGCCGAACGCGTCCGCAAGGCGACCGGCACCGACTTCGTGGTCGTCATGAACACGTCGGGCATCCGCTATTCGCACCCCACGCCCGGCAACATCGGCAAGAAGTTCATCGGTCACATCGACGAGGCGCTGGCCGGGCGGAGGTTCACCGAGGACTTCACCGGCACCCTCGGTCCGTCCGTGCGCGCCGTGGTCCCGATCGAGGACGACGGGGAGGTACGCGGGCTGGTCTCCGTCGGCATCACGACCGAGCGGGTCAACGACGAGGTGCTCTCGGTCCTGCCGCGCATCGTCGCCGCAGCCGTGGGAATCGGGCTGCTGGGTGCCGTCGGCGCCGGGCTGGCCAACCGCCGGCTGCGCCGGCAGACCCATGGTCTCGGCGAGCAGGAGATCACCAGGATGTACGAGTACTACGACGCCGTGCTGCGCGCCGTGCGCGAAGGACTCCTGCTGCTGGACCCCGCGGGCCGCCTGACGCTGATGAACGACGAGGCCGCACGTCTGCTGGGCCTCGACACCTCGTCGGTGGGCTCCACGGTCGACCGCCTCGGCCTCGAGCCGACGCTGGTGGCCGAGCTGACGTCGGGCCGTTCGCTGCAGGACGCCGTGCACGTCGTCGGCGACCGCGTGCTGGTCGTCAACCAGGCGCCGGCGCACTGGGAGGGTCGCGACGTCGGCTCGGTCGTGACCCTGCGCGACCGCACCGAGCTGCAGAGCGTCACGGCCGAGCTCGACACGGTCCGCGGCCTGGCCGAGGCACTGCGCGCGCAGAACCACGAGTCGTCCAACCGCATGCACACGATGGTGTCCCTGATCGAGATCGGCCGGGCGCAGGAGGCGATCGACTTCGCGACCCGCGAGCTCGACGTCGCCCGACGGCTCACCGACCGGATGGTCGAGTCGATCGACGAGCCGGTCATCGCTGCCCTGCTGCTCGGCAAGAGCGCGCAGGCCGCCGAGCGCGGCGTCACCCTGACGATCGAGCCGGCGACCAGCGTGTCGGGCCTCGCCACGACGGCGCACGAGGCCGTGACGATCCTCGGCAACCTGATCGACAACGCGATCGACGCGGCCCAGTCGTCCGACGACCGCCAGGTCTCCGTCACGATCACCTCCACGACGAGCCTGCTGCACGTACGCGTCGAGGACAGCGGCCCCGGCGTCGAGCCGCAGGACCGCGAGACGGTGTTCGTCCGCGGCTGGTCGACCAAGGCCGACGACGGCAGCGGGCGCGGGATCGGCCTGGCGCTGGTCGGCCAGCTCGTACGCCGGCACGGTGGCGAGGCCACGATCGGCGAGAGCCCGCTCGGCGGAGCGGCCTTCGACATCAGGATCGGCTCATGAGGAAGATCCGGGTGCTGATCGTCGAGGACGAGGCGATCGCCGCGCAGGCCCACCGGGCGTACGTCGAGCGGATGCGCGAGTTCGAGGTGGTCGAGGTTGCCGAGTCGTTCCAGGAGGCGGCCCGGGTGCTGGGCAGCCGGCCGGTCGACCTGGTGCTGCTCGACATGCACCTGCCCGACGGCCACGGCCTCGACCTGTTGCGCCAGCTCCGCGCGACGGGCCGCCCGTACGACGTCATCGCGGTGACGTCGGCGCGCGACGTCGACGTCGTACGCCAGTCGGTGTCGCAGGGCGTCGTGGCGTACCTGCTCAAGCCGTTCACGTTCGCGATGTTCGAGGCCAAGCTGCGCCAGTACGCCGCCTTCCGGCGCACCCTCGAGGCCGGCGACGAGTCGATCGACCAGCGCGGCGTGGACGCCGTGTTCGGCGCGATGCGGCCCGCTCCCGAGGACGAGGTGCTGCCCAAGGGGCTCAGCGCCGAGACGCTCGAGGCCGTGCGCACCACGCTCGCGGAGGCGGAGAACGGGCTCACCGCGGGCGAGGTCGCCGAGCTGATCGGCTCGTCACGCGTGACCGCCCGACGCTATCTGGAGCACCTCGCGGACCTCGGTCAGTCGGCGCGGGCGACCCGATACGGCGGCACCGGCCGTCCGCACGTGGAGTATCGCGCCGTCAGGTCGTGACGGGAGCGGGACCGCAGGAGTTGCCGGTCCACCAGTCGCCGAGCAGCTCGAGCGCCTCGTCACCCAGCGGGTTGACTCCGGGGCCCTTGGCGAGGGAATGGCCGACCAGCACGTGCAGGCACTTCACCCGGGTCGGCATGCCGCCGGCGGTGATGCCGTCGATCTCGGGCACGTGGGCGATCGCCTCCCGCTCGGCAAGATATTCCTCGTGAGCGCGGGCGTAGGCGGCCGCCAGCTCCTCGTCCTCGGCGAGCCGGTCGCTCATCTCCTTCATGAGCCCTGAGGCCTCGAGGGTGCCGATCTCGCCGGCAAGCCGGTCGCACGTCAGGTAGAACATCGTCGGGAACGGTGTGCCGTCGTCGAGCCGCGGCTCGGTCTTGACGACGTTGGGGTGGCCCGACGGGCACCGGGACACGACCTCGAGGATGCCTCTGGGCGTACGGCCGAGCTGCTCGGCGACCGCGTCCAGGTCGGCTTGGTCGACACTCACTTCTTCTTCAGCACCTTGTCCGGATCGGTTGTGGGCTCGGCCGCCTTGGGGGTCTTGCCGGACTCCTTGACGCTGCCCCACAGCTTGTCGTACCACTCGGTCGTGGTCGTCGTGGTCGGCGGCGCGTCCAACGTCGGCACATCGCCCTTGACGGTGCCGTCGCTGCCGATGACCCGGTAGCCGACCTCGCCCGGGGTGACCCAGCCGAAGCGCTCCTTGGCCTGCTGCTTGACGTACGCCGGGTCGTCCCAGCGGGCCTTCTGGTCCTTGAGCGCGACGATCTGCTGCTGCTTCATGACGATCTCGGCCTTGGTCGCCTGGATGTCGGCGCGCTGCTCCCACCACGCGTGCAGCGTGGAGGTGTAGGACGCGATGAGCAGCAGCACGACGGACAGCAGCACGATCGCCCGCGTCGTGAGCTGGGGACCCGTGCCCGCGCTCGGCGTCGCGACCTTGGGCGTACGGTTGCGCGCCGCCCCGCGCGCCCCACGCTCGATCGGACGCCGCCCGCGATCGGGCGGCCTCCGGCCGGGGCCACGTGGGGGACGCGAGGCCATGGGTCCTAGAGCGCCAGCCGCGGGAAGGCGGAGGCGCCGGCGTAGGACGCGGAGGACCCGAGGGCCTCCTCGATGCGCAGCAGCTGGTTGTACTTGGCAACACGGTCGGAACGAGCCGGGGCGCCGGTCTTGATCTGGCCGCAGTTGGTCGCCACCGCGAGGTCGGCGATCGTGGTGTCCTCGGTCTCGCCCGAGCGGTGGCTCATCATGCAGGCGAAGCCGTGACGGTGCGCGAGATCGACCGAGTCGAGCGTCTCGGTGAGCGAGCCGATCTGG
>NZ_JAKFCB010000179.1:0-1650 GCF_036676885.1 Aeromicrobium sp.
GAGCGCTGTCGAGAACCTCACCCCCACGCGGGTCAAGCTCAATGTTGAGGTCCCCTTTGAGGAATTGAAGCCCAGCATCGCAGAGGCATACAAGACTGTTGCTTCGCAGATCCAGGTCCCCGGTTTCCGCAAGGGCAAGGTCCCCTCCAAGCTCATTGACCAGCGCGTCGGCCGCGGCTACGTGCTGGAGACTGCCATCAACGAAGGCCTCAACGGCTGGTACCAGGCAGCCGTTCAGGAAACCGGCATCCGCCCGCTGAGCCGTCCCGAGGTCGAAATCACCGAGGTCCCGGACCCGTCCGCCACCGACGGTGAACTGAAGTTCCACGCCGAGGTTGACGTCCGCCCCGAGATCGAACTGCCCGACTACGCCGGCATCAAGGTTGAGGTTGCCGCCGCGGAGTCCACCGACGCCGACGTCGACAAGGCCCTGGACGAACTCCGCGGCCGCTTCGGCACGCTGAAGTCCGTGGACCGTCCGGCCGCCGACAAGGACTTCCTGACGATCGACATCACCGCCACCATCGACGGCGCCGAGGTTGACTCCGCCACCGGCCTGTCCTACCAGGTCGGCGCCGGCACCATGCTCGAAGGCCTCGACGAAGCCGTCACCGGCCTCAGCGCCGACGAGGACGCCATCTTCGACACCACCCTCGTGGGCGGCGAGCACGCCGGCGAGTCGGCCCAGGTCAAGGTTGTCGTCAAGTCGGTCAAGGAGCGCGAGCTTCCCGAGGCCGACGACGACTTCGCCCAGCTGGCGTCCGAATTCGACACCCTGGCCGAGCTCCGCGAGGACCTCGCCAAGCAGGCTGCCGAGTCCAAGGTTGTCGAGCAGGGCGTCGAAGCCCGCGACAAGGTCCTCGACAAGCTCGTTGAGCTCGTAGCGGTCCCCGTCCCGGATTCCGTCGTCGAAGAGCAGCTCGAGCAGCACTTCAACGCCGAGAACGCCCACGGCGAAGGCGAGCACGACACCGAGGAGCACCGCGCCGAGGTCAAGGCCAACACGGAGCGGGCCTTCCAGAACGAGATCATCCTTGACGCCATCGCCGAAAAGGAAGAAGTCAACGTCAGCCAGAACGAGCTGATCGACTACATCGTCACGACGGCCGGCCAGTACGGCATGGACCCGAACCAGTTCGCCCAGATCATCGATCAGAGCGGCCAGGTCCCGATGATGGTGTCCGAGGTCCGCCGCCGCAAGGCACTGGCCGTCGTCCTGGGCCAGGCCGAGGTTACGGACTCTGAGGGCAACAAGGTTGACCTCAGCGACTTCGTCCGCCCCGGCGGCGAAGAGGCAGCAGCCGAGGCTGAAGCCGGTGTCGAGGACGCCGCTTCCGAGGACGCAGCAGCCGAGACCGCGAAGAACGATGACCCGGCAGCAGTGAAGTTCTAGCACTTTCTGTTCCGCAGTTCCTGCCGCACCCCCGGATCACTGATCCGGGGGTGCGGCTTTTTAAGCCGGTGATGAACCCTCCCGGGCAATCGTGCGCCGTCAGCGAACAGCCCCGCGCCTGAGCACAATGGAGCCGGGAAAACCGTTAGTGTCCATGTAGGAAAGTTCAGTGATGTCGTCCAGTGGCGTCACCGTCGCCAGCGAGAGGTAAGTACATATGTCACAGCAAGCAGGGGCACCCCGGATGGCTACTGTCG
>NZ_JAKFCB010000180.1:0-3412 GCF_036676885.1 Aeromicrobium sp.
CGCCGATAGACTGCTCCGCGATGAAGACCTTCGATGAACTCTTCGCCGAGCTGTCCGACAAGGCAGCCAGCCGCCCTGAGGGCTCGCGCACCGTCGCCGAGCTCGATGCCGGCGTGCACGCGATCGGCAAGAAGCTCGTCGAGGAGGCGGCCGAGTCGTGGATGGCGGCGGAGCACGAAGGTGCCGAGCGGGCCGCCGAGGAGCTCAGCCAGCTGCTCTACCACGCCCAGGTCATGATGATCGCCCGCGGAATCACGCTCGACGACGTCTACGCGCATCTGTGACGGATCGGCTCTTCGGCGCCTGTCCGTGCCTTCGCCTCCCGTCACAGAACTCCTGAGAAGAGAACCCCATGCTCAAGATCGCCGTTCCCAACAAGGGCGCGCTCGCCGAGGCGGCAGCCCACATGCTGACCGAGGCCGGCTACCACCAGCGCCGCAACACCAAGGACCTCGTCACGCTCGACCCCGACAACGACGTCGAGTTCTTCTACCTCCGCCCCCGCGACATCGCGATCTACGTGGGGGAGGGCACGCTCGACGTCGGCATCACCGGCCGTGACCTGCTGCTCGACTCCAAGGCACACGCCGCCGAGAACCTCTCGCTCGGTTTCGGAGCCTCGACGTTCCGGTTCGCCGCACCGATCGGCGCGATGTCGGCCGTCGCCGACCTCGACGGCTCGCGGATCGCCACGTCATACCCCGGCATCGTCGAGGCCTACCTCGCCGAGCGGGGCATCAGCGCCGACGTCGTACGTCTCGACGGTGCGGTCGAATCATCCGTGCGCCTCGGCGTCGCCGATGCGATCGCCGATGTCGTCGAGACCGGAAGCACGCTGAAGCAGGCCGACCTCGAGGTGTTCGGCGAGCCGATCCTCGCCTCAGAGGCCGTGCTCATCACGCGTCAGGGCGCCTCGGAGCCCGACGGCTTCGCGGTCTTCAAGCGTCGCATCGACAGCGTCCTGGTCGCGCGGACGTACATCATGATGGACTACGACATCCGCGTCGACCAGGTCGATCGCGCCGTGGAGCTCACGCCGGGCATCGAGTCGCCGACGGTCTCGCCGCTTCATCGCGAAGGGTGGGTCGCGGTGCGCTCGATGGTGCCTCGCGACGCCGCCCAGAAGGTCATGGACGCGCTCTACGAGATCGGCGCGCGGGGCATTCTCGTGACGGACATCCTGGCGTGTCGGATCTGAGGACGTTCCGTCCCGGCGGGGCCCGCGTCGTCGCGTACGGCGTGGGGGTGATCATGGTCGTCATCACGGTCGTGATCGGCCTCGCGCTGCCCGACGAGATCTACTTCACGCCCGCCGAGGACGTGACGCTGTGGCTCATCATCCTGGTGGTGCTCGTGCTGCTGCACGGGATCGGGCGTAGCTACGTACGCGCCGACGACGAGGGCGTCGAGGTCCTCAACGGCTATCGCCGCCACCGCATCCCGTGGTCGGACATCAAGGGCTTCGCGATGAACACCGGTGCTCCGTGGCCGACCCTCGTCACGAACGACGATGAACGGGTCATCCTGTTCGGCATCCAGGGCTCCGACGGCGCGTACGCCCGCGAGGCCGTCGCCTATCTGCGGAACCGGCTTCAGTCATGACCCACGACCGTTCGCTCGCCAGTCCGCAGTTCCCCGGCGACGACGGGGCTGTCGACCCTCTCCTCGCGGCAGCATTCGGCGACGACCTCGCGGTGCTCGGCGCGCTGGCCGACGCCCGGGTGTTCGTGCCGATCATCGCGCTGCTCGGCGAGGTCCCGGCCGAGGGCGACAAGAACGCCGACATGGCAGCCGTGCTGATGACCGGGGCCGACGGGCGGCAGGCCTTGCTGGCGTTCAGCAGCGTCGCCTCGATGGCGGCGTGGGACCCGAAGGCCCGGCCGGTGCCGATCCTGGGCCGCGACGCCGCCCGGGCGACCCTCGACGAGGGCGCGGCGGCGATCCTCCTCGACCTGGCCAACGAGACGTTCACGGTGGTCGAGACCGAAGACGTCGAGCACCTTGCCGCCGGCCATCGCCTGGTCCGGAGCGAAGCCGGCCCCGCCTGGATCAGCTGATCCCGCCCACATCTTGGTGGGCCCGGGTCAGCCGGCGGCGATAGCCCGTACGGCCGACAGCGGCACCGTGATGTGGACGTTGCCGTCGTGGCGCTCGACCCGGGCGACGAAGCCGGCGTTGCCGACGGTGCGCAGCAGCTTGTCGTTCGAGCCCTCGGTGATGAACGTGAGCCGGGCGGCACCGTGCGACTTGGCCCGGCCCGCCGCCTGCTTGACCAGCATCGTGCCGAGGCCCTGGCCCTGCCAGGCATCCTCGATGAGCAGCTGGAACGTCCAGACCGTGTCGAGCGCCTCCAGCACGCCGTGGCCGACCACGTCGAGCCCGACCTGCACGATGAGTGCCACGCCCGCGTCGGGCGCCACGAGCCGCCGCGCCATGCGGGTCGTCATCGGCATGCGCAGCGGGACCTGATAGCGGTTGTAGAGCGTCTCCACGCTGCACCGTCCGTGCAGGGCGGCCACCGCCTCGATGTCGGCGAGCGTCGCCTCGCGCACCATCGGCACCTGCTGGCGTGGGGTGGGGGAGATCAACGGGGTGTCGTACCCGGCGTCGCTGACCAGCGACAGCAGCGCCTGGGCGCGGGCCCGCTCGACGGCCGTGAACGGGATCGCCCGGCTGATGCGAAGCACCGATCCGTTGCGGCGCGTCAGGTCCAGGACGTCGTGCCCGCGATAGTCGGCGACATCGGGCGGCTCGGTCTCGAGCAGCTCACGGAGCACCTCTTCGGCGTCACGCCCCTCCTCCAGGACCTGGTGCACGCCCCGCAGGTAGCGCGTCGGGGCGTCGATCAGCGAGTCGTCGGTGACTCGCGTCGCCGACACCTGCGCGCCACCGGCCTCCTCGAACAGCTCGGCGAGCCGCACGTCGCCCCAACCGTCCGGCGCGGTGACGATGAACTCGTCGGTGACCTGCGGGCTGGTCGGGAAGACCTGCATGCCGAGGATGTTGACGCCGGAACGGCCGCACGCCAGCGCGATCTCCGCGAGGATCCCGGGTCGATCGACAAGTGTCGTACGTACGCGCCACAGCATGGTGCCAGAGTGACTCGTCCAGTTTTCGCCGCCGCGTCGCCCGTGTTTCGCGGAGGCAAACCCTTCTGATTTCACAAGAGAACGCTTGCGCTGATATCCTTGAGGACGAAGTGGAGGTCCACCTCCCACCTGCTTGGTCCTCGACCTTGGGGTTACGCCGGTTCCTGAGCACGAACGAACCGGCCGACGGCGTCATTCCTGCGGGAATACGCCACTGGTGGCTTCCGTTTCGTACGGGGGCCATTTTTTCTTGGCCTCCCACACGATCTCAGGAGGATCCATCACCACAGAGCTGCGCGTCAACGACCGAATCCGCGTTCCCG
>NZ_JAKFCB010000181.1:0-11244 GCF_036676885.1 Aeromicrobium sp.
GGTGGTTTCAGTCACGTAGGTTCCTTTGGATGAGGCCACAAGGCCTGATGTCCGGAGAGATCCGGATCGCATAAAGGCTTGCCCGTATCCGACGGGCGGCTTGAATGGCACTGCTACTTGTCACTGTCGGGGAGTTTCGCACTCGACTCCGACTCATCCACTGTAACACCAGAGAGTCATCCGGCATTCCCCGTGGGTTCATGTCAAGAGAGTTCTCAGAGGGTGTGCGCGCCCTCGGTGTCGACGTCCAGCTCGTGCACCGTCCAGCCCTCCGGAGCACGGTCGGCGAGGCCCCGGGCGAACGACAGGACGGTGGGTCCGGCCCCCGAGATGATCGTCGGAATGCCCTCGACTCGCAGCTGTCGCAGGAGCTTGTAGGACTCGGGCATCGCGTCGGCCCGGTACGTCTGGTGGATCCGGTCCTCGGTCGCCCAGATGAGCCGCTCGGGCGCCGTGGTGAGCGCCGCGACCAGCAACGCGGCACGGCCGGCGTTGACCGCCGCGTCACGATGCGGCACGGTCTCGGGCAGCAGGCCGCGAGCCTTCTCGGTCGACACCGCCTCGGGCGGGACGAATGCCGTGACCTCGACCGCGGTGTCGAGCCGCTCCACCTCGGCGGCGGCCCCATCGATCCACGCGATCGTCAGCCCGCCGAACATCGCGGCAGCGACGTTGTCGGGATGACCCTCCAGGTCGACCGCGAGCTGGAACGCCGCCCGGTCGTCGAGCCGGGACGCGCTGCCCTCGACGAGCGCGCGGGCCAGCATGATGCCGCCGACGATCGCCGCGGCCGACGAGCCCAGGCCGCGGCCGTGCGGGATCGCGTTGACGCATTCGAGACGCAAGCCGGTGGGCCGTTCGCCCAGCAGGTCGAACGTCGCGGTCATCGCCGTGACGACCAGGTGGTCGCTGGTCCTCGGGACGTCCAGGGCGCCTTCACCGGAGACCTCGATGTCGAGCCCGGGGGTGTCCGTCACCTCGGCCGTGATCTCGTCGTACAGCGTCAGGGCGAGACCCAGGGCGTCGAAGCCGGGCCCGAGGTTGGCGCTGGAGGCCGGCGTACGCACCGTGACGGGGCCGGCGACGAACGTCATACGAGTCCGGCGACCTCGGCCGCCGCGTGCACGTCGACATCGATGACCGAGTCGACGATCGAGTCGATGCCGGAGAGCGCCGTCTCGGTGTCCTTGAGGCCGTGGCCCGTGACCGTGATCGCGATCGTCGAACCCGGCTCGACGGAGCCGGCGGACTTGAGCAGCCCGGCGACGCCGGCAGCGGAGGCCGGCTCGACGAAGACGCCTTCGCGTGAGGCCAGCTCACGCTGGGCGCTGAGGATCTCGTCGTCCGTGACGGCCTCGATACGGCCCCGCGAGTCGTCCCGGGCCGCGACGGCAAGCTGCCACGACGCGGGATTGCCGACGCGGATCGCGGTGGCGAGGGTCTCGGGGTGCTCGACCGGGTGGCCCAGCACGATCGGCGCGGCGCCCTCGGCCTGGAAGCCCCACATCG
Organism: Aeromicrobium sp.; assembly: GCF_036676885.1. Classification (GTDB taxonomy): domain Bacteria; phylum Actinomycetota; class Actinomycetes; order Propionibacteriales; family Nocardioidaceae; genus Aeromicrobium. The sequence goes on from NZ_JAKFCB010000181.1 coordinate 1,510, forward strand.
ACGGCGTCTTCTGGGCGATGCCGGCCTCGGCGTACTCCTGGTAGCCCAGCCAGTAGGCCGAGATGTTGCCGGCGTTGCCGACCGGCAGGACGTGCAGGTCGGGCGCCTTGCCGAGGGCGTCGACGATCTCGAACGACGCGGTCTTCTGGCCCTGAAGGCGCACGGGGTTGACCGAGTTGACCAGGGCGACGGGGTACTGGTCGGCGAGGTCGCGGGCGACCTGCAGGCACTGGTCGAACCCGCCGCGCAGCTGGATGACGGTGGCACCGTGCATGACGGCCTGCGCCATCTTGCCGGCGGCGATCTTGCCGTGTGGCACCAGGACGATCGGAGTCAGGCCCGCGCGGGCAGCGTATGCCGTCATGGAGGCCGAGGTGTTGCCGGTCGACGCGCAGACGACGGCCTTGGCGCCCGCGCCCGCGGCGACGGAGATCGCGGCGGTCATGCCGCGATCCTTGAACGAGCCGGTCGGGTTGTCGCCCTCGACCTTGAGCCACACCTCACCGCGGACGATGCCGGACAGCCACGCGGAGTGGACGAGCGGAGTGCCGCCCTCACCGAGGGTGATGACCGGTGTCTCGGGGGTCACCGGGAGCCACTCGCGATACTCCTCGATCACGCCACGCCACAGGTGAGCCATCAGGATCCTCCCTCGACGCGCATCACGGACGTCACGTCGCGAACCATGTCGAGGCCCCGGAGCGAGGCCACCGTTGCCGACAGTGCGGCGTCGTCCGCCTCATGCGTCACGATGACGAGCTGGGCGTCATCGCCGCTGCCCTCCTGGCGCACCGTGCGGATCGAGACGCCGAACTCGGCGAACGCGCCCGCGACCGAGGCGAGCACGCCCGCGCGGTCGTCGACGTCGATCGACACGTGGTAGCGGGTGCGGGCCCGGCCGATGTCGAGCACCTCGAGCTGCGCGTGGGTCGACTCGCCGGGACCGAAGACGTTGCTGCGCCGGTTGCGGGCGACAGACACGACGTCGCCGAGCACCGCGCTCGCCGTGGGCGCGCCACCGGCACCGGGCCCGTAGAACATGAGCTGACCGGCGGCCTCGCTCTCGACGAACACCGCGTTGTAGGCGCCGTGGACGGATGCCAACGGGTGCGAGAGAGGGATCATCGCCGGGTGCACACGGGCGGACACCGCGGGCCCGTCGGGTGTCTCGCGCTTCTCGCAGATCGCGAGGAGCTTGACGACGCAACCCATCTCGGCCGCGGAGCGTACGTCTGCCGCCGTGACGTCGGTGATGCCCTCGCGGTGGACGTCGCCGATCACCACGCGGGTGTGGAACGCGAGACCGGCGAGGATCGCCGCCTTGGACGCCGCGTCGAATCCCTCGATGTCGGCGGTCGGGTCGGCCTCGGCGTAGCCCAGCCGCTGGGCCTCGTCGAGCGCCTCGGAGAAGCCCTGGCCGGTCGTGGTCATGGCGTCGAGGATGAAGTTGGTCGTGCCGTTGACGATGCCGAGCACGCGCTGCACCCGGTCACCTGCGAGCGACTCGCGCAGCGGCCTGACGATCGGAATGGCGCCGGCGACGGCGGCCTCGAAGTAGAGGTCGCGCTCGGCCTTGAGCGCGGCCTCGAACAATGTCGCGCCGTCCTCGGCGAGCAGCGCCTTGTTGGCGGTCACGACCGAGGCGCCGTTGTCCAGGGCGGACAGGATCAGCTCGCGAGCGGGCTCGATGCCGCCGATGACCTCGATCACGACATCGATGTCGCCGCGACCGACCAGGCCGGTGGCGTCGGTCGTGAAGAGCTCAGCCGGTACGTCGAGATCGCGTTCGCGGCCCAGCCGGCGTACGGCGATGCCGACGAGCTCGAGCGGGGCGCCGACGCGCTGGGCCAGCTCATCTGCGTCGCTCGTGAGCAACCGGGCAACTTCCGTGCCGACGACTCCGCAGCCCAACAGGGCAACGCGGAGCGGGCGACCGGGGGACCACGAGGATTCGCTCACCGGTCAAGGGTATCGGCGCGGGGCCCGGACGGGTGACGCGGTTCGTCCCGTGGTCCCATAGCCGTTCGGGACGTGAATCGTTGATAACCCTGAACGCTACGCCCGACGCCCTGAAAGGCTGAACAGTGCATTTTCCCCGCCTGAAGCGTGATCGCACGATTCTCACGATCCTCTTCGGGGCATCGGCCGTGCTTTTCGTCGTCGCCTTCGTGCTGTGGCGCGGGAGCACGTCGGACGACGGCGCTTCTCGGTCAGCCGGATCGGCGCAGGTCGTCAGTCAGCCCAACACCTCGGCCGGCGAGACGGCGGCGGAGCAAGCCGCACGGCTGGCACTCCAGGCGGGCCAGCCGCTGGGCGGTGGTGGAGCGTTGATCATCACCGGCCCCGACGACGGCCTCGAGCACGTCGTGACGGTCTCGGTCTCGGCGGACGCTGCGGGCAGCGATATCGGCTACCTGCTGCGTGACGGCACCGAGGTCGTCAAGCGCGGGGCGCCGGCCGCGTTCAGCGTGTCGAAGACGCTTAGCGGACCTCGCCCGCTCGCCGCCATTGCGGTCAAGGTGCGTGGCGCCGCGACACGTGCCACGTGCACGGTTTCGATCGACGGCGTCAAGCAGCGGACGTACACCGCGCGCGGCACCAACGAGCTCGTGATGTGCATGGGCTGATCTTCGATCGGTGCCTCAGTCGATCCGGGTGGCCAGCGCGACCGCGAACATTCCGACGACGCTCGCCAGGCCGAAGACCAGGATGTAGCCGGTCAGCTCGTGCGTCTGCAGCATGACGGCGAACACGACGCTGCCGATCGCGAGCACCAGCGACTGGACGACGGCGTCACTGGTCTGCATCGCGGCGCTGTTGGCACCCTGTTCGCCGGGAGCCGAGTGGTCCAGAAGCAGGACGCCGAGGGTCGACGCGGCCAGGCCCATGCCAAGTCCGCCGACGCTCCAGAGCCCCGCGATGACGAGCACGGGTATGCCGTCGGTGAGGGTGAGGAATCCCGAGCCGGTGCCGAGCAGCACGAATCCCGTGCCGAGCCGCACCCGCAACGTCTTGGACGCCAGCGCCGGCACGTTGGCCGCGATCCACGACCCGCTGAACCACAGGACCGCCGCGCTGGTGAGCAGCAACCCGGCCTGCGACACGTTCAGGCCACGGTTCTCGACGAGGGACAGCGGCACGTACGTCTCGGCGCCGAAGAACCCGGCAGAGAGCAGGCTGCGGGTCGCGATGACGCTCGGCAGGCCGCGGTGTCCACGCCACGTGCCCCTGGGCAGGAGCCTCGGGGCGTACGCGACGATTAGGGCGAGCGCCACGATCAGCAGGACGGGCCACCAGCCGACGCCACGCTGACCGGCGACGCTCACCGTGAGGATGCCGCCGGCGGTGAGCGAGGCCCACCAGAGCCGGCGACGGTCCGAGCCGACTGCGGGGTTGCCGTCGAGGCGGCCGAGCGCCTCCCAGATCAGCAGGAGCGACCCGATCGCGATCAGCGGGACGCTGAGGAACACCCAGCGCCAGCCGATGTGGTCGGCGATGAACCCGGCGATGACCGGTCCCACCAGTGCCGGCAGCACCCACGCGCTGGTCATGACCGTGAAGACCCGCGCGCGCATGTGCTCGGGGAACACCTTGCCGATGACGACATAGAGCCCGACACCGACGAAGCCCATGCCGAGCCCCTGCACGGCGCGCCCCACGAGGAACACCTCCATCGTCGGCGCGAGACCCGAGACGAGCAGGCCGGCCGCGAAGATCCCGACTCCGGCGCGCAGGGCGAGCCCGGGTCCTCGGCGGTCCATCAACGGCCCGGCGATCGTCATCGAGACCACGGCGACGGCCGTGGGCGCGGCGAACGTGAGGGCGTACAGGCCGAGGCCGTCCAGCTCGTCGGCCACGACCGGCATGACCGTCATCACCGCCAGGGACTCGAATGCCACGAGGAATGCCAGCGAGAAGATCCCCGCGACGACGCGGCCGTGGGGCCCGAGCCACAACCGCTCGGACGTGGAGGCCGGTGCGGTCACAGGAGTGCGTCCGGCACGAGGACGACCTTGCCGTACGTCTTCCGGCCCTCCAGCGCCCGATGGGCGCCGGCCGCGTCGGCCAGGGGGAAGACCGAGTCGACGAGCGGCACGCGGCTGCCGTCTGCGGCCCGGGCGAGTGCCTCGGCCTCCAGCGAGCGCAGGCCGCCCGGGCGCGCCAGCATCTGCGGCCCGAGCAGCATCTTCACGGTTCTGGCCGGGTCGTCGTACGTCGCCGGTTCGTCCGTGAACCAGCCGTACTGCATCAGGCGTCCACCGGGGGCGAGCAGGTTGAAGGCCGAGTCGGCGGTCTTGCCGCCGACGCCGTCGAAGACCAGGGTCGCCAGGTCGCCGCCGAGCTCGCGGCGGACGACGTCGTCCCAGCCGTCGATGCGGTAGTCGACCGCCAGGTCGGCACCCTGCGCGCGGGCGATCGCGACCTTCTGTTCGCCTCCGGCCAGCCCGACGACCTTGGCTCCCACGTCCTTGGCGGCCTGGATCAGCAGGACGCCGAGCCCCCCGGCGGCGGACGTCACCACCACGATGTCGTCGGCCTCGACCGGCGACTGGTCCAGGATGCCGGCGGCGGTGCGACCGGTGCCGATCGCGGCGACCGCCACGGCGTAGGGCATTCCGTCGGGCACCTCGTGGAGGCTCGCCACCGCCGCGAGCGCCTGCTCGGCATATCCACCGCTGGCCATGCCGAGATGCGCCACCACCCGCTTGCCGGACCACGACGGGTCCACGCCGGGGTCGATCGCGTCGATCCGGCCGGCGACCTCGCGCCCCGGCGTCATCGGCAGCTGGAGCGGCTGGTGCACAGCGCTGGTGAAGCCCGAGCGGAGCGAGGTGTCGAGGTAGTGGACGCCGCTCGCGCGGACCGCGATGCGTACCTGCCCCTCCCCCGGCTCGAGGTCCGGGACCACCTCATACCGGAGAACCTCGGGCCCACCGAGCTCGTACTGCCTGATCGCGTGCATGCTGCTCCTTCGTCGTCGGTGGGGACAGTCCACAACCTCAACTGCAGTTGAGGTCAAGCGGCGATCGAGGATGAACCCCAAGTATGGTTGAGGTCATGACGATCTCGAAGCATCAGCCGCTGACCCCTGGCGAGGTCGCCGAGCGAGCCGGGGTGGCGGTGTCGGCGCTGCACTTCTACGAGCGCGAAGGCCTCATCGAGAGCGATCGGACCGCGGGCAACCAGCGTCGTTACCACCGCGACGTGCTGCGCAGGATCGCGTTCATCCGGGTGTCCCAGGGACTCGGGATCAGTCTTGCCGAGATCCGCGAAGCCCTCGAGTCGCTCCCCCACGACAAGGTGCCGACCAAGGCGGACTGGGCGCGGCTCTCCCAACGCTGGCGGGCCGACCTCGACTCCCGCATCGACCAGCTGCAACGACTCCGCGACAACCTCGACGGCTGCATCGGCTGCGGGTGCCTGTCCCTCAAGAGCTGCTCGCTCTACAACCCGGAGGACTGGCTCGCCAGCACCGGCCCCGGACCGAGACGCCTGATGCGGCGCTGACGCCTCAGCCGATGTCGAGGGCGAGCAGGTCGTCCTCGGTCTCGCGACGCACGATGACCCGCGCCTCGCCCTCGCGCACGGCGACGACCGCGGCACGGGGTACGTGGTTGTAGTTGCTCGCCAGGGACCGGCAGTAGGCCCCCGTGCCGGGCACGGCGAGCAGGTCGCCGGCCTCGACGTCGCCGGGCAGGAACTCGTCCTTGACCACGATGTCGCCGGACTCGCAGTGCTTGCCGACGACGCGACTGAGCAGCGCAGGGGCCTCCGAGGCGCGTGACGCGAGCGTGCAGGAGTAGTCGGCACCGTAGAGCGCCGGCCGGATGTTGTCGCTCATGCCCCCGTCGACCGAGATGTAGCGCCTGTACGCACCGCCGTCGAGCTCCACGGACTTGGTCGTGCCGACCTCGTACAGCGTGAACGTCGACGGGCCGGCGATCGCGCGGCCGGGCTCGATCGACAGGTGGGGCACGTCGATGCCGATCACGGCGCACTCGTCGTCGACGATCTTGAGCATCCCGCGGGCCAGGTCCTCCGGCGTCGACGGATCGTCCTGGGTCGTGTAGGCGATGCCGAAGCCGCCACCGAGGTCGAACTCCGGCAGCGCGACGCCGAGCTCCTTGGCTATCTCGGCGTGAAGGCGCAGGACCCGGCGGGCAGCGACCTCGAAGCCGTCGGTGACGAAGATCTGCGAGCCGATGTGCGAGTGCAGGCCGCGCAGCTCGAGCCCCGGCTCGGCGAGCACCCGGCGTACGGCGTCGAGCGCGTCACCACCGGCGATCGAGAAGCCGAACTTCTGGTCCTCGTGCGACGTCGAGATGTATTCGTGGGTGTGCGCCTCGACTCCCGCGGTGACCCGGATCATGACGGAGGCACGCTTGCCGAGCTCGGCGGTCAGGTCACGCAGCCGCTCGATCTCCTCGAGCGAGTCGATGATGATGCGGCCGACACCGGCCTCGAGCGCGCGCCGCAGCTCCGCAACGGACTTGTTGTTGCCGTGCAGGCCGATGCGCTCGGGCGGGAACTCGGCCTTGAGCGCCACCGCGAGCTCACCCCCGGTGCACACGTCGAGGTTGAGCCCCTCCTCGGCGATCCAGCGAGCGGTCGCGACACAGAGGAACGCCTTGCCGGCGTAGTAGACGTCGGCGTCGGGGAACGCCTCCTTGAAGCCGCGGGCCCGGCGCCGGAAGTCGTCCTCGTCGACGACGTAGGTCGGGGTGCCGAACTCGGCGGCGAGGTCGATGACCGACTCCCCCGCGACCGTCAGCACGCCGTCGACCTTGGAGACCGACGAGGCCCACAGGTGCGGCACGAGCTCGTTGGGGTCCTCAGGCATACGCAGCCACGCCGGTCCGCGGTCGCCGGACTGGCCGTGCAGGGCTCCTGCCTCGTGCGACCGCATCACATACGCTCCGGGGCGTTGACGCCCAGCAGGCCGAGGCCGTTGGCGATGACCTGCCGCGTCGCCGCGACCAGCATCAGCCGGGCCCGGTGCAGGTCGTTGGGCTCCTCGTCGCCCTTGGGCAGCACGTGCGCGACGTCGTAGAACTTGTGGAACGCCGCCGCGGTGTCCTCGAGGTAGCGCGCGACGCGGTGCGGCTCGCGCAGCTCGGCGGCGCGCGCGACGATCCGCGGGTAGTCGGCGAGCGCCCGCAGCAGGGCGCCCTCCTGCTCGACCGACAGCAGCGACGGGTCGAACGTCGACGCGTCGATCACGACGCCGAGGTCGACCGCGTTGCGGATGATCGACGACAGCCGCGCGTGGGCGTACTGGACGTAGTAGACCGGGTTGTCACTGTCCTGCTTGGCCCACAGGTCGAGGTCGAGGTCGATCGTGGAGTCCGTCGAGTAGCGCGCGAGGGCATAGCGGGCGGCGTCGACCCCGATCGACTCGACGAGGTCCTCCAGTGTGATCACGGTGCCGGCCCGCTTGCTCATGCGCAGCGGCTCGCCGTCGCGTACGAGGTTGACCAGCTGGCCGATCAGCAGCTCGAGGTTGACGCCGGGGGTGTCGCCGAATGCCGCGCACATCGCCAGCATCCGAGAGACGTAGCCGTGGTGGTCGGCGCCGAGCATGATGAGACAGCGGTCGAAGCCGCGCTCGCGCTTGTTGAGGTAGTAGGCGAGGTCGCCCGAGATGTAGGACGGCTGGCCGTCGGACTTGATGACGACACGGTCCTTGTCGTCGCCGAAGTCGGACGTACGCAGCCAGGTCGCGTCGTCCTGCTCGTACATCATGCCGAGCTCGCGGAGCCGCGCGATGGCGCGCTCGACGGCGCCGGACTCGTGCAGGTCGTTCTCGTGGAAGTAGACGTCGAAGTCGACGCCGAACTCGTGCAGGCTCTTCTTGATCTCGGTGAACATCAGGTCGACGCCCTCAGCCCGGAACGTCTCGAGCGCCTCGGCCTCGGGCAGCGTCAGGACGTCCGGGTGCTTGGCGACGACGGTCGCGGCGATGTCGGAGATGTACTGGCCGCCGTAGCCGTCCTCCGGCGCCTCGTCGCCGCGCGCGTTGGCCAGCAGCGAGCGGGAATAGCGATCGATCTGCATCCCGTGGTCGTTGAAGTAGTACTCCCGCGTGACCTCGGCGCCGATCGCCGTCAGGATGCGGCCCAGCGAGTCTCCGACCGCGGCCCACCGGACGCCGCCGATGTGGATCGGGCCGGTCGGATTGGCGCTGACGAACTCGAGGTTGACCTTCTGTCCTGCATACAGGTCGCTCGTGCCGTACGCCTGACCGGCCGCGACGATCTGGGGCGCGAGCGCGCCCTGGGCGCCGGCCTCGACGCGGATGTTGAGGAAGCCCGGGCCGGCGATCTCGGCGCTCGCGATGCCGTCGGAAGCACCGAGCTGATCGGCCAGGAGCTGGGCGAAGTCACGGGGGTTCATGCCGGCCTTCTTGGCCAGGCGCAACGCGATGTTGGTGGCGTAGTCGCCGTGCTCCTTGACCTTGGGGCGCTCGACGAGCACCTCTGCCGGCACCCCGTCGGGCAGCGTGATCGTCCCCGCCTCGCTGAGCGAGGTGAGGGCACCGACGATGGCCGTGGAGAGCTGCTCGGGAGTCACCGCACAAGCCTATCGGCCACCGCTCACAGCCCATAAACGTGGACGACCCGCAGGGCTGCACTCGCCTCCGGGGAGTAGGAGCGCGGTCGAGTGGACAACTCGACGCCCTGCGGGTCGGGTGGCTGCGGGGATTCGCTGCCACTAGCTGAGCCATGCGGCTAGCGGACAGCCACCTCACAAGTCCAAGAGCTATTCATATCCTCGAACCACCTCCAATCCGTGTACAGCAACGGTACGTCCCGGGGTGGCACCACTCAAGGACCTCGTTCAGGCGTCGCCCCGATTCTTCGTGTGGTCGATGGCTTCCTGAACCGTCTCGATCAGCCCGTCGGGGTCGAACGGCTTGGTCACGTATGCGTCGACGCCGGCCTGGGTGGCGCGCTGGATGTCGGCCGGATGTCCCTGCGTCGTGACCATCACGATCGCGATGTGCCGGGTCCTGGGATCGGCTCGGATTGCAGCGACGGTCGCGATGCCGTCGAGCCGGGGCATCATGACGTCGACCGTGATGGCGTCGGGCAGGACCTCGGACGTACGCAGGAACTCGAGGCAATCGGCACCGTCGACTGCCTCATCGACATCGAATCCAGCGAGCTCCATGTTGGTCCGGATGAGGAATCTGATCGAGGCGGTGTCATCGACGACAAGCACTCTGGGCACCCGCAACACGGTAGTCCCTGTGGGGTAGGCTCACACCGCAGTTGGCCGTATTTGGCCCCCGTAGCTCAGGGGATAGAGCGCCGCCCTCCGGAGGCGGAAGCGCAGGTTCGAATCCTGCCGGGGGCGCACAGCAAAACGTCGGCTCAAGTCGTCACTCCCCGGCGTTCAGGATTCGGGGAGGAGGGCGCTCAGCGCCCGACGGAGTCCTGCCGGGGGCGCCAGCTGAAACGCGAGCTCATCTCGCAACTCCCCGGCGTTCAGGATTCGGGAGGAGGGCGCTCAGCGCCCGACGGAGTCCTGCCGGGGGCGCTGTCTTTTCCGAGCGCCGAACGCGATGATCTGCAAATCGTCACGAATCGCGGCATCAACGCACCGCTTCGCCGTAGCGGCGGCTCAACACCTTCATCCGCTCGACGAGCTCCGGCGGTTCCTCGACCCGGATGTCCATGTCCAGCAGGCCGACGTAGACCGCCATCGTCGCCACGCTGTCGGCGCCGGTGATGA
>NZ_JAKFCB010000182.1:0-39090 GCF_036676885.1 Aeromicrobium sp.
GTGGCGCGATTGATCGTGACCGCGCCTCCGGTCTCGGGTGCATCGGCCAGAAGGGTGATCAGGCTGGTCGGTCCGTCGATGACGCATTCGGCCTGGTCGGCGCGGACGAGTACGGGTGAGGTGTTCATGCTGCTTCTCCTTGTTGGTTATGGATACTAGATATCCAGAATTGCGAACTTCGAGTGGTGCGATCAGGTGAGGGCGGTCAGCCGACGTTCAAGAAGTGGTTCAGTGTCGCGTCACGGGTGTGGGGGTACGCCTTCTCGACGTCGGCCCTGATGTCGGCGATGGTCTGGTTTGCCAGGCTGGTTCGCCATGCCAGGTCGGCCTTGCGCATCGCGCCAGAGATGATGCAGGTCTGGCGGTAGTCGACCTCGTCGGAGCCGCCCGGCCCGTGGCGCAGGACCTGGTCACAACGGAAGATCTCGTCCGGACCTTCGATCGCCACGACGATGTCGAGCAGGGTGATGTCGGCGATGCTCCTTGCGAGGCGGAAGCCGCCCCGAGGACCGGAGACCGACGAGAGGATGCCCGCCCGGGCCAGCGCCTGGAGCTGTTTGTTCATGTAGGCGGTCGGCAGCTGGTAGAACGCGGCCAGCTTCCCGGCGGTGATTGCCTCGTCATCGACCCACGACAGGTTGAGGCAGCTGTGCAGTGCCCACTCGACGCCCTCGCTCAACTTCATATCCTGGATACTACACATCCAGAATAGGATCGGCAAGCACGAGTTTCGGGGGACCGCAGACGCGTCAGTCCACGAGGTGGGCGCCGTCGGCGGCTCGTACGACGAACGTCTCCGGCTCGCGCCACTGATGGGCGGCATAGCGGGCCGCGACCCGTTCGCGTACGGCTGCCACGCGGTCGAGCGGGACCAGGGCGATCGCGCTGCCGCCGAAGCCACCGCCGGTCATGCGCGCGCCCAGCGCGCCTCCCTCGAGCGCTGCCTCGACCGCGACATCGAGCTCGGGGCAGCTGACCTGGAAGTCGTCGCGGAGCGATGCGTGCGACGCCGTGAGGATCGTGCCGAGCTGGGTCCACGCCCGCCGGCTGATGGCATTGACCGCACCGCGTACGCGCGCCGTCTCGGTCAGCACGTGACGGGTCCGTGCCTTGAGCGTGTCGTCGGTCAGCGCGATCGTGCCGTCGAGGGTCGCCTCGGCGAGCCACGTGACGCCCAGCTCCGCGGCAGCTCGCTCGCACTCCGTGCGCCGGGCGGCGTACTCGCCGTCGGCCAGGGAGTGATGCGCGTGCGTGTTGATGACGAGGAGCGTGAGCCCGTCCTCCTCCCACGTGACTGGTACGACCTCGGTCGTCGGCGGCGACTGGGCGGTGTCCATCAGCACCGCGTGACCCGCCTCGCCGTAGAGCACCGCGAGCTGGTCCATCAACCCGACGGGCGCGCCGACGAAGTCGTTCTCGGCGCGCTGCGCCAGCAGCGCCAGCTCCGTGCGGTCGAGTCCGAAGCCGAACAGGTCATCGAGTGCCGACGCGATGCCGCAGGTGAGGGCGGCGGACGAGGACAGTCCGGCGCCGGACGGGATCCTCGACTCCACGACGATGTCGGCGCCACCGAAGCGATGCCCCGCGGACATGAAGCTCCACACGATGCCGGCGGCGTACACGGCCCAGCCGTCGACCTCGCCGGGCTGGACGCCGGTGCTGAACGTGACCTTCGCCGAGCCGGGGAGGTCGGACCACAGGTTGACCGTGTCGTCGTCGCGGGTCCGCACCTTGATCGTCAGGGAACGGTCGATCGCCATCGGCAGCACGGGGCCGCCGTTGTAGTCGAGGTGCTCGCCGATCAGGTTCACTCGTCCGGGTACATCCCACCGGCGTACGTCAGTCACGCCCCGACCCTACGACGTAGGCAGTGGCTGGCAGAATGCCGTCCATGCCCGCTGATCGTCGCCCCCGAGTGCTGTCCGGCGCCCAGCCGACCGCTGACTCGTATCACCTCGGCAACTACTTCGGCGCGTTCAAGCAGTGGGTCGCCCTCCAGGACGACTTCGAGGCGTTCTACTTCATCCCGGACCTGCACGCGATCACGGTCGACTACGTCCCGGCGGAGCTGCGCGAGCGTACCTACATCGCGGCGGCGCAGCTGCTCGCGGCCGGTGTCGACCCGGAGCGCAGTGCGCTGTTCGTCCAGAGCCACGTGCCGGAGCACGCCCAGCTCGCGTGGGTGCTGAGCTGCATCACGGGCTTCGGCGAGGCAGGCCGCATGACGCAGTTCAAGGACAAGTCCTCCAAGGGCGGCTCGGACACCGCGAGCGTCGGGCTGTTCACCTACCCGATCCTCATGGCGGCCGACATCCTCGTCTACCAGGCCGACCGGGTCCCGGTGGGCGAGGACCAGCGCCAGCACGTCGAGCTGACCCGCAACCTGGCCCAGCGCTTCAACCACCGCTTCGGCGAGACGTTCACGGTGCCCGAGGCGCACATCGTCAAGGCGACGGCCAAGATCTACGACCTGCAGGACCCGACGGCGAAGATGAGCGGCTCCTCGGTGTCGCACGCCGGCGTCGTCGACCTGAACGACAGCCGCAAGCAGGCCGCCAAGAAGGTCCGCTCCGCGGTCACGGACTCCGGCACCGAGGTCCGCTTCGACCCCGTCGAGAAGCCCGGCATCGCCAACCTGCTGTCGATCTACTCGGCGCTGACGGACCGGCCGATCCCGGACATCGAGAAGGAGTTCGACGGCCAGCAGTACGGCCACTTCAAGGTCGCGCTCGCCGAGCTCGTCGCCGACTTCGTGGGGGCGTTCGGCGACCGCACCCGCGAGCTGCTCGACGACCGCGGCGAGCTCGACCGCATCCTCGCCCAGGGCGCTGCCCAGGCGCGGGAGGTCGCGAGCGCGACGCTTGACCTCGTCTACGACCACTCCGGGTTCGTGCGTCCGGCATGACACCCTTGACGATTGGGATCGCGATCCCGGTGCCCGAGCCGTACGGCAGCGATCTGCGCAAGATGCGGGCCAGCTTCGGGGACCCGATGGCCGAGTCCGTGCCGAGCCACGTCACCTTGATCCCGCCGATCGAGTACCAGCCCGAGGAGCTCGAGGGCGTCTACGCAGCGCTCGAACGCGCGTCGGTCGCGATCCCGCCGTTCCCGATGCGGCTGCGAGGGACAGGGACGTTCCGGCCGGTGTCCCCGGTCGTCTTCATCGCGGTCAGCCAGGGCATCTCCTACACCGAGATGCTGGCGAAGAGCGTGCGCCGGGCGCTCGACGCGCCGGAGCCCGACTTCCCGTTCCACCCGCACGTCACGGTCGCCCACAACCTCGACGACGCAAGTCTCGATCGGGCGTACGACGAGCTCAGCTCGTTCGAGTGCCAGTTCTCGGTCGATGAGTTCGCGCTCTACCACCACGACGACGTCGCCGGCTGGGTCCCGCAGCACACCTTCGCGCTCGGCCCGGAGTAGCCCTTCGCGCCCGATCCATGGACAAGCCCGTCACGGCGGTGCAGGATCAGGGCAATCGAGGAGCACTGGGGGAGACACATGAAGATTCTGCGCGCCCGTACGTTCGCCGTGGCCGCCACCGTCAGCCTGGTCGTCGCCGCGGTCGCGGCGGGGCCTGTCGAGGCCAAGCCGCAGCCCGGGAAGCCCGTCACGGTGATGTCCCGCAATGTCTACCTCGGCGCCGACATCAACCGCCCGGTCAATGCCGCCCTCACGGCGCAGGCGCAGGGCAAGACGGGGCCGGAGATCCTGGTGGCGCTCGCCAACGCCACCCACGTGACCCGGGCGATCGTCGACCAGACCGACTACCCCGTACGCGCTGAGCTCCTCGCCGACGAGATCACCCGCGACGAGCCCGACCTGATCGGCCTGCAGGAGGTCGCGCTGTGGCGGTCCGGGGCGTTGCAGCTCAACCAGGTCGGCGTCCCCAACGCGTCGACGACCGACTACGACTTCCTCCAGATCCTGCTCGACAAGCTCGAGGCCCGCGGCGAGCACTATCGCGCCGTCTCGATCGGCAACCGGGCAGACGTCGAGGCGCCGAGCTTCACCGGCAGCCCGTTCGACGGCACGATCAGCGCCGATGCCCGCGACATCCGGCTGACGATGCGCGATGTCGTGCTGATGCATGTCGAGGACGGGCTCACCGACATCGCTGACGGCGACCAGATCTACACGCACAACCTGGTGGTCACCGCGGCGGGCGCGTCGTTCCGCTTCGACCGTGGCTACCAGTGGGTCGACGTGCGTTCCGGCGTCACGAACCTGCGATTCATCAACACCCACCTCGAGGCGTTCAGCTCCGACCTCGCCCTCGCGCAGGCGTCCGAGATGCTGACCGCCACGGCGGAGGATCGCCCCACGGTGCTGGTGTGCGACTGCAACTCCGACCCGCTGAACAGCTCGATCAAGCCCAACGACACCGTCCCGCACAAGGCGCCGTACGAGCTGATCACCGGATCCGGCGGCTTCACCGACGAGTGGCTCGAGTGGGCGCCCGCCGAGGAGGGCTGGACGTCAGGGCTCTCCGAGCTGGTCAACGACCCGACCGCAGACGGCTTCGACCACCGCATCGACATGGTGTTCGGCCGGACCGCGACCGGTGCGCCGCTGGCCGTCGATCGGGGTCAGGTGACCGGCACGGACGTTGGCGACCGCGACCCGGCGACCGGCCTTTGGCCCTCCGACCACGGAGGAGTGGTGCTGCGCCTGCGTGGCCTCTGACGCCTACGGCACCAGACCCAGGTCGTCCGAGACCATGGTCTTGAGGTGCTTGAGCAGCTCGGACTTGAACGCCCGCGCGGCAAGGGGCAGCGCCTCGGTGCTGCGGTGTGCCAGGGCGATGACTCGCTCGAGGGAGGGGCTGTCCAGCTGGGTCGCCTTGAGCTGCGGGCGGGTCGTCAGCACCATGCTCGGCACCACGGCGTGCCCGAGTCCGGCCTGCACGAACCGCAGGACGGCGCTCATCTCGCCGCCTTCGACCGAGAGCTTGGGCTCGAACCCGGCGTCGGCGCAGGCGCCGAGGGTGACCTCGCGCAGGTCGTAGCCCTCGCGGAACATCACGAGCGGCAGGTCCGCGAGGTCCCGGATCTCCATGCGATCGGGGAGATCGGCGTCCGCCGGACTCGCGAGCACCAGGCGCTCGCGCAGGATCGGCGTCGTCTGGATGTCCGGGTCGGCGTTGTGCAGCGGCACGATCAGCAGCGCGACGTCGAGCCGGCCGTCGGCCAGCTCGCGGGTCAGCACGCGCGAACCGGCCTCCTGCACCTCGAGCTCGATGTCGGGGTACGACGCGTGGAACTCCCGCAGTGCCTCGGGCAGCAGCCCTTCGCACAGCGACGGCGTGGCCCCCATGCGTACGCGACCGCGGCGCAGCGTCGCGACCTCGTGAACCGTGCGCTCCGCGCTCTCGGTGTCGATCAGGATGCGCTGGGCGTGCGGCAGCAGGGCCTCGCCGGCGCTGGTCAGCTCGATCGCGCCGCGGTTGCGGACGAACAGGGGCGTGCCGAGCGAGTTCTCGAGCACCCGGATCTGCTTCGACAGGCTGGGCTGTGAGACACCGGTCAGCTCGGCCGCGCGGGTGAAGTGCCGCGTCCGTGCGACGGCGACGAAGTAGGTGAGCTGCTGGATCTGCACGCGGCCACGATAGTCGACGGCTATGCAAGGCGACCTCACAATGACTTGGCGGATGGGAGGGTCGGCCCTACTGTGTGACGGTGGCCACACTGCGAACCACCACTTCGTCTCCGGAAGCCGGCGCCGGTCGCGCTGCGATCGCCGCCCGCACCCTGCGCACCGACCGCTGGTGGATCCCTCCGCTGGCCACGGCGGTCGGCCTGCTCGCCTGGATCGCGTACGCGACGGTGCGCGTGTTCCAGCAGAAGGACTACTTCGTCGGCGACTACAACTACCTGACGCCGTTCTACTCGCCGTGCATCTCCAACGGCTGCGTCGCCGAGTCGGCACACTTCGGCACGTTCCTGCCCGACGTCTGGTGGCTCCCGTACGCGGCGCTGACCCTGCCGTTCCTGCTGCTCTTCCGCTTCACGTGCTACTACTACCGCAAGGCCTACTACCGGGCGTTCTGGTTCTCGCCCCCGGCGTGCGCCGTTGCCGAGCCCCACGCGAAGTACACCGGCGAGACCCGCTTCCCGCTGCTGGGCCAGAACCTGCACCGCTACTTCTTCTACGCCGCCGTGCTGATCTCGGTGATCAACTCGTACGACGCGATCTACGCGTTCTGGAATCACGACGGTGAGTTCGGGCTGGGCCTCGGCAACCTGGTGCTGCTCGGCAACGTCATCGCCCTGTGGGCCTACACCGCCTCGTGCCACTCGTGCCGCAGCATCATCGGCGGCCGGCTCAACCACTTCTCCAAGCACCCGGTGCGCTACAAGCTCTGGGGCTGGGTCACGCGACTCAACGGCAAGCACATGCAGCTGGCCTGGCTCACGCTCGGCACCCTCGCCGTGACCGACTTCTACATCATGGCCGTCTCGGCCGGTTGGTTCTCCGACCCCCGCATCATCAACTGACACTCAACAGACCGAGAAGGGTCGTGAATGACCGAGATCGAAAGACTGTCGTACGACGTCATCGTCATCGGAGCCGGCGGCGCCGGCCTGAGGGCGGCGATCGAGGCGCGCGAGCAGGGCAAGAAGACCGCGATCATCAGCAAGTCGCTGTTCGGCAAGGCCCACACCGTGATGGCCGAGGGCGGCTGTGCGGCGTCGATGGGCAACGTCAACGACAAGGACAACTGGATGGTGCACTTCGGTGACACCATGCGGGGCGGCAAGTTCCTCAACAACTGGCGCATGGCCGAGCTGCACGCCAAGGAGGCGCCCGATCGCGTCTGGGAGCTCGAGAGCTACGGCGCGCTGTTCGACCGTACGCCCGACGGCAGGATCAGCCAGCGCAACTTCGGCGGCCACACCTACCCGCGCCTCGCGCACGTCGGTGACCGTACGGGCCTCGAGCTGATCCGCACGCTGCAGCAGAAGATCGTGTCGCTGCAGCAGGAGGACCTCGCCGAGACCGGCGACTACGAGGCCAGGCTCAAGGTGTTCGCCGAGTGCACCGTGACGGACCTGACCAAGGACGCGGACCGGATCTCCGGCGCGCTGGCCTACTGGCGCGAGTCCGGCCGCCACATCGTCTTCGAGGCGCCCGCGGTCATCCTGGCCACCGGCGGAATCGGCAAGTCCTACAAGGTCACCAGCAACTCCTGGGAGTACACCGGCGACGGCCACGCCCTCGCGCTGCGATCCGGTGCCTCGCTGATCAACATGGAGTTCCTGCAGTTCCACCCGACCGGCATGGTCTGGCCGCCGTCGGTCAAGGGGATCCTGGTCACCGAGTCCGTACGCGGTGACGGCGGGGTGCTGACCAACTCCGAGGGCAAGCGCTTCATGTTCGACTACATCCCGGACGTCTTCAAGGCGCAGTACGCGACGACCGAGGAGGAGGCCGACCGCTGGTACACCGACGCCGACAACAACCGGCGTCCGCCTGAGCTGCTGCCTCGTGACGAGGTCGCCCGCGCGATCAACTCCGAGGTCAAGGCCGGCCGCGGCACGCCGCACGGCGGCGTCTACCTCGACGTGTCGAGCCGGCTCAAGCCCGAGGTCATCATCAAGAAGCTGCCGTCGATGCACCACCAGTTCAAGGAGCTGGCCGACGTCGACATCACGAAGGAGCCGATGGAGGTCGGCCCGACGTGCCACTACGTCATGGGCGGCGTCGAGGTCGACCCCGACACGGGCGCGGCCTCGGTCGACGGGTTGTTCGCCGCGGGCGAGTGCTCCGGCGGCATGCACGGCTCCAACCGCCTCGGCGGCAACTCGCTGTCCGACCTGCTGGTGTTCGGCCGCCGGGCCGGCGCGGGGGCTGCCGCCTACATCGACTCCCTCGGCGGCCAGCGGCCCGCGGTCAGCGACGACGACGTGCAGGTCGCCGCGCGGCGCTCCGTCGCGGCGTTCGGCGATGGCGGGCAGGAGGGGTCGGAGAACCCCTACACGCTGCACCAGGAGCTCCAGCAGACCATGAACGACCTGGTCGGCATCATCCGCCGCGAGGACGAGATCCAGGAGGCGCTCGACAAGCTCGAGGGCCTCAAGGCGCGCGGCGAGAAGGTCATCGTCGAGGGGCATCGCCAGTTCAACCCCGGCTGGCACCTCGCGCTCGACCTCCGCAACATGCTGCTGGTCAGCGAGTGCGTCGCGAAGGCCGCGATCCTGCGCACCGAGAGCCGGGGCGGCCACACCCGCGACGACTACCCGGCGATGGATCCCGAGTGGCGCCACGTCCTGCTGGTCTGCACCCTCGCCGACGACGGCACGATCGACATCGACCGCAAGGAGCAGATCCCGGTGCGCAGCGACCTGCTCGACCTGTTCGAGAGCGATGAGCTGGGCAAGTACTTCACGTCTGACGAACTGTCCGGAAGGACGGCATGATGGGCAACCAGGAGCACTTCCGCGTATGGCGGGGCGACGACGAGGGCGGCGACTTCGCCGACTATGACGTCGAGGTCAACGAAGGTGAGGTCGTCCTCGACATCATCCACCGGATCCAGGCGACCCAGGCGCCCGACCTCGCGGTCCGCTGGAACTGCAAGGCCGGCAAGTGCGGCTCGTGCAGCGCCGAGATCAACGGCCGGCCGCGCCTGCTGTGCATGACGCGGATGTCGACCCTGCCGCCGGGTGAGCCGATCGTCGTGACCCCCATGCGTACGTTCCCGGTCATCCGCGACCTGGTGACCGACGTGTCGTTCAACTACGACAAGGCGCGCGAGGTTCGGGCGTTCGTGCCGCCCGAGGGCGTCGCGCCCGGCGACTACCGCATGCAGCAGGTCGACGTCGAGCGCTCGCAGGAGTTCCGCAAGTGCATCGAGTGCTTCCTGTGCCAGGACACGTGCCACGTGCTCCGCGACCACGAGGAGAACAAGCCGGCGTTCGCCGGGCCGCGCTTCCTGATGCGCGTCGCCGAGCTCGACATGCACCCGCTCGACGCGGCCGCCGAGCAGGGCGTCAACCGCAAGGAGGCGGCGCAGGACGAGCACGGGCTGGGCTTCTGCAACATCACCAAGTGCTGCACGGAGGTCTGTCCCGAGCACATCAAGATCACCGACAACGCGCTGATCCCGCTCAAGGAGCGCGTCGTCGACCTCAAGTTCGACCCGATGATCCGGCGGAAGAAGCGCGCGAACAAGGCCTGACCTGCAGGGCATCGTCGATCGGGCGACCATAGCCAAAGGCTATGAATCCTTACCTCATTATGCCTTTGCGGAAGTTCCCGCCCGGTCATAGGCTGGCGAGTTGTGGCGACTACCCAACTGAGCAAGCGACCGTCGGCGCGTACGTCGACCGTCGCCCTGAAATATGCGATGGCGGTGTCGGGGCTCATCATGGTGGGCTACCTGATCCTGCACATGTACGGCAATCTGCGGGCCTTCGAGGGCCCCGATGCCTTCAACGAGTACGCGCACCACCTGCGTACGTTCGGCACGCCGATGCTGCCCCACGAGGGGCTGCTCTGGATCGTGCGGGTCGTGCTGCTGGCGGCGGTGCTCCTGCACGCGTACGCGGCGATCACGCTGTGGCGGCGCAACAGGAAGGCGGCCGGCTACGTCGGCGGCAAGCGCTACCAGACCAAGCAGAACCGCAAGGGCATCCAGCGCTCGTACGCCTCCTTCACGATGCGGTGGGGCGGCGTCACGATCGCGCTGTTCATCGTCTTCCACATCCTCAACCTGACGACCAACGACATCCATCCCGGCGGTGCGTCGGACACGGCCTACGGCAAGCTGCACAACAGCTTCGAGCACTTCTGGGTCCTGCTGGCCTACACCGTCGCGATGATCGCGGTCGGGTTCCACCTGTGGCACGGGTTCTGGAGCGCGTTCACGACGCTGGGCCAGAACTACAGCCCCAAGCGCACCGACTCGTTCTGGAACTCCGCGGCGGTCGTCGTCGCAACGGTCATCACGGCCGGCTTCCTCGCGCCGCCGTTCGCCATCTACTTCTTCGGCTTGGGAGGCTGACATGACCACGAACGTCTCTGAGCAGTTCCACGCGGTCGGCGAGGACATCCACGACACCAAGGCGCCCTCGGGCCCGATCGAGCGTCGCTGGGACGAGCGCAAGTTCAGCACCAAGCTCGTCAACCCGGCCAACCGCCGCAAGCTCAGCGTCATCGTCGTCGGGACCGGCCTCGCCGGCGCCTCCGCGGCCGCGACGCTCGGCGAGGCCGGCTACCGGGTCAAGAGCTTCTGCTACCAGGACAGCCCGCGCCGCGCCCACTCGATCGCGGCCCAGGGCGGCATCAACGCCGCCAAGAACTACCGCAACGACGGCGACAGCATCTACCGGCTGTTCTACGACACGGTCAAGGGCGGCGACTTCCGCGCCCGCGAGTCCAACGTCTACCGCCTCGCCCAGGTCTCGGTGAACATCATCGACCAGTGCGTCGCGCAGGGCGTGCCGTTCGCCCGTGAGTACGGCGGTCTGCTCGACAACCGCTCGTTCGGTGGCGTGCAGGTCTCGCGTACGTTCTACGCCCGCGGCCAGACCGGCCAGCAGCTGCTGATCGGCGCCTACCAGGCCCTCGAGCGGCAGATCGCCGCCGGCACCGTCGAGATGAACACCCGGCACGAGATGCTCGAGCTCATCATGATCGACGGCAAGGCCCGCGGGGTCATCGTCCGCGACATGGTCAGCGGCGAGATCGAGACCCATACGGCCGACGCCGTGGTGCTGGCGACCGGCGGATACGGCAACGTGTTCTTCCTGTCGACCAACGCGATGGGCTGCAACGTCACGGCGACGTGGCGCGCGCACCGCAAGGGCGCCTACTTCGCGAACCCCTGCTACACGCAGATCCACCCGACCTGCATCCCGGTCAGCGGCGACTACCAGTCCAAGCTGACGCTGATGTCGGAGTCGCTGCGCAACGACGGCCGCATCTGGGTGCCCAAGAAGGCCGGCGACGACCGGGCCCCGAGCGACATCCCCGAGGACGAGCGCGACTACTACCTCGAGCGCATCTACCCGGCGTTCGGCAACCTGGTGCCGCGTGACATCGCCTCGCGCGCCGCGAAGTACCAGTGCGACGCCGGCAAGGGTGTCGGCCCCGGCGGCCTCGGCGTCTACCTCGACTTCGCCGATGCCATCGCGCGCCTCGGCCGCCCCGAGGTCGAGGCGAAGTACGGCAACCTCTTCGACATGTACGCGCAGATCACCGGCGAGAACCCGTACGAGCAGCCGATGCGCATCTACCCCGCCGTGCACTACACGATGGGCGGCCTGTGGGTCGACTACGACCTGCAGAGCAACCTCGAGGGACTGTTCGTCGCCGGAGAGGCCAACTTCTCCGAGCACGGCGCCAACCGGCTCGGTGCCTCGGCGCTGATGCAGGGCCTGGCCGACGGCTACTTCGTCCTGCCCTACACGATCGCCAACTACCTGGCCGACGGACCGTACGAGAAGATCGACGACTCGCACCCCGAGGTCGTCGCGGCCCGCGAAGCGGTTGAAGGTCGGATCGAGAAGTTCCTGTCGATCAACGGCACCCGCACCGTGGACTCGTTCCACAAGGAGCTGGGCCAGATCATGTGGGACTACTGCGGCATGGAGCGCACCGAGGAGGGCCTGATCAAGGCCATCAGCATGATCCGCGACCTCAAGGACGAGTTCTGGTCCAACGTCAAGGTCACCGGTGTCAACGAGGAGCTCAACCAGACCCTCGAGCGGGCCGGCCGCGTCGCCGACTTCTTCGAGCTCGGCGAGCTCATGTGCATCGACGCGCTCAACCGACGCGAGTCGTGCGGAGGCCACTTCCGCGCCGAGAGCCAGACCGAGGACGGCGAGGCGCTGCGCCAGGACGACGAGTTCGCCTACGTCTCGGCGTGGGCGTTCGGCGACGAGCAGCCGACGCTGCACAAGGAACCGCTGGAGTACGAGTACGTCGAGATGAAGTCCAGGAGCTACAAGTGAACATCACCGTCAGGGTGTGGCGTCAGAAGAACGCCGACGACAAGGGCCGCATGGTCACGTACGGCGTCGAGAACGTCAGCGAGCACATGTCGTTCCTCGAGATGCTGGACGTCCTCAACGAGCAGCTCACGCTGTCCGGCGACGACCCCATCGCGTTCGACCACGACTGCCGCGAGGGCATCTGCGGCATGTGCGGCGTCGTGATCAACGGCATCGCGCACGGCCCCGAGGTCACGACGACGTGCCAGCTGCACATGCGCAGCTTCGAGGACGGCGCCGTCATCGACGTCGAGCCGTGGCGCGCGGGAGCCTTCCCGGTCGTCAAGGACCTCGTCGTCGACCGCTCGGCGTTCGACCGCATCATCCAGGCCGGCGGCTACATCAGCGCACCGACCGGATCGGCGCCCGACGCGCACGCCGTGCCCGTCCCCAAGGACGACGCCGACCACGCGTTCGACGCGGCGACCTGCATCGGCTGCGGGGCGTGCGTCGCGGCGTGCCCCAACGGTTCGGCGATGCTGTTCACGTCCGCCAAGATCACCCACCTCGGCCTGCTCCCGCAGGGACAGCCCGAGCGCGAGTCGCGGGTCATCGGCATGGTGGAGCAGCACGACCACGAGGGCTTCGGCGGCTGCACCAACATCGGTGAGTGCACGTCGGCATGCCCCAAGGGCATCCCGCTCGACACGATCGCGCAGCTCAACCGCGACCTGCTCGGCGCCCTGGCCCACGGCAAGGCCTGAGCTCCGCCGCTTTGCGTCATAGGAACCGTGGCCCTGGGGCCACGGTTCCTATGACGTTGTGGTGTCACGCACGACGCATGCCGCACACCGCCACCGTCAGGGCGCACAGCATCAGCCCGACCGGCAGGAGCATCGCGCCCTGGAGCGCGTCCGCCATCTGCGGCGCCGCCGCCTCGCGGGCGGTCTCGCTGAGCCGGTAGGCGCCGTCGACGTCGTCCGCCCCGTCGACCCGGTGCGCGAAGAGGGTCGCGAACACGACCGCCGTGACCGCGGTGCCGACCGAGACCATCGTCTGGTTGACGATCTGCAGGACCGTGTTGCCCGACGCGAGGTCGTCGCCGTCCAACGAACGTACGGCCGAGGTCATGGTCGGCATCAGGGTCGCGCCGACCCCGATTCCAGCGACGACCATCCAGCCGATCAGCTGGACGTACGGGGTGTCGGCGGCGGTGACGGCGCCATATCCCGCGAAGCCGGTCGCGGCCAGGGCGATGCCGACGATCACGATCCGGCGCGGGTCGATGCGGTCCGACAACCGGCTGGCGACCTGCAGCGCGACACCCGTGGCGATCGCCTGCGGGATGTTGAACATGCCGGTCATCGCTGCGCTCTCACCGCGGATGAGCTGCAGGTTGAGCGGGAGGACCAGCATCGATCCGAAGTACGCCGCGACGAAGAACGCCAGCGTGCCGGAGCCCGCAGCGAACGAACGGTGCCGCATCAGCGCGAACCGTACGAGCGGGCGCTGCATCCGTACGGACCGGGCGACGTGTCCGCCGACGAGGGCGACGCCGAGCGCGGCCGGCACGATGACCGTCACCTCGGCCACCCGTCCGAGCCGTCCGGCTTCGGAGAGGCCGAGCACCAGCGCCGTGACGCCGGGGGAGAGCGTCAGCAGGCCGACGACGTCGAGCCGGCGGTCCCCGGTCGGGTGATCCCGCGGCATCGTACGGGCGGCGTTGACGAGGCCCACGATGCCGAGCGGCACGTTGACCAGGAAGATCGCCCGCCACGAGACGTCGTCGACGAGCCAGCCGCCGAGGGTCGGCCCGACCACCGGCCCGACGAGGACCGGCAGGCCGAGCACCGCCATCGTCCGGCCACGTGCCCCGTGCGGTGTGGACTGCAGGACGATCGTCATGCCGACCGGCATCAGCAGCCCGCCCCCGAGACCCTGAACCGCGCGGAACGCGATGAGCGACTCGATGTTCCACGAGCATGCCGCCAGCAGTGATCCGAGGGTGAACACGCCGATCGCGGCGAGGTACGTACGGTACGCGCCGAAGCGCGCCATGAGCCAGGCGCTCAGCGGGATGACCGCGACGAGGGCCAGCGTGTAGGAGGTCGTGACCCACTGGATCACCGGCAGCCCGACCCCGAACTCGTCCGCGAGCCGGGCCGTCGCGATCACCATGATCGTGGTGTCGAGCACGACGACGAGCCCGATCAGCGCAGCCGCGTACGCGACGCGGGACGGCCGCTCGACCGTGGTCGTGGTCATGCCGTCGCCTCGCTGCGCTCGGTCATGCCGCGAACGGGTTGTCGTGTCGCGCCGCCGACAGGGCCCGCGCCCACCAGACCAGGTGGTCGAGCATCGTGTCGGTCGCCGCCGTGACGGCCTTGCCATCGATCGGCTCGCCCAGTTGGTCGAACCGCTCCCAGGCGCCGTGGAAGCTGACGGTGTCGCGCACGGTCGTGGCGTGCAGCTCGGCGAACACGGTGCGCAGGTGCTCGACGGCGCGCAGGCCGCCGGACACCCCGCCGTACGAGACGAACGCGACGGGCTTGGCGAACCACTCGTCGCGGTGGTCGTCGATGACGCTCTTGAGTGGTCCGGGAAAGGAGTGGTTGTACTCGGGGGTGATGACGATGAAGGACTCTGCGTCGGCCAGGCGCGCGCTGAGTCCCTGCGTACCTTCGGCGAGGTCGATCACGTCGATCTCGACGTCGTCGCGTTGCGTCGCGTGCCGGGTGAACCACCCGGCGACCACCGGGGCGAACCGACCTTCCCGCACGCTCGCGATGATCACGGCTGTCTTCACTCGGGTGGCTGTCTGGGGCTGGAGGTCGGTATTCATGAGTCCACCGTGATACTTGAAGTAAGGTTTAAGTCAAGCGGGAGGTGAGGCACGTGTCCGAGACCACGCCGTACGAGCTCACGATCGGGGAGCTGGCCGAGCGCGCGGGCGTCCAGACGTCGGCGCTGAGGTTCTACGACAAGCTGGGTCTGATCCACAGCAGGCGGACGACTGGCAACCAGCGCCGCTACCACCGCGCGATGCTGCGGCGGGTGGCGTTCATCCGCGCCTCGCAGGCGGCCGGGATCGGCCTCGACGAGGTCGGCGCGGTCTTGTCACACCTGGGCGACGACGAGGCGCCGGGCGAGGACATGTGGGAGCGGGCGACGAAGTGCTGGGACGACCAGCTCGAGGACCGCATCGCCATCTTGCAGCGCATACGTGCCCGGCTCACGAAATGCGTCGGCTGCGGTTGCCTGTCGCTCAAGGAGTGCCAGCTCATCAACCCCGACGACAAGTACGCCCAGGAAGGCCCGGGTCCGCGTCGCCTGATCCACGACTAGCGCCGCTCAGCATTTGATTAGCATAGGTAATGAGGTATGCTAAGGATATGCCCACCGACTCACAACAGCTCGCCCGATCGGTGGCCCGTCTCAACCGTCGCCTCCGCCAGGAGCGCCAGACGGACCTGACGCCGACGCAGCTCTCCGTCCTCGGCTCGATCCTCAAGCTCGGGCCCTCGACGCCCAGCGCGATCGCCGCCTACGAGAGGGTCCAGCCGCCCTCCATCACCCGTACCCTCACGTGCCTCGTTGACGAGGGCCTCGCGATCCGCGAGCCGCACCCCGACGACGGCCGCCAGGTGCTCATCTCGGTTTCCGACAAGGGTGACGCCGTGCTCGCCGAGGAGCGCGATCGC
This sequence comes from Aeromicrobium sp., assembly GCF_036676885.1. GTDB lineage: Bacteria > Actinomycetota > Actinomycetes > Propionibacteriales > Nocardioidaceae > Aeromicrobium. The sequence goes on from NZ_JAKFCB010000182.1 coordinate 15,638, forward strand.
CGCGACGAGTGGCTCGCGCAACGCCTCGCCGAGTTCACGACCGCAGAGCGCAAGACGTTGAGGGAGGCGACCGCACTGCTGGAACGGTTGGCGGCATCTTGAGCCCCACGTTCAGCTCGCTGCGGCTGCGCAACTACCGGGTCTACGCGATCGGGTCGCTGGTCTCCAACATCGGCACGTGGATGCAGAACACCGCTCAGGCGTGGCTCGTCCTCGAGCTGACGGGCAGCGGCACGGCGCTCGGCATCACCGTGGCGCTGCAGCTGCTCCCGACCCTGCTGCTGTCACCCCTTGGTGGCGTGCTTGCCGACCAGTTCCCCAAGCGCACCGTGCTGCGAGTCATGCAGGTCGCGATGGCCGTCCCCGCAGCCGTCCTCGGCGTGCTGGCGGTCACCGGCCTGGTGCAGACGTGGCAGGTGTACGTCCTGGCGTTCGTGTTCGGCATCGGGCGTGCGCTGGAGGCGCCCGCACGCCAGTCCTTCGTGTCCGAGATGGTCGGCCGGGGCGACCTCGGCAACGCCGTCGCGCTCAACTCCGCGTCCTTCAACTCCGGCCGCCTGATCGGTCCCGGCCTCGCTGGACTGATGATCGCGGCACTCGGCGCGGGTGTCGTGGGGACGGGCTGGGTCATCTTGATCAACGCCGCGAGCTATGCCGCGGCCTTCGTCGCGCTGCAGCTGCTCGACCCCCAGCAGCTGAGACCCACTGAGGTCATCGCGCGCCGGCGCGGCGCCGTCATGGACGGCGTCCGGTACGTCCGATCGCGTCCGGACCTGGTCCTCGTCCTGTCGTGCGTGTTCTTCCTCGGCGGGTTCGGGATGAACTTCCAGATCACGAGCGCCCTGATGGCGACCGATGAGTTCGGTCGAGGTGCCGGAGAGTTCGGTGTCCTGGGGTCCACGCTCGCCATCGGCTCGTTGGCGGGTTCTCTGCTGGCGGCCCGCCGGGCCGCGCCGCGCCTGCGGTTCGTCGTGCTCTCGGGACTTGCCTTCGCTGTGCTCCAGATCGCCTCGGGGCTCATGCCGACGTTCCTCACGTACGCATTGATCCTGCCCCTCATCGGCTTGAGCATCCTGACGATGGCGACAACGGCGAACGCATTGATCCAGCTGACGACGACGCCGGAGATGCGGGGCCGGGTCGCGGCGCTCTACATCATGGTGTTCATCGGCAGCGTGCCGTTCGCGGCTCCGATCGTGGGATGGATCGGCCAGGAGCACGGCGCGCGCATCGCGCTGGTGTCGACGGGCGCACTTGCCGGCGTCGGAATCCTCGCGGTCCTCGCGTGGTACCTGCACAAGCAGGACATCCGCCGGCCCGAGCTGCAGTCCGTCGCCCGCGACATGCGCTGGTCCCGACGACGTCCGGTCAGGACCATCTCGGCACCCTAGGGTGTCGGCCATGACTCGTCTCGCCGGCGTACGCGCATTCGCGCTGTTCGACCTCGTGGTCACCGGGCTGCTCGCGGTGCGTCTCGGAGCTGGCCGGCGCCGTGGCTGAGCGACGCTGGCTGGCCACTACAGGTTCTTGAGCACCTCGGCGCGAGCCGCCGAGAGCTCCGCAGCGCTGATCGTGCCCTTGGCGTGCAGCGCGTCCAGCTCCGCGAGGCGCTCCTCGATCGACGTCTCCGACGCGAGAGCCTTGCTCTTGATCAGGGTCGTCATTGCCTCGGTCTCCATCGTCAGGGGATTGACCCCGGCATCAGAGGCCTTCTTCCAGTTCATGAGGGTCACGGCAATGCCGCCCACGAGCACGATCACGAAGAGGATCGGGAAAATCGAGAAGATCGCGTCGAACGTCGAGTCGTCCGGAAAACCGTCATCCATCCCGGCACCCTAGCGCCGCACGGCCCAGCGCTCGGCCCGAATGAGATGTCCACGCCGGACACGATTTCCTGGGGCACCGAGAATCAGCGATATCCTGAGGCGATGTCCTTGTCCGACGCCCTCACCCGATCCATCGATGTGGTCACGCCCGACCTCATCGAGGTCCGCCGTGAGCTGCACGCCTACCCCGAGCTCTCGTGGCACGAGGAGCGTACGACCGACGTGGTCGCGACCTGGATGGACAAGAGCGGCATCTCCTACGAACGCCTCGAGGGCACGGGCCTGATCGCCGAGATCGGGCCCGACGGCGGGCCCATCGTGGCGCTGCGCGCCGACCTCGACGGCCTGCCTGTCGTCGACACCTCGCAGGACCCGTGGAAGTCGAGCGTCCCCGGCGTCTCGCACTCCTGCGGCCACGACGTGCACGTCGCGGCACTCCTCGGCGCGTCCGTCGCGCTGGCGCAGGCCGATGCCGACGAGAAGCTCCCGGTGCGCGTGCGCCTGATCTTCCAGCCCGCGGAGGAGGTCATGCCAGGCGGCGCGGTCAAGCTGTTGGCCGGCGGTGCCCTGCGTGGCGTCTCCCGCATCTTCGCGCTGCACTGCGACCCGTCCCTCGACGTCGGCCACGTCGGTCTGCGCGAGGGTCCGATCACCGGGGCCTCGGACCACATCCACGTGCAGCTCAGCGGCCGCGGCGGCCACACGTCCCGCCCGCACCTGACCGAGGACCTCACGTACGCCCTGGGCAGCCTCCTGACCCAGCTGCCCGCGGTGCTCTCGCGCCGCTTCGATCCGCGGGCCGGTGCCAGCATGGTGTGGGGCCAGATCCACTCCGGCAATGCGGCCAACGTCATCCCGTCGACGGGCGAGCTCAGCGGCACGCTCCGCATGCTCGACGCCGCCGCCTGGCACCAGGCCGAGCACCTCGTACGCGGCCTGATCAGTGACATCATCGAACCCTTCGGGGTCAGCGCAGACGTCACCTACACGCGTGGCGTGCCGCCGGTCGTCAACGACTTCGCCGCGACCGAGACGATGCGTCGCGCGGTCACCGACGCGATCGGCCCGAGCGGTGTCGCGTCGACGGCTCAGAGCCTCGGCGGCGAGGACTTCGCGTGGTACGTCGAGGCGGTGCCCGGTGCGATGGGCCGGCTCGGCACGCGCACGCCCGACGGTCCGACGTACGACCTGCACCAGGGCAACCTGCGGATCGACGAGCGAGCCATCGCCGTCGGCGCGAAGGTCCTGGCCTGCGCCGCCGTGAGTTGACGAGCCCAGCCACGCCGAGGCGTCCGCCTGCGAAGCGTGGTGACGTGACTCCCCAGATTCGGCACACGCGCGCCACAAGATACAAAACGGTTACGACTGCACCCAAAGTGCTCGACAACCTGCCGAAGGCCCTGTGGGACAACTAGGGTCTGAGAACGTGCCGGGCACCCGGCTCCGTATCGAGGAGGAATTTTGCGTCGATTGACGAAGGCCACCGCTGTTGCGGGTGTGGCCGTACTGGTGCTCGCTGCAGCGGGCTGTGGCAAGGATGATGACTCCAAGGCCGACGACGGCGCCAAGGGCGACTGCGTCGAGAAGACCGACAAGAAGGTCGGTATGGCGTTCGACGTCGGCGGACGCGGCGACCAGTCGTTCAACGACTCGGCAGCCAAGGGCCTCGACAAGGCCGAGTGCGAGCTCGGTATGACCGTCAAGACCGCCGAGGCGCAGGACGGCGAGCCCGAGTCGGCCCGTGAAGGCCGCCTGCAGCAGCTCGTCGACGCCGGGTTCAACCCCGTCATCGCGGTCGGCTTCGCTTACTCTCCCTCCGTCGCCAAGGTCGCCAAGGCCAACCCGGACGTCAACTTCGCGATCGTCGACGACGGCGTCGAGGGCGACAACATCGCCAACCTGCTGTTCGCCGAGGAGCAGGGCTCGTTCCTGGTCGGCGCTGCCGCAGCGCTCAAGAGCGAGACGGGCAACATCGGCTTCGTCGGTGGTGTCGAGGTTCCGCTGATCAAGAAGTTCGAGGCCGGCTACGAGGCTGGCGCCAAGGCGGTCAACCCGGACATCAAGATCCAGGCCCGCTACCTCACGCAGCCGCCGGACTTCAGCGGCTTCGGTGACCCGGCCAAGGGCAAGACGGCGGCCGAGGGCATGTTCGACGCCGGAGCAGACGTCGTCTACCAGGCTGCCGGTGGTTCCGGTGGTGGTGTCTTCGAGGCAGCTGCCGCGGCCAAGAAGAAGGCCATCGGCGTCGACTCCGACCAGGCCCTCACGGCCGACGCGTCGGTCAAGGACGTCATCATGACCTCGATGCTCAAGAACATCGACGTCGCGGTGTTCGCCTTCCTCGAGGCCGTCGAGAAGGGTGATGTGCCGACCGGACCGACGGTCTACGACCTCAAGGTCGATGGCGTCGGATACTCCACCACGGGTGGCCAGGTCGACGACATCAAGGAAAAGCTCGACGAGTACAAGCAGCAGATCATCGACGGAACCATCACGGTCCCGACCGAGTAGTCACGAGGAAGACGTGGCCCGGGCCCCCGCTGTAGCGTGGGGCTCGGGCCGCCGTCGTCCCGTCTGAACGGCTTAGCTGAAGGGGCACAGTGAACACGACCAGCACGAGTCAGGACGTCGTCGTCCGGCTTCGCGACATCGGCAAGAGGTTCCCGGGCGTCGTCGCCAACCACGACGTCAACATCGACATCAAGCGCGGCACGGTCCACGCGATCGTCGGTGAGAACGGCGCGGGCAAGTCGACGCTGATGAAGATCCTCTACGGGGTCCAGAAGCCCGATTCCGGCACGATCGAGGTCAACGGCCAGCAGGTGTCGTTGTCCTCGCCGGCTGATGCCATCGCCGTGGGTGTGGGCATGGTGTTCCAGCACTTCATGCTCGCCGACAACCTCAGCGTCCTCGAGAACGTCGTGCTCGGCGCCGAGAAGCTGCACGGCATCGGCGATGCGGCCCGCGCCAAGATCACCGAGATCTCCGATGCGTACGGGCTGGGCATCGAGCCGGATCGCCTCGTCGAGGAGCTCGGTGTCGGTGCCCGTCAGCGGGTCGAGATCCTCAAGGTGCTCTACCGGGGCGCCTCGATCGTGATCCTCGACGAGCCGACCGCCGTGCTCGTCCCGCAGGAGGTCGACGAGCTGTTCGGCAACCTGCGCGGGCTCAAGGCCGAAGGTCTGGCGGTCATCTTCATCTCCCACAAGCTCGACGAGGTCCTCTCGGTCGCCGACGAGGTCACCGTGATCCGCCGCGGCGCGACGGTCGACACCGTCGCCGCGTCCTCGGTCAGCTCAAAGCAGCTCGCCGAGATGATGGTGGGCTCGGAGCTGCCCGACCCGAGCACCGAGACCTCGACCGTGACCGATCGCGTCATCCTCGAGGTCCGTGACCTGACCCTGCCGTCGCCCGCCGGCGGCCGCGACCTGCTCCATGACATCGACCTGGTCATCCATTCCGGCGAGATCCTGGGCATTGCCGGAGTCGAGGGCAACGGCCAGGCCGAGCTCGTCGAGGCCATCATGGGCATGCGCCCCGGCGCCTCCGGATCGATCAGGCTGGGCGACCAGGATCTCGCTGGGCGCTCGACGCGGGACCGGCGCGAGGCCGGGATCGGCTACATCCCCGAGGACCGCCAGCGCCACGGCCTGCTGCTGGACGCCCCGCTGTGGGAGAACCGGATGCTGGGCCACCAGACCCGCAAGCCCAACATCAACGGCCCGCTGATCGATCGCAGCGGAGCCCGCAAGGACACCCAGCGGATCGTCGAGGAGTACGACGTGCGGTCGCCCGGCATCGACACCCTGGCCCGCGCGTTGTCCGGCGGCAACCAGCAGAAGCTCATCGTCGGCCGCGAGATGGCCGGCGACCCGATCCTGCTCATCGCCTCACACCCGACCCGTGGTGTCGACGTCGGCGCCCAGGCCGCGATCTGGAACCACATCAAGCGCGCCCGACGCGAAGGCCTCGCGGTGCTGTTGATCTCGGCCGACCTCGACGAGCTGATCGGCCTGTCCGACTCGATCCGGGTCATCCTGCGTGGACGCCTGGGCGAGACCTTCGATCCCGCGACCGTGACGCCGACGATGCTCGGATCGGCCATGACAGGAGCAGAGGCATGATGAAGAGTGCCCAGAAGACCAAGATCCTGCTGGCCATCGGGGCGCCGGTCCTGGCGCTCGTCGCCGCGTTCCTCATCACGAGCCTTGTGCTCATCCTCGCCGGCGACGACGTGGGCGGCGTGTGGGGGCAGATCCTGAGCCTGCCGAGCGACCGCGGCTACGTCAACATCATCAACTCCGCGACGGTCTACTACCTGTCGGCGGTCGCGGTCGCGATCGGCTTCCGGATGAACCTGTTCAACATCGGGGTCGACGGACAGTACCGGGTGGCGGCCTTCGCCGCTGCCGTCGTCGCGGGTGAGGGCTGGCTGCCGGGCTACTTCAACACGGCGCTCGCGATGCTCGCCGCCGTGCTGGTCGGCGCGGCCTGGGCCGGCATCGCCGGCCTGCTCCGGGTGACTCGCGGCGTCAGCGAGGTCATCTCGACGATCATGCTCAACGCCATCGCGACGGCTCTCGTGGCCTATCTGCTGCGCAAGGCCGCCGTGAAGGACACCGGCAGCAACATCACCGCGACCAAGGAAGTGCCCGAGGGGAGCCGCGTCGGCGGTTTCAAGCTGTTCGACTCGGTTCCGGCGACGGTGTACGGCCTGGTGTTCCTTGCGGTGGCCGTCGGGTTCACCTACTGGTTCGTCATCAACAAGACCACATTCGGCTTCGACCTCCGTGCCACCGGCTCCTCCGAGACCGCGGCAGTGGCGAGCGGCATCAACGTCAAGAAGATGGTGGTCATCTCGATGCTGCTCTCGGGCGGCGCTGCGGGCCTCGTCGGCATGCCACTGCTGTTCGGCAACGACTACGCCTACGGCTCGACCTTCCAGTCGGGCCTCGGCTTCGCGGGCATCGCGATCGCGTTGCTCGGCCGCAACCACCCGGTCGGCATCGCCCTGGGCGCGCTGCTGTTCGCCTTCCTCGACGAGCAGTCCAACCCGCTGCAGATCCTGCTCGACGTCTCGCCTGACATCGTCAAGATCACGCAGGGCACGATCGTCCTCACGGTCGTCATCGCGTACGAGGTGGTGCGCCGCTACGGCCTGCGCCTCGAGCAACACCGGGTGGCGAGCGCCCTGGGTGACGAGACCACGCTGAAGGGGGCGAAGGCATGAGCGAGCGCCAGCGAGTGAATGATTGGACAGGGATCATGCCGGCACCTGCGTATCGTGGGCTTTTCTTGGAGGTGCCGGCATGAGCGTCGTGACAGATGCCGTGGCGGCCGTCCCGGCTGCCGCCAAGAAGCTGAGCTACGGCTGGATCATGATCTGGCTGGCCGTCGGGCTGGTGCTGTTCTCCGCCCTGCGCATCGTCACCGGGGCCGACGACCTCGACTCGTCCGGCACCTTGCGGGCGACGCTCGTTGCGGCGATCCCGATCGGGCTGGCCGGCCTGGGTGGCCTGTGGGCCGAGCGAGCCGGCATCGTCAACATCGGGCTCGAGGGCATGATGATCCTCGGCACGTTCGGGGCCGGATTCTTCGGCTACTTCGTGGACCCGTGGGTCGGTGTCCTCGGCGCGATCGCGCTGGGCGCCATCGGTGGACTGATCCACGCCGTGGCAACCGTGACCTTCGGCGTCGACCACATCGTCTCCGGTGTCGCGATCAACATCATCTCGCTCGGCGCGGTGCAGTACCTCGCGGCGCTGGCCTTCACGGGGGAGCCCGGCGGCGGCCAGACCCAGTCGCCGACGATCAAGAGCCTGCCGTCCTTCACGCTTGGGTTCCTGTCGGACCCGCTCAGTGACCTGGAGCAGAAGCACTGGTTCGTCGTCTCCGACCTGGCCGCCATCGCACGCGCGCTGGTCACCAACCTGTCAGTCCTGACCATCCTGTGCCTGCTGCTGTTCGTCCTGACCTGGTGGAGCCTGTGGCGTACGTCCTTCGGACTCCGCCTGCGGTCATGCGGCGAAAGCCCGGCGGCCGCCGAGTCACTCGGTGTCAACGTCATCCGCTACAAGTTCACCGCGGTCGTGATCTCCGGCGGGTTCGCCGGGCTCGCGGGCGGATTCCTCGCGCTGGTCGCGTCGAGCACGTTCCGTGACGGCCAGACCGGTGGTCGTGGCTACATCGGCCTCGCCGCGATGATCTTCGGCAACTGGCGTCCCGGCGGGCTGCTCGCCGGCGCCGGCCTGTTCGGCTACACCGACACGTTGCGCCTGCGCGGCGGCGGCGAGACGATCCACGGTCTGCTGCTCCTCGTCGCCGTCGGGTTGATCCTGATGGCGATCTGGCAGCTGCGCAAGGGCCGTCGGGTCGCCGGACCGGTGACCGGGGCGATCGGCGTGGTGATCGGCCTCTGGTACTTCTTCAGCGACTCGATCCCCGAGGACCTCACCGGCATGACGCCTTACGTCACCACGCTGCTGGTGCTCGCGCTGGCGTCCCAACGTCTGCGAATGCCGGCAGCCGACGGCAAGCCATACCGAAAGGGCAGTGCAGGCTAAATGGCACTCGGAATCTCCGGACCAGACGACCCGATCGACTGGGAGTCGCTCGCGAAGTACGCGACCGAGGTGATGGGTCGCGCCTACGCGCCATACTCCAACTTCAAGGTCGGCGTCGCGGGACTCGTCGACGACGGACGTGTCGTGCTGGGCTGCAACGTCGAGAACGCCGCGTACGGCGTCGCGCTGTGTGCCGAGTGCGGCATGGTGTCGGCGCTGCATGCGACCGGCGGGGGACGCCTGATCGCGGTGGCCTGCGTCGACGGCAAGGGCGCCCCGTTGATGCCGTGCGGACGGTGCCGCCAGCTCCTGTGGGAGAACGGCGGGCCCGACATGCAGCTCATGACGCCGAGCGGGGTCAAGACCATGACCGAGGTGCTCCCCGACGCCTTCGGCCCTGACGACCTGGACCAGAGTTGACGCGTTACGCGGTCCAGCTCGACCCCGGCAATCCCGACTTCCTGCACGACCCCTACCCGGTCCTCGCGGCGTTGCGGGCCACCGGCCCCGTGCTGTGGCACGAGCCGATGGGCATGTGGCTCGCCACGACGCACGAGTCCGTCAGCCAGGTCCTGCGCAACCGGGCGTTCGGCCGGATCTGGACCGACTGGGAGCCGGCAGCGGAGATGGAGCCGTTCAACGCGCTCCACCGCAACCAGATGATGGAGAACGAGCCGCCCGCGCACACGCGTCTGCGCAGGCTCGTCGCCGGCGCCTTCGGGCGGGGCCATGTCGAACGCATGAGGTCTCGAATCCAAGACCTGGCCACGGAGATGGTGGATGGGTTGTTCGAGCCTGGCGACCATGGGCGATCACCTCAGACGGTAGACATCCTCAGTCAGTACGCCGAGCCGATGCCGGTCTACGTCATCGCCGACCTGCTGGGGGTGTCCCGCGACGACCACGCCCGCCTGCGGTCCTGGTCGCAGGCCATCGTGCACATGTACGAGCCCCATGTCAGCGCCGAGACGCGGGCCAAGGCGATCGAGGCCAGCACGGAGTTCTCCGAGTACGTACGCGCGGTGGTCGCCGATCGGCGGTCCAACCTGGGTGAGGACCTGATCAGCGACCTCATCACGGAGCGTGGCCGCGGGTCCAAGCTGACCGACGACGAGCTCGTCGCGTCGGTCGTCCTGCTGCTCAACGCCGGGCACGAGGCGTCGGTCAACGTGTTCGGCAACGGCATCCACGCCCTGCTGAGCCATCGCGACCAGCTGGCCCGGGTCACGTCCGGTGAGGTGCCGATCGACATCGCCCTCGAGGAGCTCATCCGGTTCGACGCGCCGCTGCAGCTGTTCGAGCGTACGGCCACCAAGGACGTCAAGGTGTGCGGCGAGACGATCAAGGCCGGCCAGAAGATCGCCTGCCTGATGGGTTCGGCCAACCGCGACGCCGATGCGTTCCCTGACGCGGACACGTTCGACGTGGGCCGCGACCCCAATCCCCATGTCGGCTTCGGCATGGGACTGCACTTCTGCCTCGGCGCGCCGCTCGCGCGGCTCGAGCTGCAGATCAGCCTCAAGGCACTGCTCGACCGCTTCCCCGACCTCGCGCTGGCGGGGGAGGCGCCACGCCGCCCGACCTGGGTGCTGCGTGGTTTCGAGCGCATCGACGTCGTAAGCGGAGGACACCCATGACCGAACCATTCGATGCCGTCGAGGTGATCGCGGCCAAGCGTGACAAGCACGAGCTCGACGACGCGCAGATCGACTGGGTCGTCGACGCGTACACCCGGGGTGTCGTGGCCGATGAGCAGATGTCGGCCCTCGCGATGGCGATCCTGCTCAATGGCATGAATCGCCGCGAGATCAGCCGCTGGACCGGCGCGATGATCGACAGCGGCGAGCGCATGGACTTCTCGTCGCTGTCGTGGAAGACCGCCGACAAGCACTCGACCGGTGGGGTCGGTGACAAGATCACCCTGCCGCTCGCGCCCCTGGTCGCCGCCTGCGGTGTTGCGGTGCCGCAGCTCTCCGGACGCGGCCTGGGCCACACCGGCGGCACGCTCGACAAGCTCGAGGCGATTCCCGGCTGGCGGGCCGCCCTGTCCAACGACGAGATGATGGCGCAGCTCGAGGACGTCGGGGCGGTGATCTGCGCCGCCGGTCCCGGCCTGGCCCCGGCCGACAAGAAGCTGTACGCCCTGCGGGACGTGACCGGCACCGTTGAGGCGATCCCGCTGATCGCCAGCTCCATCATGAGCAAGAAGATCGCTGAAGGCACCGGCGCGCTGGTGCTCGACGTCAAGGTCGGCTCCGGGGCGTTCATGAAAGGCAGAGATCAGGCTCAGGAATTGGCACAGATCATGGTTGACCTTGGGAATGACGCGGGTGTCACGACCGTCGCGCTGCTCACCGACATGTCCACGCCGCTGGGGCTGACCGCCGGCAACGCCTGCGAGGTCGCGGAGTCGGTCGAGGTGCTCGCCGGCGGGGGTCCCGCCGATGTCGTCGAGCTGACCGTCGAGCTGGCCCGCGAGATGCTGGCCGCAGCGGGCAAGGACGACGTCGACCCCGCAGACGTACTCGCCTCCGGCGCCGCGATGGACGTGTGGAAGCGGATGATCTCCGCACAGGGCGGCGACCCCGACGCCGCGCTGCCCACGCCCAGGGAGACCCACGTCATCACCGCGCCCGCATCCGGCACGCTGACCCGTCTCGACGCCCTGAGCGTGGGCGTGGCGGCCTGGCGGCTCGGCGCGGGCCGGTCCCGCCCTGGTGAGCAGGTGCAGGCGGCAGCAGGCGTTCTGATGCACGCCAAGCCCGGTGACGACGTCACCGCAGGTCAGCCCCTGCTGACCCTGCAGACCGACACCCCTGAGCGATTCGAGCGTGCGGTTGCGGCGCTCGACGGGGGGTACGACATCGGAACGGGCCCCGCTGACGCGCCGTCCGTCGTGATCCACCGCATTCGTTAGGTTGGGGAGCATGCGCATCTTGAACAACAGCAAAGAGATCGCGGCGGCCGCCGGAGAAGAGCTCGGTGTCAGCGAGTGGGTGGCCATCACGCAGGAGCGGATCGACCTGTTCGCCGACGCGACGGGCGACCGCCAGTGGATCCACGTCGACCCTGAGCGCGCCGCTGACGGGCCGTTCGGCGCCACCGTGGCCCATGGCTATCTGACACTGTCGATGCTGCCGTTCCTGGGCGCCCAGGTCTACGCGTTCGCCGGCGACGTCGCGCGGGTCAACTACGGCCTCAACAAGGTCCGCTTCGTGTCGCCGGTCCTCGTCGGCTCCAAGGTGCGCAACCGGGTCGAGCTCCTCGAGGTCGAGGAGATCGAGAAGGGCCAGCGCGCGACGTTGCAGCACACGGTCGAGATCAAGGGCCAGGACAAGCCGGCCTGCGTGGCGGAGACCGTCGTCCTCCTGATGGGGTCCTGACACGATGACCACGGTGAGCGCCACGCCCGAACAGATCGCCAAGGCCCCCAAGGTCGCCCTCCACGAGCATCTCGACGGGGGTGTCCGCCCCGCCACGATCGTCGAGATCGCCGACGAGATCGGCCACGACCTCCCCGCAGACGACGCGGAGTCGCTCGGCGTCTGGTTCGAGGAGGCGTCGAGCTCCGGCTCGCTCGAGCGTTACCTCGAGACCTTCGTGCACACCGTCGCGGTGATGCAGCGGCCGGAGGACCTCGCCAGGGTCGCCCGCGAGGCGGTCGTCGACCTGGCGGCGGACGGCTGCGTCTACGCCGAGCTCCGCTGGGCGCCCGAGCAGCACCTGTCTGCCGGTCTGTCGCTGGCCGAGACCGTCGAGGCCGTGCAGGAAGGCATCACCAAGGGCCGGGAGGAGGCCGCCGGGCTGGGCCACCCGATCGTCGTGGGCCAGCTGCTCACGGCGATGCGACACGCCAAGCGCGGCCTGGAGATCGCGGAGGTGGTCGTCGACTACCGCGATCGCGGCGTCGCCGGCTTCGACATCGCGGGTGCCGAGGACGGCTACCCGCCGATCCTGCACCTCGAGGCCTTCGAGTACCTCCGTCGCGAGAACGCCCACTTCACGATCCATGCCGGCGAGGCGTTCGGCCTGCCGTCGATCTGGCAGGCCATCCAGCGGTGTGGTGCCGAGCGGCTCGGTCACGGCGTACGCATCGTCGACGACATCGACTTCGACGCCCCGGGTGGACCGGTGCTCGGCCGGCTCGCTGCCTACATCCGTGATCGGCGCATCCCGCTCGAGATGTGCCCGTCGTCCAACCTGCAGACCAACGCGGTGCCCAACATGCGCTCGATCGCGGACCACCCGATCGGCAAGCTCAAGGACCTCGGCTTCCGCGTCACGGTCAACTGCGACAACCGGCTCATGAGCGGGACGTCGATGAGCCGCGAGTTCCAGCTGCTGGTCGACGCCTTCGGCTACGACATCGCCGACCTGCGCTGGTTCACGATCAACGCGATGAAGAGCGCCTTCCTGCCGTTCGACCAGCGCCTCGCGATCATCAACGACATCATCAAGCCGCAGTACGCCGCTCTCTGAGTTCGGCCCCTAGCGACGAAGTCGCGGGAGGGAGCGCCAGCGACCGAAGGGGCGTACGGCGAGAGTCAAGCCACGGTCCAGGCGTCCTGGCCGTCGAGCAGGTCCTGCAGCGAGGGCGTGTCGCCGGCCAGCGTGGCCTGCTCGCGGCTGAGGTCGTCGTACGTCGGGCGCTCGACCTGGCGGAAGATGCCGATCGGAGCACGGTGGACGACGCCGCTGTCGGTGATGCGGGAGAGCGCGAACGCCGTGGTGGCATCGGGCTCGTGGGCGTCGTGAACCAGCACGTCGGCCGCATTGGAGTCGTCGACCTCGACGATCTCGACCCCGCCACCGGCCGCGCGGACCACGCCCAGATGACCGTCGGCGCCGAAGCGGATCGGCTCGCCGTGCACCAGCGGGATGATCGCCTCGTCACGGGTCGCGGGGTCCTTGACCGCGTCGAACGCCCCGTCGTTGAAGATCGGGCAGTTCTGGTAGATCTCGACCAGCGAGGTGCCCCGGTGTCGCGCCGCCGCCGACAGGACCGTCGTGAGGTGCTTGCGGTCGGAGTCGATCGTGCGGGCCACGAACGTCGCCTCGGCGCCGAGCGCGAGTGACAGCGGGTTGAGCGGTGCGTCGATCGATCCGTAGGGGGTCGACTTGGTGACCTTGCCGGGCTCTGACGTGGGGGAGTACTGGCCCTTGGTCAGGCCGTAGATGCGGTTGTTGAACAGCAGGATCGTCATGTTGACGTTGCGCCGCAGCGCGTGGATCAGGTGGTTGCCGCCGATCGACAGCGCATCGCCGTCGCCGGTCACGACCCACACGCTGAGGTCGGCGCGCGTCGTCGCGAGCCCGGTCGCGATCGCTGGGGCACGGCCGTGGATCGAGTGCATGCCGTACGTGTCGAGGTAGTAGGGGAAGCGGGCGGCGCAGCCGATGCCGGAGATGAAGACGATGTTCTCGCGGCGCAGCCCGAGCTCGGGCATGAAGCCCTGGACGGCGGCGAGGACCGCGTAGTCGCCGCACCCGGGACACCACCGGACCTCCTGGTCGGACGCGAAGTCCTTGCGGGTCTGTGGCTCGGCGGCGGTGGGTACGCCCTCGAGCCCGTGGCCCAAGGGCATCCCAAGATCGACAGTGCTCATTCGCCCTCCTTGATGCACAGCTCGATGAAGTGCTTGCCGAGCTCGGCCGCACCGAACGGCATGCCGCGCACGGCGTTGTAGCCCTCGGCGTCGACGAGGTACTTGGCGCGCAGGAGGCTGCGCAGCTGGCCGAGGTTCATCTCCGGCACGATGACCCGCTCGTATGCCGCAAGGACCTCGCCGAGGTTGGCCGGGAACGGGTTGAGGTGTCGCAGGTGGGCCTGGGCGATGCGGTGCCCGGCGACGCGGGCCCGCCGGCAGCCGGCGCCGATCGGGCCGTAGGTCGATCCCCAGCCGATCACGAGGATCTTGGCGCGGCCGTCGGGGTCATCGACCTCGACCTCGGGGATCGTGGCGGCGATGCCGTCGATCTTGGCCTGCCGCAGGCGGACCATGAGGTCGTGATTGGCCGGGTCGTACGAGATGTCGCCGGTGCCGTCAGCCTTCTCGAGCCCGCCGACGCGGTGCTCGAGTCCCGCGACGCCGGGTGGCGCCCACGGGCGCGCGAGGGTCTGCGGATCCCGCGAGTAGGGGAGGAACGCCGCGTCGGGGTCGACCGTGGCGAAGGCCGGGTCGATCCGCGGCAACGTCTCGACGTCGGGCAGGCTCCACGGCTCGGAGCCGTTGGCGAGGTAGCCGTCGGAGAGCAGGATCACCGGGGTCCGGTAGGTCACCGCGATCCGGGCCGCCTCGAGGGCCGCGTCGAAGCAGTCGGATGGTGACTGCGCCGCGACGACCGGCAGCGGCGCCTCGCCGTTGCGGCCGTTGACGGCCTGGAGCAGGTCGGACTGCTCGGTCTTGGTCGGCAGCCCGGTCGACGGGCCGCCGCGCTGCACGTCGACGACGATGAGCGGGATCTCGAGCATGACCGCCAGGCCGAGTGTCTCGCCCTTGAGCGAGAGGCCCGGCCCGGACGTCGTGGTGACCCCGAGCGCACCGCCGAAGCTCGCGCCGAGCGCCGCTCCGATGCCGGCGATCTCGTCCTCGGCCTGGAACGTCGTCACGCCGAACGCCTTGTGCTTCGACAGCTCGTGCAGGATGTCGGAGGCCGGGGTGATGGGGTAGGCACCGAGGAACACCTGCAGGCCGGACAGCTGGCCGGCGGCGACGATGCCGTACGACAGCGCGGTGTTGCCGGTGACGTTGCGGTAGCGGCCGGACGGGATCACGGCCGGCTTGACGACGTAGGAGACCGCGAACGACTCGGTCGTCTCGCCGAAGTTGTAGCCCGTGCGCAGGGCCGCGATGTTGGCGTCGCGGATCGCCGGCGATCCGGCGAACTTCTTGCCGAGGAACGTGATGCTGCCGTCGATCGGCCGGCCGAACATCCAGCTGACGAGCCCGAGCGCGAACATGTTCTTGGCCCGAGAGGCGTCCTTGCGGGAGAGGCCGAACTCCTCGACCGCGCCGACGGTCAACCCCGTCAGGTCGATCGCGTGCAGCCGGTAGTTGCTCAGCGATCCGTCCTCGAGCGGGTTGGAGTCGTAGCCGACCCGCTTGAGGTTGCGGGCGGTGAACTCGTGCGCGTCGACGATGGCGATGCCGCCGGCCTGCAGGTCGTCGATGTTGGCCTTGAGCGCTGCCGGGTTCATCGCGACGAGCACGTCCGGGTGGTCGCCGGGCGTGAGGATGTCGTAGTCGGCGAAGTGGATCTGGAACGACGAGACGCCGGGCAGCGTGCCGGCAGGTGCGCGGATCTCCGCGGGGAAGTTGGGCAGCGTCGACAGGTCGTTGCCGAAGTCGGCGGTCTCCTGTGTGAAGCGGTCACCGGTCAGCTGCATGCCGTCCCCGGAGTCGCCGGCGAATCGTATGACGACGCGCGTGAGCTCTTCGGTCGACTTCGACGCCGTCATCGCCACCTGCCTTTGTGTGCCTTACCTCACACCGTACCCATGCAGGGGAAAAGAATTTGCCGTTGGGGGCACCGAAACGCGATGTCGTTTCTGCAGGTGGAAGCTAGTCAGGGGCTCGATGTGAGCAGGAGGACGACCTCGCGGTGGCGCAGCAGGAACGCGCTCTCGTCGAGCTTCTTGCGCCGGAGCCAGCTCGTGACCTCGTCGTTGTTCTTGCTCGCGTTGCACGAGCCGCACGCCGGAACGACGTTGTCGAGGGTGTAGCGACCGCCGCGGGAGATCGGCAGGACGCAGTCGCGTTGCAGCGAGCGATCGGTGGCACCGCAGTAGGCGCAGCACGCCCATGCCTCGCGGATGGCGATCCACTGGATCGGTGTGAGGTCGTTGTCGGCACGGGCTACTCGGCCCGTGCGTCGTCGGGCCGCACGGGCGCGACGACTCTGGCGGACGACCACGGTCTCACGGTAGGCCGTGGCAGGACTTGCGCTGCGGCAAGACGCGCCATGTCGCTCCTTGGGCTTGTCGAAGGACGTCCTTTCGACAAGCCCAAGGAGCAGTGGGTCGCGACGACCTATGCGGCGACCGTGGCCCCGACCTCGGCGACCGGCTCGAGCGCCAGCGCCAGGATCTCGGCGACGTCGGCCACCGGGCGTACGTCGAGCTCGGCCAGGACGTCCTCGGGGACGTCGACCAGGTCGACCTCGTTGCGCGCCGGGATGAACACGGTCTTGAGGCCGGCCCGCTGGGCGGCCATGAGCTTCTGCTTGACCCCGCCGATCGGGAGCACGCGACCGTTGAGGGTGACCTCGCCGGTCATGCCGACGTCGGCCCGGACCTTGCGGCCGAGGGCCAGCGACGTCAGCGCCGTGACCATCGTGACGCCGGCGGACGGGCCGTCCTTGGGCACCGCGCCGGCCGGCACGTGCAGGTGGATCGCCCGCTCGAGCGTCGCGGGGTCGATGCCGATCGTGCCGGCGTGCGAACGTACGTACGACAGCGCGATCTGCGCCGACTCCTTCATGACGTCGCCCAGCTGGCCGGTGATCGCGAGGCTGCGGTCGCCGTCGTACGCGCTGGCCTCGATGAACAGCACGTCGCCGCCCAGCCCGGTCACCGCGAGACCGGTCGAGACGCCCGGCACGGCCGTGCGCTCCTCCGACTCAGGGGTGAACCGCGGCCGGCCGACGTAGTCGACGAGGGTCTTCTCGTCGACGACGACAGGCTTGGCGACCTCGGGATCGGTCAGCTTGGTCGTGACCTTGCGGAACACCTTGGCGAGCAGCCGCTCCATCTGGCGTACGCCGGCCTCGCGGGTGTACGACGCCGCGATCTCGCGCAGCGCCTCGTCCGTGATCTCGACCTCGTCGGTCGTGAGCGCGGCGCGCTCGAGCTGACGCGGCGCAAGGTACGTACGCGCGATCGCGACCTTGTCGTCCTCGGTGTAGCCGTCGAGCTGCACGAGCTCCATGCGGTCGAGCAGCGCCTGCGGGATCGACTCGACGACGTTGGCGGTCGCCAGGAACAGCACGTCCGACAGGTCCAGGTCGAGGTCGAGGTAGTGGTCGCGGAACGTGTGGTTCTGCGCCGGGTCGAGCACCTCGAGCAGGGCCGCCGCGGGGTCGCCGCGGTAGTCGGCGCCGACCTTGTCGATCTCGTCGAGCAGGACGACCGGGTTCATCGAGCCGGCCTCGCCGATCGCGCGGACCAGGCGGCCGGGCAGCGCGCCGACGTACGTACGACGGTGGCCACGGATCTCGGCCTCGTCGCGCACGCCGCCCAGGGCGACACGGACGAAGTTGCGGCCGAGCGCCCGCGCGACGCTCTCGCCGAGTGACGTCTTGCCGACACCGGGAGGGCCGACGAGTGCCATGACGGCACCCGAGCCGCGGCCGCCGACGACCTCGAGGCCACGCTCGCTGCGGCGCGCGCGTACGGCGAGGTACTCCACGATGCGGTCCTTGACGTCGTCGAGGCCGTGGTGATCGGCGTCGAGCACCTCACGGGCGGCCTTGATGTCCGCGTTGTCGTCGGTCTTGACGCCCCAGGGCAGCTCCAGGACGGTGTCGAGCCACGTGCGGATGTAGCCCGACTCGGGGTTCTGGTCGCTGCCGCGCTCGAGCTTGCCGACCTCGCGCAGGGCGGCCTTGCGCACGTCCTCCGGGAGGTCCGCCTCCTCGACGCGGGCGCGGTAGTCCTGCGTGCCCTCGGGCTCGTCGTCGCCGAGCTCCTTGCGGATCGCGGCGAGCTGCTGGCGCAGGACGAACTCGCGCTGGTTCTTGTCGATGCTCTCCTGGACCGACTCGGAGATCTTCTCGTTGACCTCGCTCTCGGCGATGTACGAACGTGCCCACTCGATCAGCAGGTTGAGGCGCAGCTCGACCTCGGGGGTCTCGAGGAGCTCCCGCTTCTGCTCCGGCTCGAGGTATGACGCGTAGCCCGCGGTGTCCGCGAGCGCGCTGGGGTCGGTCAGGCGCTGCACGGAGTCGATGACCTGCCAGGCGTTGCGCTTCTGCAGGATCGTCACGAGCAGGCCCTTGTAGTCGCCGGCCAGCTCGCGCACGTGATCGGTGACGGGCTCGTCCTCGATCAGCTCGGCCTCGACCCAGAGCGCCGCGCCGGGGCCGGTCACGCCACCTTGGATGTGGGCGCGCTGCTCGGCCTGGATCACGGCGCCGGGGCCGCCGCCGGGCAGGCGGCCGACCTGCTGGATCGTCGCGATCACGCCGTGCGTCGCGTAGCGGTCCTCGAGCCGGGGGGCGACCAGCAGGCGGTCGTCATTGCTGGTTCGGGCGGCATCGACGGCAGCGCGGGCGGCGTCGTCGAGCTCGATCGGGACGACCATGCCGGGCAGGACGACAACGTCCTCGAGTGCCAGCACGGGGAACTTCTGGAGTGTAGTCATGCCGCCACATCCGTTGAAAAGGCACGGTACGGATGCGCCGGCATGATGGTGTTGTTGGTTCGCTCGCTTCGCTCGTTCACGGGTCTCTCCTCAGAGTTGAGTCTGACTGACTCAACTGTTGGGGAGCGGGCGTCATTCCGCCCCGAGCGCCGTGTTCGCTGTGGGCGGACTCGGCCGGTTCAGGCCGGTACCGCGTACGCCGCGACGCCGGTGTCGAGGAGCACGCAGGGCTCGTCGCCGACCGTCCACGCGTCATGACCCGGCTCGATCAGCACGACATCGCCGGGACCCACGGTGGCCTCGGTCCCGTCGTCGGATCGCACCGTCATCTGTCCGGACAGGCAGAAGCCGGTGTGCCGGACCTGGCAGGACTCGGTGCCGGCGATCGGCTTGACGTCCTCGGACCAGCGCCAGCCGGGCTCGAAGACGCCACGGCCGAGCGTGAAGTCATCCAAGGTGACGACGTCCATGTGCCCGTGGGCCTTGAACGGACGGGTCTCGTGCGGTGAGTCGATGTTCTGTGCGGATGCGGACATGAGGATCTCCTGGTCGTCAACCCTCCCGTGTTTGATCATGCGCCCAGTTCGTCGCCGTGGGAAGAGCCGCGGGTCCGATCACTTGACCCGGTGGATGAACGTGAAGGTCGCCAGCACGAGGGCATCGACCAGCAGGATGAGCGCGAGGAGCTGGAACCCGGACGCCAGACCCTCCACCATGGCGAAGGCGGCGAAGGCCCCGAGCGACAACACGGCGCCGATCACCCACGACCGGAGGCTGGGATGCCAGGGCTCGCTCATACCCCCGATCGTGACGCCTGAGGACGGCAACCGCAAACGGATGGCGCCGCTGGGTAGGCTCCGCGCATGGCCAAGGAGACTGCGAAGCTGATGGCGCGAATGGCGCTCTGGACCGTCCCGCTGGTGCTCATCATCGGGGCCGTGATCGCCGGCGTCGTGCTCGTGGTGCTCGCGAGCTGGCCCGACTTCTAGTCGTACGCGTCGACGCAGGTCAGGTGCACGTCGAGACGACCCGACCTCGCGATACGTTGAAGCATGCCCGAGACGATCGACGATCATGTCGTCCGGCGGTTGCGTGAATGGCCCGCACGGCCCGATGTCCGCACGTCCGTGCCGGATCCCGAGAGCCTGCTGGCCTATTTCGACGCGCAGCTGCAGAGCCGTCACCTCGACCTGGCGATCCGCTGGCTGCAGACCCAGGGCGAGGCGTTCTACACGATCGGCTCGGCGGGCCATGAGAGCAATGCCGCCGTGGCGATGGCGCTGCGGCCCACTGATCCTGCACTCCTGCACTACCGCTCCGGCGGGTTCTATGCGGCCCGGGCGGCGCAAGTGGCCGGGTCGACCGCGATCGACGACGTGCTGAACGGCGCGATCGCGTCGACGAGCGACCCGATCTCCGGTGGCCGTCACAAGGTCTTCGGTCACCGCGGCCTCAACGTCATCCCGCAGACCTCGACGATCGGCTCGCACCTGCCCAGAGCATTCGGGCTGGCCTTCGCCCTCGGGCGGGCTCCGCGCTCCGAGGTCGTGCCGCCGTGGCCGCTCGACTCGGTCGTCGTGTGCAGCTTCGGCGACGCGTCGGCCAACCACTCCACCGCGGTCGGGGCGCTCAACGCCTCGGCCTACTGCGCGTACCAGGGCGCACCGCTGCCGATCCTGTACGTCTGTGAGGACAACGGCATCGGCATCAGCACCAAGTCCCCGACCGGCTGGGTCGAGCGTTCGCTCAAGGCGTGGCCGAGCATCGAGTACGCCGCGGTCGACGGAACGCGACCGGTCGAGCTGCTCGCGGCGGCGGCCCATCTGGCCGATCGGGTGCGGTCCGAGCGGCGGCCGGCGATCCTGCACCTGCGCACGGTCCGCTTCATGGGGCACGCCGGGTCGGACGCCGAGATCGCCTACCGCTCCCAGCGCGAGATCGAGGACGACTACGCCCGTGATCCGGTGCTCGCCACCGCCGGCGTGCTGATCGACGCCGGCGTGCTGACCCCGGAGCAGGTTCTCGCGAGGTACGAGGACGCGCGCGCCACGGTGATGCAGCGGGCCAAGGCGCTGGCCGGAGCTCAGCGACTCGACGACGTCAACGTCATCGCCGAGCCGATCACGGCACGTGCCCGGCGCCGCGACGTGTTGGCGACTCCCGAGCAGCGGCAGGCTGCGTTCGGTGGCAGGCTGCCGGAGGACGAAGGGCCGCTGACCCTCGCGCAGAGCGTCAACGCCGCGCTCAAGGATGCACTCGCCGCACACCCCGAGGCCCTGGTCTTCGGTGAGGACGTCGGTCGCAAGGGCGGGGTCTACGGAGTGACCCGCGGACTGCGCAAGGCGTTCGGCGCCACCCGGGTGTTCGACACGCTGCTCGACGAGCAGACGATCCTCGGCACGGCGCTCGGCACGGCGCTGGCCGGCTTCCTGCCGATCCCGGAGATCCAGTACCTCGCCTACCTGCACAACGCCGAGGACCAGCTGCGCGGCGAGGCTGCGACGCTGCGCTTCTTCTCCGGCGGGCAGTACCAGAACGGCATGGTCGTGCGGGTCGCCGGACTGGCCTATCAGAAGGGCTTCGGCGGCCATTTCCACAACGACAACTCGGTCGCGGTGCTCCGCGACATACCCGGACTTGTGCTGGCGGTGCCGAGCCATCCCGCGAGCGCACCTCAGCTGCTGCGCGAGTGCCTGGCGCTGGCGGGGGAGGGCCGGGTCTGTGTCTACCTCGAGCCGATCGCGCTCTATCACCAGCGCGACCTGCAGGACGGCGACGGCAGCTGGACCGGCACGTACGTCCCGCCGGGCGCGTGGCCCGCTGAGTCCTCGGCAGAGCTCGGTCGCGTGCGCACGTACGGCGAGGGGCGCGACGTCCTGCTCGTGACGTTCGGCAACGGCGTACGCATGAGCCTGCGCGCCGCGGCGGGTCTCGCCTCGAGCGGCATCGGCTGCACCGTGGTGGACCTGCAGTGGCTCTCACCGCTGCCGCACGAGGAGCTGCTGCGCATGGCCGCCGGCTTCGACCGCATCGTCGTGGTCGACGAGACGAGGCAGAGCGGTGGGGTCTCGGAGTCGGTCGTCACGGCGCTCGTCGACGGCGGGCACACGGGTCGCATCGTGCGGGTGACCAGCGCCGACAGCTTCATCCCGCTCGGTCCCGCCGCAGATCACGTGCTGCTCTCGGAGCAGCTCATCGGCGAGATCGTCCGGCGAATCGTCGACTAACCCGGACGCCGGCCACTCACGGCGACGGCCCGGGCCGAGAGGGTGAACGCGCCCTCGGGACCGCCGAGGCGTCGGAAGCAGCCGTCGCGCAGCCGCTCGAGCGCGCCGGGGTCGAGCGATGCGGCATACGCTCCGCCGGGTCCGACGCCGAGCGTGAACGGCAGCCAGTAGTCGTCGAAGTCGGCGTACTCCGTGCTCACCTCGAGTGATCTGGTCCGTACGTCCGTCAGTCCCGCGCCCTCCCACAGCGTCGCGAGCTCGCGCTCGGTCGTGAACCGCATCGTGCGGGCCTCGTCGGGCGCATCCGGGTCGATGTCGCGGGCGGCGTCCCAGAACGTGCGGAGCATCGTCATGCCGTCGGCGTAGTCCCACGTGCAGGCCGCGATCGTGCCGCCGGGCCGGGCGACGCGTCGCATCTCGGCGACGCCCGCCTCGGGATCGGGCAGGAAGTTGAGCACGAGCTGCGAGACGACGAGGTCGAACGTCGCGTCGTCCCACGGCAGGTCCGCGGCCGCCGCCCGGCGTACGTCCGCGCCCGGCACACGCTCGGAGCACGCCGCGACGAATGACTCCGACGGGTCTGCTGCGGCGACGTGCGAGGCGCCGAGCCCGGTCGCGAGGACCTGCGTGAGCGCACCCGGCCCGCAGCCGACGTCCAGCGCCCGTTGGCCGGGTTCGCCGCCGGTGAAGGACAGGAACGTGATCGCCAGCTGGTCGGAGTAGCGGCCCATGTAGCGGTCGTACGCGTTGCGGGTGGCGTCGAAGCCCATGCTGCATTGACGCACCGCGGCGCGTGCCGGTCAACCCGAAGGCCGACCGGCACGCCCGGTGTCAGACCGCGACCGGCTGCAGCTCTCCGGCCTGCGCGGCATCGCGATGGTCCTTGGAGTCGCGGGAGCTGATCAGGACGAGGCTCAGCACCGCGCCGGTGATCGCGAGTCCCGTGCCGACCAGGAACGCCGACTGGAAGCTCTCGGTGAGTCGCTCCGGCGGCGTGCCGGTGACATCGCCGAAGCGGCTGTTGGCGACCGCGACGAGGATCGCGAGCCCGAGTGCGCCACCGACCTGCTGGGACGTGTTGATCAGGCCCGACGCGAGACCGGCGTCATCGGGCTCGACGCCCGACACCGACGCGATCGTCAGCGGCACGAACGCGAAGCCCAGACCGAGTGCGGCCAGGAGCGACGGGAACAGCAGGTCGCCGAAGAACGTGCCGTCGGGGGAGACCCGCGAGAACCAGAACAGCCCGCCGGCCACCAGCATCATGCCGCCCGCGAGGACGGGCTTGAAGCCGATGCGGGTCGTGAGGACGGACGCGAATCCCGCCGAGACGATGATGCCGCCGGCCAGTGGCAGGTACGCCAGCCCGGCCTTGAGCGCCGAGTAGCCCAGCACCTGCTGCATGTAGAGCGACACGAAGAAGAACATCGAGAACAGCGACATCGCGACGAACACGGCGGTCAGGTTGGCGCCGGT
>NZ_JAKFCB010000183.1:0-4603 GCF_036676885.1 Aeromicrobium sp.
CGGGATCAGGGCCAGTGCGAGCAGCACCAGCATCAGCCACGAGGCGCGGCCGAACGTGTCGGTCGTCATCGCCGCGAGGGCGCCGAAGACCGAGCCCCCTCCGACGTACGCTGCGGACCACGTTGCGGAGCCGGCGAGGGAAGCCGTCGCGAACCGCCGGTATTCCAGGCCCGAGGCGCCTGCGGCGGCCGGCGTGAGGGTACGTACGACCGGCACCAGCCGAGTCGCGAACACCGCGAGGCCGCCACGTCGGCGCAGCAGGTCGGCTGCGCTGTCGTAGTGGCGTACGCCGAGTCGCCTGACCGCCTTGGTGTCACGCAGCGCGTCGCCGTAGCGGCGGCCGAGGAGATAGCCGACGTGGTCACCGAGGCTGGCGCCGATCATCACGGCGACGCCGAGCATGAGCATGTCGGTCGGCGAGCCCATGGTCGCGGCGAGAACCACGACCGCGGTCTCGCCAGGAAGCACGATGCCGAGGCCGAGACCGGACTCGGCGAACGCCAGGCCGAAGCCCAGCGCGAGTGTCAGCGCGACAGCTGTCATGCCTCCACGATGGCGCCGCTGCGTGACGCGATCCCTGCGGACAGGTGGATGAGGTGTGAACAGCAGGCTTCAGCTCTGCTCGAGGAGTCCCAAGAGGTAGTCCCCGTAGCCGCTGCTGGCGTACGCCTCGGCCTGCCGGCGTAGCCCCTCGTCGCTCAGCAGGCCCTTGCGCCAGGCCGCCTCCTCGGGACAGCCGATCGACAGGCCTTGCCGCTTCTGCACCGTACGGATGAACTCACCGGCTTCGCCGAGCGAATCGAATGTCCCGGTGTCGAGCCAGGCCACGCCGCGCTCCAGCGGCTCGACCCGCAGCCGGCCGGCCTCGAGGTAGCGGCGGTTGAGGTCCGTGATCTCGAGCTCGCCCCGGGCAGACGGCTCGAGCTCGGCCGCCATCTCGACGACGTCGTTGTCGTAGAAGTACAGCCCGGGGATCGCATAACGGCTCTTGGGGACTGCCGGCTTCTCCTCCAGCGAGATCGCGACACCGCGCTCGTCGAACTCGACGACGCCGAACGCCGAGGGGTCGGCGACGCGGTAGCCGAAGATCACCGCCCCGTCGATGTCGGTGAACTTGGCGAGCTGGGTGCCGAGGCCGGCACCGTAGAAGATGTTGTCACCCAGGACGAGCGCCACCTGGTCGTTGCCGATGTGGTCCTTGCCGATGACGAACGCCTGGGCGAGACCGTCGGGGCTGGGCTGCACGGCGTACGTGATCGAGATGCCGAACTGCGATCCGTCACCCAACAGATGCTCGAACTGCGCGGCGTCGTGCGGCGTCGTGATGACCTGGACATCGGCGATGCCGGCCAGGACCAGCGTCGACAGCGGGTAGTAGATCATCGGCTTGTCGTAGACCGGAAGGAGCTGCTTGCTCACCGCACGCGTGACCGGGTGCAGCCGCGAGCCGGTTCCGCCGGCCAAGATGATTCCCCGCATGGCGGCCATCCTAGGTGGGCGCGGACCACGCACTACTACGCTGAGGTAATGCGTAATCTCCTGGTGACCGGAGGGGCCGGTTTCATCGGCTCCAACTTCGTACGTCACCTCGTCGCGACGACCGACCTCGACGTCACGGTCATCGACAAGCTGACGTACGCCGCGAGCCACCAGAGCCTCGACGACCTGCCCCCGGGGCGCTGCCGGCTCGTCGTCGGCGACATCGCCGACTCGGCGATCGTGGACGACCTGGTCCGCACGCACGACGCGGTCGTCCACTTCGCGGCCGAGTCGCACAACGACAACTCGCTCAACGACCCCGGCCCGTTCGTCCAGACCAATCTCGTCGGCACGTTCACGCTGCTCGAGGCGGCTCGCAAGCACGACGTGCGCTTCCACCACATCTCGACCGACGAGGTCTACGGCGACCTCGACCTAGACGACCCGGCACGGTTCACCGAGGCGACGCCCTACAACCCCTCGAGTCCCTACTCGGCGACCAAGGCC
This sequence comes from Aeromicrobium sp., assembly GCF_036676885.1. Lineage (GTDB taxonomy): Bacteria > Actinomycetota > Actinomycetes > Propionibacteriales > Nocardioidaceae > Aeromicrobium. The sequence continues at coordinate 1,987 of NZ_JAKFCB010000183.1, forward strand.
GGCTCCGACCTGCTCGTCAGGGCCTGGGTGCGCTCCTTCGGCCTGCGCGCCACGATCAGCAACTGCTCGAACAACTACGGGCCGTACCAGCACGTCGAGAAGTTCATCCCTCGCCAGATCACGGAGCTCATCGACGGCAACCGGCCCCGCGTCTACGGCGACGGGCTGAACGTACGCGACTGGATCCACGTCGACGACCACAGCAGCGCCGTCCTGACGATCCTCGAGCACGGCAGGATCGGCGAGACGTACCTCATCGGCGCTGATGGCGAGCGCAGCAATCGCGACGTCGTCGCCCTGCTGCTGGCGATCTTCGACCGCGCACCCGACGACTTCGAGCACGTCACCGACCGCGCCGGCCACGACCGCCGCTACGCGATCGACCCGAGCAAGCTGCGCGAGGAGCTCGGCTGGAGGCCCCATTTCGACGAGTTCGCGACGGGACTCGCCGATACGGTCGAGTGGTACCGAGCCAATGAAGAGTGGTGGCGGCCCAGCAAGGCCGCGACCGAGTCGATGTACGCGCGACAGGGGCAATGATCATGACCACAGTGCTGACCTACGGGACGTTCGACCTGTTCCACATCGGCCACCTCAACCTCATCAACCGCCTCGCGGCGATGGGCGACCGCCTCATCATCGCCGTCTCGACCGACGAGTTCAACGCCGGCAAGGGCAAGACCTCGGTCGTGTCGTACGAGGACCGCGCCCGCATCATCAGCAGCATCAAGGGCGTCGACCTGGTCATCCCCGAGACGTCATGGGAGCAGAAGGCCAGCGACATCAAGGAGCACGACGTCGACATCTTCGCGATCGGCGAGGACTGGGCCGGCAAGTTCGACGACCTCAAGGAGCTGTGCGAGGTCGTCTACCTCCCCCGCACCGACGGCATCTCCAGCACCGAGATCAAGCAGATGCTGCGCGTTCTCGATCCGCAGCACATCACGGAGATGCAGGACGCGCTCTCCGTCATGAGCCGCCTGCTCGAGCACTACCGCGACCTCACATGAGTGAGTCAGGGCCCGAGGTCAGCACGACGCCGATCCCCGGGCTGCTGGTCGTACGCCTGACGGTCCACACGGACGATCGCGGGTGGTTCAAGGAGAACTGGCAGCGCGCCACGATGGTCTCCGCCGGGCTGCCGGACTTCGGGCCGGTCCAGCACAACATCGCGTTCAACGCCTCCGCCGGGACCACCCGCGGCATCCACGCAGAGCCCTGGGACAAGCTCGTGTCGGTCGCGACCGGGCGCGTCTTCGGCGCATGGGTCGACCTGCGCGCCGGCGACTCATTCGGTGCGACCTACACCGCCGAGCTCGACCCGGAGACCGCGGTGTTCATCCCTCGCGGCGTCGCCAACGGCTACCAGACGCTCGAAGAGGGCACGGCCTACTCCTATCTGGTCAACGCGCACTGGAGCCCCGACGCGGAGTACGCCAACGTCAACCTCGCCGACGAGACGGTCAACATCGCGTGGCCGCTCCCGCTGGTCGAGATCTCGGACAAGGATCGCGATCACCCGCGCCTTGCCGACGTGGTCCCGGTGCCGCCCCGGCGCACCGTCATCCTGGGCGCCGACGGACAGCTGGGCCGAGCTCTCCAGGAAGCCCTGCCCGAGGCGCTGGCACTGACCCGCACCGAGCTCGACCTCGCGGATCCCTCGACGTACGACAGCGTGCGCTGGGACGACGTCGACACGATCATCAACGCTGCCGCGTTCACGGCGGTCGACGCCGCCGAGACGCCGGACGGCAGACGCGAGGCATGGGCGGTCAACGTGACCGGCGTCGCCGCACTCGCCCGGATCGCGATCCAGCACCGGCTGACGCTCGTGACGGTGTCCTCCGACTACGTCTTCGACGGCACGCAGGCCGAGCACACGATCGACGAGCCGGTCTCACCGCTCGGCGTCTACGGGCAGACCAAAGCCGCCGGTGAAGCGGTGACGTCGACCGTTCCCCAGCACTACATCGTGCGGACCAGCTGGGTCGTGGGCGACGGCGCCAACTTCGTCGCGACGATGCAGCGCCTGGCCCGTGACGGCATACGCCCACAGGTCGTCGACGACCAGTTCGGCCGGCTCACCACGGCCCGCGAGCTGGCCGAGGGCATCGTCGCGTTGCTGTCGTCAGGATCGCCCTACGGCATCCACCACATCACCGGCGGCGGCGAGCCCCAGTCGTGGGCCGACATCGCCCGCGACGTGTTCGTCGCCGAGGGCAGGAGCGCCGAGGACGTCATCGGCGTGTCGACCGAGTCCTACGGCGCCGACAAGCAGCTCGCCCCTCGCCCGCAGCACAGCACGCTCGCCCCGCGTCAGCCCTAGGGCGCGAGTCGGTCGCGGCGCCAGCCGTCGCCCGTGCGTACGTATCGCAGGCGGTCGTGCAGGCGGTCGTAGCGGCCCTGCCAGAACTCGACCGACTCCAGGGCGATGCGATAGCCGCCCCAGATCGGCGGGCGCATCACGTCCTGCCCGTCGAAGACCTGCGTGACCTCGGCGACCCGATCGTCCAGCACCCCGCGGCTGGAGATCACGCGGGACTGCGGCGAGGCGACGGCACCGATCTGCGCGCCTCGCGGCCGCGAGGCGAAGTAGGCATCCGACTCGGGCTCGTCG
>NZ_JAKFCB010000184.1:0-32903 GCF_036676885.1 Aeromicrobium sp.
AAGGGGTTGGGGAAGTTGCTCACGCCCGTGATGATCTCGGAGGTGATGCCGGTGCCGGCGCTCGCGGCCAGCGGCGACCAGGTCGAGGCCACGCCGGCGCCGCTGATCGCGCGGACCCGGTAGTTGAAGAACTGGCTCGGCTTGCGGGGACCCTCGCCCGCGAAGCTCGGATCGCCCACGTTATAGGTGGTCAGCCGCGAGGGGATGACGTTGATCGTGCGCCAGATCACCGTCTCCGACAGGCTCTTGGGGTCGCCGCCTCGCTCCTGGACCTCGTAGGCGGCCACGCCCGAGACGGGCTGCTGGGACGCGGCCCACTTGACCGCGTAGGTCGGCTTGCCCTGCTCGAGCGGGATCGCCGCACCCGGCGTCGTCGGGGCCGAGGGATCGACGCGGTAAACCCACATGGGCTGGGGCGGAGACGCGGCGCCCTGCGCGGAGATGAACTGGGCGAAAAGGATGGCGCCGGCGTCGGAGACGAGCTCGCCGCTGGTGTGGATGATCGGCGCCGAGCCGCGCAGGCCGCGGCCGTTGAACGGGGCCGGGTCGCCGTCCTGGAAGATGACCTCGAACGTGTTGGACGTCGGGCCCCGCTTGACGCGCATGATCTCCGAGCCGACGTAGACCAAGCCCGTTCCGTCGGTCTTGCCCAGCAGGCCGGTGTTGCTCACGACGGTGAAGAACGTCGTCTCCTGGGTCAGGACCTGGGTCAGCCGCGTGACGTTGGGAATCTCGAGCACAAGGTTCGTGAGCGTGGCGCCGGTGATCGGAGCGCTGTCCGCCAGCACCCCGAAGGAGGCGGCGGAGAGGCCGGCGACGTCGACGGCCGTGACCGACGACCACTTGTGCGTGATGCCGATCGGATCATCGTAGAATCTCCCGGCCGCGACCTGGTAGTACCCCGACGTGCCCGTGATGGGCAGGTTGAAGGAGAGCGAGCCGGCGCTCTTGGCCCAGGCCGAGGGCGACAGGCCCTGGCCGGGGTCGGGCGCCGTCTTGGCGAGGTTGCCCTGGTCGGCGATGTCGAGGCCGATGCGGAACGAGGGCTTGTTCGAGCCCGGGGAGAAGATCACGAGGTCGACGATGCCGTCCTTGTTGATGTCGACGTCGAGTATGCCCGTGCCGGTCAGGTCGGTCGAAGGGTTGCCGTCTCCGAGCAGGGAGACCTGGGTCGGGCGCGTGCTCTCGCCGACCTTGAAATTATCGGGCAAGCCGTCGCCGTTGACGTCGATGAGCGGCGGCGCGCCGGCGCAGTTCGCCGGCCAGGGCAGGCCGTTCTGGCAGATCCACTTCGACTGGTCGGGCCGGGGGGTGGCGGTGGCGTCGTAGCAGATGTTGTTGCGCGGGTTGACCGGGTCCTTGCCGTTGTTGCAGCCCAGCAGGGCGAACGCCGGGTAGCCGACGGCTTCGCCCGGCACGCCCGTGCCGGCGCGCGTCATGATGATCGGGGCCACGGTGGAGCTGACCGACACGCCGGGCACCGTCAGCAACGCGACCAGGAACTCCTTGGACTCGAGCGGCGGGCGGCGCAGCGGGTCCGGAGCGGCGGTCAGCGGCGCGCCGCCCGGATCGATCAGGTCGGTGAAATTCTCGAGCTTGAAGCCGGCGGTCTGGTTCAAGGTCGAGTTGCCGGCCCGGTCGACGAAGCCCACGTCGGCGCTGAGGAACATGACCGCGGTCTTGGTCGTCACGCGCAGGAAGGGGATCGAGTTGTGGACGAGCGGGACGAGGGCGACGCCGTTGGAGAACGCGCCCGCGCTCGAGACCGAGAGATCTCCGATCAGCGCGTCGGTGGCCGGGGTGAAGACGCGGTCGCCGTTGTCGAGCCAGAACTTGATCCGGGACACGGCGCCGTCGCCGATGCCGACCCCCAGGGGAGTCGTGGACACGAACGTGCCGGTCTGCTTGACGCGGATCGCGGCGACGTTGACGAAGTCCGAGCTCGTCTGCATGTTCAGCTGCAGGATCGGCACGTTCCCGTCGCCCTGGCCGGCGCCGGCGGGCGCCAGGGAGAAGCCGTCGACGGCGAGCGTGATCGGGCTGATCGGAACGTTGCCGCCGACGTACGGATAGGACGTCGAGCCGGTGCCGAGGGGGTTGATGCGCGAGATCCCGGTCAGCATCTGCGCTTCCGCGTTGTCGCCGCGGGGCAGGCCGATCCACGAGGGGTCGCGGATCGTCACGTTGACCAGGTCGTTCTGGATGGCGGAGTCGCCGATGTCGTAGGCCGCGAAGAAGGCCTGCGCGGTCGGCCCGACGAGCTGGTCGGCGTTGAAGGTGACGACGGTCTGCACGTTCGCGTCGGCGTTCTGATCGAAGAGATCGACCTTCTTGACCGTCGTGCCGACCGACATGGTAAGCCGCGGCGTCAGCGCCAGGCCGAGGGAGTCGCCGCGCGAGGTCACGAGCACGCAGGGCTTGCCCGTGACGTCGTCGACGCCGGGCACGACGGCGGCCTGGCAGCCGGGGCCGGAGTAGGTCATCAGCTCGGCGCCGTTGAGCCAGAGCCGCCCGCCGGTCATGACGTTGGAATTGTCCAGCGGGAAGCCCTTCGTCGAGGCCACGACCAGGTCGAACGGCGGCACCGTCGTGCTCGAGACCGCGACGGCCAGGGTCGTGTTGGCCTCCGAGATGTTGACGTCGTTGACGTCCAGGACGTCGTCTTGATTGATATCCTTGAAGATGCGGACGAACTTGACGTCGGTGTTGCGGCCGAGGGGCTTGGCTGGATCCTGCGAGCCGCCGCCGCGCTCCAGGCGCAGCGAGCGCCAGGGCGCCAGCGCGATATCGGTCGTCATGCTGAAGCGCAGCAGCGACACGTTGGTCTGGGCCTGGGTGACCCCGCGTATGCCGGACGCGATGTCGTTGACGCCGAGGGTCACCCGCGAGAGGACCTTGGTGACTACCAGCAGCGGGTTGGAGGTGAAGCTCGCCGCCGGCAGGAACACCGTGTTGGGGACCTGGGCCGTGAAGTACGAGGAGTCGAGCAGGGCGACGCCGAGGCCGTTGCCCTCGGCGGCGAACTGGGAAACGTCGTAGGTCAGGAAAAAGTCGGTCGGCGTCGTGCTGACGACGATCGGCTTCTTCAGGGTGATGTTGACCGTGCCGGAGCTGAACGTCTCGTTGCCGAACGAGAGCAGGTAGGGACGGTCGCCGAGGGCGGTCACGGTCGAGTCGGCGGAGTCAAAGACCGCGTTGGCGTTCGAGTCCGCCCAGACCTTGAGGATCGTGACGTCGCTGTCGAGCGAGCCCGGCGAGCCCGTCCGCGTGAAGCGGAGCTTCTGGACGAGCGCGGTGTTGCGGTCGGTGCGCATGTTCATGCGCAGCATCGGCACGTTCTTGTCGTTCTGCTTGGCCGTGTTGCCCGAGATCTGGTCGAAGGTGACCGTGACCTGGTTGACGGTCGGCCCGATGACGAAGGTCGGGCTGGCGATCGGGGCGGTGCCGACGAACACCGTGTTGTGGCCGGCGAGCGTCGGGGTCAGCTTGAAGCGATCCGGGTCCAGCACCGAGACGCCGACGACCTCGTTGGGCGGCGACAGCGTCGGATGGGAGAACTTCGCCGCCGGGGAGACGTCGAACGCCACGTACAGCGTCGTCGGCGTCGACGTGACGATCATGTAGCCCGGCGAGCCGATGTTCGGGTCGTTGATCGGGATCGTCGTGCGTCCCGTGGTGTCCGGGGGCGCGCCGAAGACCGCCTCGCCGAGCGGGATGTCGCCGGCGTTGATGCCGGTGACGGGGTCGCGCTTGAATATCCCGTCGATGGATTTATAGACGCGCACGGCCCTCAGGTCGGGGTCGTCGCCGTTGAGGCCCGTCGGCAGGCTGCGGTTGAAGCGGATCTCCGAGAGCTGCACCTGGAAGGCCTGCGTCCAGACGTCGAGGCGCACCGCCGCGACGTTGTTGTCGCCCTGGTTGATCGTCGGCGACAGGACCGCCCCCGTCGAGTGAGCGGCCGGCAAGGTGTTCAGCGCGCCGCGCTCGACGTTGAGGATCGCGGGCACCGCGGCGTTGAAGGCGGTGTAGCCGATGATCTCCCCGTCGATCAGGGCGTAGGCGGTAGCACCCGACGGGGGCGCGGGCAGGCCCGCGGTCGAGGTCAGGATCCACGACGACTCGACCGTGCCGGCGGGCAGGCTCAGGACGGGGCTCGTCAGCAGGGGCGCTTGGAAGGTGCCGCTGCTGGTGCTGAAGTAGGGCGTCGCCCGGACGAACATCGTCTGGGGCGCGGCGACGATGTCGCGGTGCTTCGAGTAGAACGGCAGCGGCGAGACGGGATCGTAAACGTTGGGCAGCGCCACGGCGTTCTGGAACACGTTGTCGTTGATGGGATCGTTGGTCGGCAGGGAGCTGGCGAGTATGCCCACGCCCAGCGAGCGCGGCTTCTGGGTGAGCGGGTCCGTCGGCAGCGCCCCCTGCGAGACCCGGTAGGCCACGAAGTAGCGCTGCGGCTGGGAGGCCAGCGCGGCGGTCACGATGGTGCGGGGAGGGTTGAGGACGATCTGCGAGACCAGCGGCAGGCCCTGGTAGTTGCCGAAGGTGCCGGTGCCTACGAGGATGTCCCCGCTCGGGGGGTTGAACAGGCCGTCGTTGTTGGCGTCGTACCACAGTTGGGCCTCGTCGATATCGCCGGCGACCGAGCCGCCCGACGTCGCGGTGCCCGTCGCGAAGACGAGGAGCCAGCGCCACGGGGCGTCGGCGACGTCGGTCTGCATGAGGATCGAGGCGACCGCCACCGTGCTCTTCTGCTGCGCGAACGGGCCGATCGGGCCGTCGAACGTGTTCGAGGAGGTCACGCGCACGAAGTCGGCGTACTCCGTCACGCGCGAGACGAACGACGCCGACCGCCCGCCGGCGGTGGGCAAGGCGACGTTGAGCGCGGAGATGGTCTTGGGATCGCGTATTTGGATGTAGGTGGTGTTCGGGATCGCCAGGCCGATGTTCGCCTGGGTGGACACGGTCGCCAGCGGGTGCATGTCGTAGGTCACGAAGTAGTCGAGCTTCACCGTCTCGACGACCTGGCCGCCGCCGCCGACGAGCGCCTGGATCGGGATGCGCGCGGGCCCCGACAGGACGGTGCCCGTCGAGTAGGACTTCGCGGTCGTGCCCTCCTGGCCGCGCAGGCAGTCCAAATAGATGCCGTTCGTCTGGTCCAGGCCGCGGCACAGAACGACCTCCTTGAGCGCCTCGTCGGTCTGGTCGTCGTTGAGCACGAGGCGGCTGACCTGATCGTTGGGGAACGGGTTGTCGTCGGGGAACATCCCTCCGATCCCGGCGACGAAGATGCTCGTGTCGCCGGGTGCCACGGCCGTCGAGATGAGGGCGGTCGGGAAGATGTGCAAGGTCGAGTTCTGCGGGCTGACCTGGGTGTCGGTCGAGGTCGACAGCAGGCCGTCGCCGTCGCGGTCGAGCCACACGCGGATGTTGGTCACGTCCCGGGCCTTGTTGGCCGAGACCGCGCCGTTGTTGACCCCCGAGGGCAGCCAGCGGTCGAGCTTCAGCCCCGTCCACTCCGCCGCGCCGGAGTTGACGCGCAGGGTCATCTTGGCGATGGGCTGATTCTTGTCGTTCTGGCCGACCTTGGAAGGAATGGCGTCGGTCTGGGTGCTGCCCACGACGCCCTGGCGGTTCCAATCGGTGAGCACGACCTGGTCCGGGGTGGCGATGACCGGGATGTCGGTCGAGGTGAACTGCGTGAAGCTGGTGTTGATCACGCCGTTGCCCGACAGCGGGACGATCTGGGAGTTGGTGATCTGAAGTCCGTGCCGGTCTCCCGGCGCGGCCGACGCGGCGATGTCGAGGGCCACGAAATAGGTCTTCGTCGAGGTGAAGATCGTCCCGTTCATCCCGGTGGGATCGTTGATGGTCAGGGAGACCTGGCCCGTCTCGCCGCCCGGGAAGGACGCCTCGGCGACCTGCTTGTCGATGGAGAAGTTGAACACGCCGTCGCCCGGCGTCGTGATCTGGTTGGGCTGGGTGTCCAGGTACAGGCGGACCTTGCTGATGTGCAGGTCCTTGCCGCCGCCCTGATGCGAAAAGGTCAGCTTGGAGATCACGCCGGAGAAGGCGTCGGTCCACATGTCGAGGCGGGCGACGCCGACGTTGGTCACGCCCTGGTTGACGTAGGGATAGGACGACAAGGTCAAAGACGGAGGCTGCCACCACGCGTTGATGTCGGAGGCCGCGACGTTGATGCGCGCCGGCTGGCGCTCGACCGAGGACGTCGCCGTGAAGATGGCGAAGTTGTCGGCGGAGATGCGGACCTGGAGGCCCGGCGCCAAAGTGATGTTCGAAGGATCCTGGAGGCGCAGGCCGAAGCTCGCCGGCAGCTCGTTGGGCGCGTAGCCGAACGTCGAGAGGCGCACGGTCAGGAAGAAGTTCCGGTTCGTGTTGTTGATCACGGTGTTGACGGGGTCGAGCACCTCGAGCGCGGTCTGCCCGAAGGCGGCGCTGCCGAAGAACCACGTGCCCGAGCCGTCGTACGCCCCGGTCGACAGCAGCACGTCGCCGGAAGGCGGGGCGTCGAAGCGGCCGTTGGCGTTGGCGTCGAACCACAGGCCGAGCTCGGTCACCTTGAGGTTGTCGAAGTTGCCCTCCGAGCGGCTCTGCACGCGCATGGAGCTCAGCGACGAGGCCAGCGCCGAGGCCTGCGTCGCGGCGACCTGCATCGACAGGCGCAGCATCGCGATTGGATCCGGCGACTCGGTCGGGACGTTGCCGTCGCCCTGGTTCAGGGTCTTCTTGGTGACGCCCGCGGCGATCTTGTCCGACGGAATCGGGCCGGCGGGAGGCGGGTTGGATTCGGGCGCGATGTCCTTGGGCGTCACGACGATGCCGACCAGCTCCACGTCCCCGTCGGAGCGCAGCGCCACGTTCGCGGGCAGGCCCGTGCGGGAGGCATCGTCGGTGAAGCCGTACAGCGCGGGGTTGTAGTAGTCGCTCGCGCGGACCTTGAGAACCTCCTGGACGATGTCGGTGACGCTGAGGTTGGTGAAGACGCCCTGCTCGGCGGGCGTGAAGATGTGATAGGTCGCGTTCGCGATCGGGTCGCGCAGCGTGACCGTCGTCGTCGAGCCGGAGCTGCCGAAGTTGACGACCCCGGCGTAGTAGTTCCCGTTCTGGGGGTCGCCCGCCGCGATGTTGCCGAACTGGTCGCGCACCTTGACGACGACCGTGCCGGGATTGGTGACCGGCAGCGGGTTCGCGGGAACGTAGGGGTGATGGAGCGTCATGTAGGACGCGGGGCCGGGCGTGATCGAATGCACCTGGGAGATCGGGGCGAACACGTCGTTGCCGCCGAGCAGGGCCTGGGCCTGCAGGGTCGCGCCGCCGACGAGCGTATCCCAGAGGTACATCGGCGCCTGGGAAAGCGCCGCGCCGCCGGGGATGGGCACGTCGAGCGACAGGGAGTTGAGGTTGCGCCAGCCGGACGGCGCCGTCGCGACGATGACCGCGGTCGGGTCCACGCCGCCGAAGGTCGTGAGGCCCGGGCTCGTGTAGCGCAAGGTGAAGGTCGCCGTCGAAGTCGTGACGTTGCCGAAGACGTCGCGCAGTTCGGCGGCCACGACGGTGTTCGTCGGCACGCCGAGCTGGTACTCGATCGTCGTGCCGGCGATCAGGCGGCGCGGCGGGTTGAACCAGCCGATCTGCGCCGGCGCGCCGGGCAGGACGGTGTAGCTCGCGCGGCCGACGTTCCAGGTCGGATAGGTGATGCCGACGGCGGAGAGCTCGTGCGTCGCGCCGACGGTCAGCAGGGTATCGATCAGGTAGAAGCTCGTCGCGGATTGGTTGACGAGCAGGTAGGCCACCGCCGAGGTGCTGATGAAGTTTCCGGGCGTCGGGGTCGAGAACGCGATCTGGCCCGCGGAGTCGGACTCCAGCCGCACCTGGACATAGCCCAGGCCGAGGTCCTGTCCGGGCCGCACCGGCGAGGCGTTGCCGTAATAGTCGCGGGACTCGAGCACGAACGCCTGGGACGTGGCCCCCGCCTGCAGGGCCTGGCCGGCGCCCGTCGAGACGGCGAGGCCGTCGATGCCGTCGGGCAGGATGGATACCGACTGGTTCGAGCCGAGCAGTCCGGGAACGGCGAGCGCCAGCGCCGGCGAGCCCGGCAGCGGATAGCCGCTCGACGCCGTCGTGTCCATGTAATAGAAGGTCGCCTGATAAGATCCGATCGGGATGTCCACGGTGGTCGTCGAGGCGAGGAACGAGGGCGCGGCGACGCGCGAGCCCGCGAAGGAATCGCTCGAGCGCGAGAAGGCCGCGTAGTCGTTGAGGAACGAGGGCTGGCGCGAGGTCGTCGACAAGGTCACGACCAGGGGCGCGGTCGTCACGGCGGGGTTGGCGAAGAGGTCCTGGAGCTGCGGCCGGAAGATGCCTGGATTGTTGGAGAAGTCGACCACGCGCCCGGCGACCAAGGTCTGCACCGGGCTGCCGAAGGCCACCGTCTTGATGACGTCGGGGTCCACGCGCAGGGCGTGCGTGGCCTTGACCGCCACGCCGACCTTGATCTGGATCGACCACCGGCCCGGGCGGCCCCCCTCCGCGGTGTTCGAGGAAGGGCTCAGGCCCGAGTACGAGCTCATCCGGTCGTGATAGCGGAACACGGTCTCCGCGCCGGTGAAGCCGGGGTTGATCGAGAAGCCGGTGATGAACTGCGTGTTCGCGTTGTCGCGGAAGCCGTAGTCGCCGATGTTGCCGAACAGGCCCAGGCTGTAGCCGCGCGTGGTGTGCGGCGCCGTCTCGGCGATGGCCAGCGAGATCGGCGTCGTGCCGAAGCGCGTGACGTTGCCGAAGTCGTCGAGGCGCTGGATCACGTACGGGCCGCCCGCGCCGGACACCTCGTTGATGCCGACCGTCACCGCGGTCGGGGTGCTGACGAACGCGATCTGGCTGGCCGGTCCGCCCACGGTCAGGATCGTCCCGGAGATGTCCTTCTGCGCCGCGATGAAGCCGCCCAGCGCCCCGGGCGCGGTCATGGTGCCGATCCAGATGCGCGCCGAGTCGCCCGCGGTCGAGGAGACGAAGTAGCGTATCGACGTGCTGATGCCGACCTGCCCGAGCGAGTCGCTGACGACCGTCGTCGAGAAGCCCACGTCCACCCCTCCGATCGCGAGGCGACCCGACGCGCCGACCACCGAGACGACCTCGACGTACACGGTCTGGGTCGAGGTGATCGGGTTGTCGAACGCGTCGGTGAGCTGGCCGGTGATCGCCAGCGAGCCGGGCGCGCTCGGCACCAAGGTCCCGGCGTCCTGCTCGACGTCGGCCGTCGGCGTGACCTTGATCGAGTCCGGGGCGGACGGCGAGACGTTGATGATCGGGCGTATCGAATCGCCGCCCATCTCGCTGTGCAGGCCCGCGTTCAGGGTCTCATGCGCCTCGACCCAGCGCGCGCCCGCCTTCTTCAGGGCGAGGAAGCCGGGCAGGGACTTGGAGCCCTGGTCGACCGCCGAGGAGAACAGCACGCTCGACGGGGAGAAGACCGGGTCCTGGTTGCCGCCGAAGATCTCGCCCTTGAAGCTGACGTCGGTGAGGTAGGCGTTGGGGCCGGTGGACAGGACGTTGTCGTACTGGTCGTGGGCGCTCAGCACGCCGTTGAAGGTCACGCCCGCGACGGCGCTCGCCGGCAGGCCCGACCAGACGAGGTGGTTGGCCGGCCCGGGGTGCACGGGGAACGCCGCCGAGGCCCGGGAGGAGAAGGTCACCGCGGAGGCCGCCGTCGTCGTCGCGACGACGGTGTAGGCGGTCGCCGCCCGCAGCGGCGAGAAGTTGAACTGGCGGTTGCCCAGGATCAAAGCGGCCGCCGGCGGCACGCCCGCCGCCGTGTCGAAGGGATAGGACAGCTGCACGGTCGGCATCACGGCCGGGGGATTGGTGTCCTGGGCCGGGCCGGCGGCGATGTCGGTGACCGGGTTGTAAAATTGGTCGACGAGCCAGACGTCGGCGGTCATCGCGGGCGAGGTCACGACGTATTGGTTCGGCGCGCCGTCCTTGCCGGCCAGGCCCTCGGCGGGCAGCAAGGTGCGGCAGACGATGCTCGGCTGGAAGTCGCACTTGCCGGGCCTCTGGGTCTCGCCGGGCAAGGTCACCTGCAGGCGCGTCGCCGTCGACGCGAAGACGCGGAAAGGGATCGAGGCCGCCGCGGGCGCCGCGGCGAGGCAGACGTTCGAGGGCGCGTTGCCCGTGCAGACCTGATCGGGCACGCTGTCCTGCGGGGCGACCAGCACGGTGGCCCCGGCGGTCTTCGTCACGAAGGTCAGGCCCACGGGCAAGGTGCCGCCGATCAGGGCCGAGGTGGACGGGTCGATGTCGTACTGGTCGTTGGTATTAAGGTATACGAGCGGCCGCGCCCCGGCCGGCGAGACGTTCATGTAGCGGTCGACGAGATTGACCGTCCCGGGCATCGGCGTGCCCGCCGTCGGCGTTGAGATCACGCCCGAGAAGCCGCCGTTGGGATAGTCGCCCGAGCCGGGGACCGCGGTCTGGCCCGCGAGCAGCAGCTGCAGGCCGATCGGCGGCGCCGGAAGCACGGTGAAGGTGGAGGATTGAGGATCGTCCGAGAGCCCGGACGCGCCGAAGTCCGAGGCGGCGAGATAATGGCCCGTCGCCGCGCGGCGCAGGCTCACCGTCATCGGCGCCGTGAAGCCCGCCCCGACGTTGATGGCGGCGGTGGACACCGCGGGGGCATAGGGGTCGGTCGGGGCCGTCACGAGCACGTCGGCCGGGCGGCCGGGGACGAGGTTGAAGAAGCTGTCGACCACGCCGACCTGAACGTCGAAGTCCGCGCCCGCCGTCTGAGAGACCGGCGTCCCCCCTTTGCCCGTGGGAGAGCCCTGGCTGAAGGACTCTCCGGGCAAAACCGCCAGCAGGCGCGACGGCGTGCCGGCCAGGACCGTGATCGCCGTCGAGCTGTCCTTGGACACCGTGGGCAAGGACAGCGGGTCGACCATCTCGGCGCGCAGGATGGTGGCACCCGCGCGCTTGAGCGTGACCGCGTAGGTGGCCGAGGTCGTGATCACCTGGGTCGTCGGGACGATCACCGCGAACGGGTCGTCGGCGACGAGGCGGATCTGCTGGGTGACGCCGGGCGTCAGGTTCCAGAACGCGTCGGTGAGGTCCACCGTCGCGTTGAACACGAAGCCCGCCTGCGCCGTGTGGACCGGGCCCGAGCGGCCGTTCGTCGTCGAGCCGGGCACGCGGGACTCGGCGGGCGTCAGCACGCGCAGGCGCGTCGCGTTGTTGGCGAGCAAAGTGAAGCCGGCGGAGACGCCGTTCGTCGGCAGGGGGTCCGTGCCGCCCCCGCCGTCGGCCGCGGTCAGCGCGCGCGTGCCGGCCGTGCGCAGCAGTATGCTCGGCACGGACGCCGCGCCCGAGTTCATCGCGAAGGAGCCGACGTTCGGCGCGAACGGGTCGTCGGCGGTGACGGTGATCGCGGGCTTGTCGACCGTGGCGACCACGTTGTAGCGCGAGTCGGTCGCGTACACGGTCGCCGGGAAGAACACCCCCGCCGTCGACTGCGTCGGGATGCCCGTGACGCCGAAGGGTGCCGCGGTCTTGCCCGGCGCCAGGGTCTGCCCGTTCAGAGCGATGATCATGCGGTCGGGCGTCCCGGGGACGACCGTGATGGTCGACACGGTCTGGCCGGTCAGCGCGGGGATGACCACGTCGTTGTCCACGCCGGAGACGACGAGGTTGCCGGTGGCGGCGCTCGGCAGGAACCCGGCGAAGATCGTCTGGCCCAGGGCCAGGGACTGCGGCGCGGGAATGTTCGCGTAAGGATCGTTGGCGGAAAGCAGGACCTGGCGTCCGTCGTTGGCGCGATTGTTGTAGAGGTCGACCGCGCGCAAGGTCACGCTGTAAGAGCCGCCCGCCGTCAAGGTGTTGGGCGCGCCGGTCTTTCCGCTGAGCGTGCCCTCGGCGTAGGTTTCGCCGGGCATCTGCACCAGCAGCGAGAGAGGCGCGTTGGCGTTTACCGAGATATTCGAAACCGTGTCGGTGCTGTAGAAGGTTCCGGTCAGGTTCGTGTCGATCGCGCGCAGCTGCAGCCCGGCGCCGCGCGTGACCGGGATGAAGGAGAACGTCGTCGTGCCCGCGTTCAAGGTGCGCTGGAAGGGGCTCGGCGACAGCCCGCGCAGCTGGATGTTCGGGTCGGTCATGAAGTCGAGCTGGGCCAACGGCATCGTCACGCTCGCGATCAGCGGCATGAAGGGCGTGGTCGCCTTCACGACGTTGTAGTAGTCGTCGACGAGGTTGATGGTGATCGTCGTCGTCACGCCCGCCGTCAGGGTCGCGGGCGTCGAGACCCCGCGGCCGCCCGTCGTCGGGTCGGCCGTATAGGGCGACTTGCCCGGGGCCGGCGTCTGGCCCTCGACGAGCATCTGAAGCTTCACGGGCGGGGCCCACCAGACCCTCGCGGGCGCCGGCGTGTAATACACGGAGGTCGCGCCCGGCAAGGACGCGGACTGGACGGTGAAGCTCTGCGTGCCGGCGACGACCGGCATGAAGACGAAGGTGGTGGCACCCGCCTGCAGGGTCTGGCTCTGCGAGCCCGTAAACGAGTCGGTCCAGATCCGCGCCGTCACCGGCAGGGCCACGGAAGCGTCGCCGTTGTAGAAGGCGTCCACCGCGTACACGCGCAGGGAGATCGTCGAGCCGGCCTGGACCTCGTCCTGGGGGCCGAAGGATTTGCCGAACGGCGCCTCGGAGAACTTGCCCTGCACCCGGACCTCGTTGGGCAGCAGCGCCAGCAGGCGGTCGGCCGGCTGGCCGACGACGACGACCCGCGTCGCCGGGTTGGCCGGGTTCGGGGTCACGCCCGAGCCGGTGGACGTGACCACGTGGCCGACCGGGTCCGCCGTCACGAACACGCGGCTGAAGCTGACCGAGCCGGGCACGACGAGGTATTGGTCGGGGCTCACCGTCGCGTTGTTGACGTCCCCGTCGGTCACATAGACGACCGTCGACGAGTCCGAGTCCAGGTTGTAGAAGTCGTCCGTGATCTGCGCGCAGTAGGTGACCGTCTGACCCGCGGTGCGCGTGCGCGGCGTCCCGGAGCGGCCCTCGGAGCCGACGGTGACGACGCCCGGCGCCGGCTGCTGGCCGGCCGGGTCGCAGTCCGCGATCAGCTGCACGCGCGTGCCGACCTTGCGCAGGGCGGTCAGGTTCACGACGCCGAACAGCCCCGAGTTGTCGGTCTGCTCGACGCGCAGCAGGCGCGGGCCGGCCTTGCGCATGCGGAGCGTGAAGTTGTGCGTGCCGTTGTCGCCGCCGGTGCCGGTCGTGAAGGGGTAGTTCGCCGGCAGGCCGCGCAGGTCGTTCTGGGGATCGCTGGGGAGGTCCAGCGGGGTCTCCGGCCCGGCCGCGCCGTCGATCAGGAACTTCACCGTCTGGCTGAAGCTCGACGCGACGCCGCCCGTGCCGCCGGGGCCGTCGCGCGCGGTCACGGTGACCGTGACGTCGTTGCCGACGGTGCTCGGGTTGGAGGAGATGACGATCGAGAAGCTCTGCGCGATGCCCGAGACGAAGAAGCGCGGGCCGCTCTGGATCACGCTCTGCACGTTGCCGGCGTTGTCGGTCACGCGGACCCAGGAGACGTAGGGGTCGCCGCGCACCCAGCAGGGGTCGGTCGGGATCGGGCGCGGGCAGGTCAGGCCGTCGTACTGCCAGTTGCCGAACGCGTCGGTAAACGTCGCGGGGACGAAGATCGGGCCGCCGGCGCTCGCGACCCAGGTCGAGCCGTTCCAGAAGAAGCCGGTGGCGTCGTAGCCGCCGAACGACACGGGCCCGCCGCCGATCAAAGGCACGGTGTCGCGGAACACGACGATGTCCACCGCGCCCTGATGCCAGCCGAGCGAGGGCACCACGCCCGACCCGTTGCCGGCGTTCGGGTCGCTCGCGCCGCCGATGAGGATCTTCGTGTCCTCGTACGTCGTCAGGTTCAAGGGGTTGGTGACGCTCGAGTCCGGGGCATCGAGGTCGAACAGGAAGCGCGAGGACCCGAGGACGTTTTGAATATTGCCGACGTTGTCGGTCGCCGACGACTTCACGACGTAGTGGCGTTGGGTAGTGAAGGACAGGGAGCCGTTGGAGAAGGTCCATGAGGAAGGAAACAGGTTGGCCGGAAGGATCGGCAGCCACACCTCGGGGACGGAGGTGAAGGTGGCGCCGTTGAAGTAGCGCGCCGCCGTCTCGTCGTAGATCGACAGCGCCACGGAGGCGACCGTGCCGACGTCCTCGGAGTGCGTCCCGGACAAGGTGACCAAGGAGCGGTAGGCCGCGCCGTCGATCGGCGCGATGGGCGCCGAGACGGGAGGCACGTTGTCGAAGCGGAACGTGCGAGTCGAGTAGACGACCTGGCTGTTGCCGGCGCCGTCGAGCGCCGAGGTGACGATGTGGAAGAGCTTGCCGTTGCCGCCGTCGTGCGTGCCCTCCTTCCAGGCGTAGTTAAGGGAGCCGGGATTGTTGAAGTCCGGGTTCTGCGTCGAGTTGTAGGCCCACGGGTTGACCGTGGCCGCGGGGCCGACCGAGCCGGCGATGGACGCGAAGCCGGGGTCCCCGGGCGACCAGTGCGGGACCGCCGGGCTCCAGTAGTAGGTCGTGGGCCCCGTGACGTACCACATCTTGATGCCGACGTCGGTGATCGGGGAGGTGTTGTCCGTCGAGGTGCCGCCGATGACCGCCATCGTCGAGTAGGTCACGCCGTTGGCCGGCGGGTACAGCACGGAGGAGCCGGGCCGCGTCGCGTCGAAGCTGAAGGTCGAGGAGGCGGTCGTGTAGTTGCCGGCGGCGTCGAGCGCCTGGGTCTCGACGCGCAGGCCGTTGTCGCGGTCGGGCCAGGCCACGGCGGACGCGTCGTAGCGCCAGGTGAAGACGCCCGACACCGGCGTCGAGTCGATAGCCGTGTTCCACAGATCGGGGAAGCCGGCGAAGGCCGAGGTCACCCAGCCGGTGCCGTCGACCCAGTACTGGTTGAGCGGGAGGTCGTAGATGCGCACGCGCGGGAAGGTCACGTTGAACGCCCCGGGCGCCTGGTCCTCGGCGGTGCCGCTGATCGTCGGCAAGGCCTTGTATCGCCCGCCGTTCAGCGGCAGGACGTTGGCGACGGCCGGCGAGGACACGTCGAAGCGGAAGGTATTCGCCGTCGTCGCCGTCTGCGTGTTCGCCGCGAGGTCGAAGGCCCGCGCCGAGATCTCATAGGCCAGGCCGTCCTCGAGGCCTCCGGGCAGGTTGCTCGCCGGGGGCAGTTGGGTGTTCTTGGTCCAGACCGCGCCGGCCGTCGGGGTCAGCCACGATGATTCGGTGGCGCAGTTGGTGCCCCACGCGCCGCCGCTCCAGCAGTCCCCGGCGACGACGCGCTTGATCTGTATCTGGGTGCCGCCCACGCCCGAGGCCGAGGCGCCGGGGTCGCTCGCCGCGCCGGTCACGCTCGGCAGGGTCCTGCCGTAGGAGGCGTTCGCGGGCAGGACCACGGTCGCCGCGGGCTTGGTCGTGTCCCACTTGATCGTGCTCGCGGGCGCCGTCTGCTCGAGGCCGGCGTTGTTGATCGCCTTGACGAAGAGGTTGTAGTTGCGTCCCGAGGAGGGAGCGGGCGTGGGCGGCGTCGCGGTGAAGGTGTAGCTCGGCGCCGCGCCGGCGAGCACCGTCGGCGTCCACTTCGGCGTCACGGAGGAGAAGGTCGAGAACGCCGGGTCCCAATACATGAGCGTGTCGGCTTCCTGATAGGCGATGGAGGCGCCGGTGACGCCGAAATTGTCCGACGCGGTGCCCGAGAGCGAGAAGGGGGCGGAGAGGTTGCCGCCGGGGGCGGGCAAGGACGGGGGCACGAGTATGGCCGCGCTCGGCAGGTTGGTGTTGTAAGTGAAGGTGATCGAGGAGATCGCCGCGGGCGCGGTGTAGTTGCCCGACGGCGTCGCGTTGTCGCGCGCGCGCACCCAGATCTTGTAGCCGAACTGGCTCGTCAGCGGCGGGGCGTTGACCTCCCAGAACGTCGAGGGCTCGGAGAACAGGCCGCCGCGGTCGCCGCCCGTGATCGGGTAGTAGATCGGGCAGCCGGCGAGCGTGAAGGTGCCGCCGGCGATCGTGCCGTTCCAGCAACCGTCGTTGGGGCCGTTTTCCGCGATCGCGATCTCGATCTGGCCCGCGGTCGAGACGCCCGCCAGGACGTCGCTCGCCGTGCCGCGGATCTTCGAGAGCGTTGAGATCACGGAGCCGGCGCCCGGCGCCGTGAAGCCCGCCACGGCTCCAACCAGGTCCACGGTGAAGGTCGAGGACTTCACGGGGTCGTTGAAGGCCTCGGCGTTGCCTATCGAGGTCGCGTCATCGACGCCGGAGAGGGTCATGAAGTAGGAGACGCCGCTTTGCAGGCCGCTCGGAAGATTGCTGGCCGGCGGCATGTTCGCGGTCATGGTCCAGCTGGTCTGGTGGACCTGCAGGCCCTCGGAGGTCGTCATCTCCGTCGGCAGGCCCGTCCAGCCCGCGCCCGCCCAGTACTGACCATCGGCCAGGCGGACGATGCGCAGGCGTATGTTGGAGACGGCGCCGCCGTTGCCCAGAGGCAGGTCGTGGGCCGTGCCCGAGACCATGGGCAAGGCCGAGACCGTGGAGAACTTGACGGGCAGGAGCACGTCCGTGTACGGCGCCACCTGGTCGAAGATCGTGATCCCGGTGGAGTAGGTCGTCGAGTAAGTCCCGGCCTGGTTCAGGGCGCGCGCCTCGACCCGATAAGACTCGCCGCTCACGAAGGGCAGGCCGCTCGACAGGGTCCAGTTGGTCCACAGCGGGTTGGAGACCGAGGCCGCGTCGAACCAGGCCAGCTCCGCCTGGGTCGCGGGGTCGAGATCGAAGGGATGGGCGCCGGGCGCCGGGTTGGAATACTTGTTGATGCCCGTCTGACGCACGACGCGCACTTGGACCTTGGCCAAGGAGGTCGGGATGGCGTCGCCGGCCGTGCCCGCGAGCGTCGACAGGTCGCTGCGGCGCGGCGTGGAGGGCACCGTGACCGCGACCGAGGGGGTCGCGGTGTTGTAGGTGAAGGAGTTGGAACTGGTCCCGTTGACGAACACCTCCTGGGTGTTGCCCGCGTTGTCCCGGGCGCGCGCGATCACGTTGTAGCTCTCGCCGGTGGTGTAAGGGTTCGGGGTGGGCGTAAACGACCAGGAGGCCGGCAGGCCGGAGGCCGGGATGAAGTTCGGGCAGGGCACGGTGAAGCCCCCGCCGAACACGTAGCACAGGTCCGCGCCGAGGCGCTCGATGGACACCGAGACGGTCGAAACGTTGGTCGCCGCGAGCGGGCCCGCGCCGTCGGGGTCGGGATCGCTCGAGCCGCCGGTGATCGCGAAGTTGCCGGTCCTGAAGCCCCCGTCGACCGGGATCGCGATCGTCGCCGTCGGGCTCGAGGAGTCGAAGCGGAAGTTGAAGTCCTGGTCGCGCTGGTTGCCGGCCCTATCAATTGTACGAGCGCGAAGCGAGTACAGCTGGCCGTCGACGAGCGTCGGATACGCCCAGCCCCACTGGTCGGGCGCGCCGAGGGTATAAGCGCTCGTCGTCATGAACACCGGCGAGCCGGAGGTGAAGGCGGAGACCCCGTCGTACCAGCTGCCCAGGCCCGCGCCGGAGGAGATGGCCAGCTTCAGGCTCGAGATGCCCGCCGGAGCGTCGGTCGCCGTGCCGGAGATATTGGCGAGCTGCGGGCCGAGCGCGCCCGCCGCCGGGATCGTCACCCCGGCCGTGGACGCGTCGGTGTCGAACCGGAACGCCGCCGAGGAGAGCGCGGTCTGGATGTTCGTCGCGATGTCGGTGGCCGAGGAGCGCAGGACGTACTCCTGGGCGTGCACCCACGGCTGGGCGGGGAAGGCGAAGGACCAGGCGCCGACCGTGCCCTGGGCGCCGAACCAGGCCGGGCAGGGGAGGTTGAAGGCGTTGGCCGCGGGGTTGTAGCACTGTCCGCCGGCGGAGTCGAGCACGGAGAGCGAGACCGTGTCGACCGCGACGTTGTCGAACGAGCTGCCGTTGAACGAGGGCATCGAGTTGGCGAAGGAGCTGTCCTTCGGGCCGATGATGCCCGCCAGCGGCGGCGTATTGTCGAAGGTGAAGGTCGAGCCGCGCGGCGAGTTCCAGGGCTCGGTGCTCGACCCTCCGCCCGCGTTGTCGACGCCGGCGACGGTCAGGTAGTAGGACACCCCCGAAATCAGGTCGGCGGGGCCCACGGGCGGTATGTTGCCCGACACGAAGTTCCAGGAGGACGGATGCACCACGACGCCCTGGCCGACGCCGAGGTCGACGATGCCCGAGCTCCAGTTGCCGACCGAGAATCCGTCCCAGTACTTGCCGTCGCTGAGCCGCTGCAGGCGGGCGAACATCTTGGCGACCGTGCCGGGGTTGCCCGCGGGGAAATCGGCGGCCGTGCCGGTGATCGCGGGCAGGGTCTTGATCACCGAGCCGTTGGCCGGGACCGAGACGCCGGACTCCGGCGCGAGTATGTCGTAGACGATGGTGCGGCTCGAATACGGCACCGACCAGGTGCCGGCCTGGTTCTGCGAGCGGGCGACGATGGTGTAGGTGCTGCCGTTGAGGAAAGGCACGTTGCTCGACACCGACCAGTTCGTCCAATCCACCGCAAAGGTCGCGTCGAACCAGGCCACGTCGCCGTCGATCTCGTTGAAGGGAAGCGCGGGCGAGGCGGGGTTGGCGTACACGTTGCTGTCGTTGAGGACGCGCAGCTGCACCTTGCTGACCGTGTTGGGCGCGGTGGCCGACGCCGTGCCCGCCATCACCGCGAACGGGGCGGTCAGCCTCTGGCGCTGCGGCGCGCCGGAGGGCGTCATGACCGCGACGCCGGGCTTGGTCGAGTCATAGGCGAAGTTGATGGGCGCGCCCGGGGCCTCGGTGTTGCCGGTCGCCGCCCCCAACGCCTTGTCCTCGGCGAAGACGATCAAGGTGTAGCTCAGGCCGTCCTGCCAGGTCAAGGTCGAGACGAGCGAGGTGAACGCCCAGGAGTTGGTGCCCGAGGAGTAGGCCGCGGTGCTCTGGGCCACGGCCACGGTCCAGGTGCTGGTCAGGTGGTTCCAATAGAAGTTGTTGTCCGTGCGCTTGAGCTCGATCTTGACCGTCTTGATTCCTACCCCATTCGCGCCGAAGGGATCGAGCGTGGCGCCCGTCAAGGTCGGCGGGACGGCCAGGAACGCGCCGGCCGTCGGGAAGCTGATCGAGGACACGGGCGAGGACCGGTCGATGTTGAACTGCGTGAGTTGGGAGGGCGTCTCGCGCACCGCCGCGAAGTTGATGCCCGTCGCCCTCAACGTAAACGTCGTGTTGTTGACGAGCGACCAGTCGGGCAGCGTCTCGCCGCCGGGCGGGTAGGTCCAGTTGCCGGCGCTCGGCGTGACGGAGCGGGTGTTCGTGCCGTCGTCGACGAGGCAGGGCACCCAGTTAAAGCCCGCGCCTCCGCCCCAGCACTCCCCGGTGTCGAGGCGCTTGAGCTGAAGCTCGACGGTGGAGGTCACGGCGTTGGCCGTGCCCGCCAGCGAGGGCAGGTTGTTGTAGTACTGCAGGCTCGAGGGGGCCGAGATCGCCGTGACCGAGGGCGGCGGCAGGAAGCGCACCCGGCTGTAGGCCGGCTCGCCCGGGGCCGGCAGCGGCGAGGCGTTGCCCGCCCGGTCGGTGGCGCTCGAGTTGATGATGTAGAACGCGCCCACGGCCAGGTTCGGATTGATCGCGGCGGAGGCGAACTGCCACTCGACGCCCGGTGTCCAGGTCGTCGGGTTCCAGACCGCCGAGCCCGGGGTCCAGCTGTTGCTTTGCGCGTTCCAGTACCACCCGGGGAAGGAACCGGGCTGAGTATTGCCGGGGTCGCTGAGTATGCTGACGTAGACCGAGCGCACGTCCGAGGAGGACTCGTTGACTTTGAAGTCCACGGCGGTGCCGGTGATCGAGGCCAAGGACGTGGTGTCGAGGCCGTCGGGCGGGGTCGTGATGCCCGACGTCGGCGGCGTGCCGTCGAAGGTGATCGTCGCGCGCCCCGTGACGTAGTTCGGGAAGACGCCCGTGTTGCCCGCCAGGTCGGCCGCGAGCACGCGCACCGCGTACAGGCGGCCGTTGGGCGAGGCGTCGCCGCGCACCCAGTCCGTTGGAACCGCGGTCAAGGTCCAGGAGCTGGCGTTGACGACCGCCGTCGTGCTGATCGCCCCCGCCTGCCAGGCCAGGCCGTCCCAGAAGCGCAGGCCGCCCGGGATGGCGTGCGCGGGGCTCGCCAGGTCGGAGACGTCCTCGATCTGCACCCGCACGATGTTGATGCCCGAGGCGACGAGGCCGCCCGTCAAGGGCTCGTTGAAGGTTCCCGAGGACAGCACCAAGGTCGTCGTGCTGATGTAGCTCGCGTTCAGCGGGTTGAGGAACGCCGCCGAGGGCGTCGAGCGGTCCAAGACGAAGGTCGTCGTGGAGTACGCCGTCTCCGTGAAGCCGAGCAGGTCTTTCGCGCGGGCGATCATCTCGTAGCGGTAGCCGTCCTCGAAGTTCTGCTCGTCGATCGAGGCGGACTGGCTCTGGAACGTCCGCACCGTCTGAGGGGCCCCGCCGAGGGTCGTCGGCAGGATGAAGCCCGGGTCCGCAAGCTGCCATCCCGGCCCGCCGTTCCAATAGCGGCGGGTGCCGACCGAGTCGATCTGCGCCGCCTTCAGCTTCACTTCCAGGACCCCCGCGCCCTTGGGGCTGTTGGACACCTGGTCGTCGGCGGTGCCGAGGATAGGGGCCACGCCTCCGGTCAGGGCGGTATTGTTGCCTGGGAAGGTGAAGCCCGAGACCGGGGCGAAGAAGTCCACGTGCAGGGACTTGCCCGTGCCCGTCAACGGCTCCGCCGAGCCGCGGTTGTCGTTGCCCGCGCCGTCGATGCCGCGCGCGAAGAACTCGAAGGTGCGCGGCACCACTTCGAGGGCGAAAGCGGCGGCCAGGGCCGGGTCCGTGTAGGTCCAGGAGGAGACGTGGATCGCCGCGGGCCGCCAGCTCGCGGCGGGGTTGTAGGAGACGAAGCCGGCCCCGTCCCAGAACGCGCCCAGCCGGTCGCGCACGGCGAGCAGGATTTGAAGCCCGGCCGCCGAGGTCGTCTCGGAGTACGTGCCCGAGGACAGCACGAAGCCGGTCGCGTAGGATTGGTCGACCGGCGTCACGATCGTGGTCGTCGGCGCGAACGCGTCGAACCTGAAGGTTTTGGTGACTTGGGCCTCGACGTTGCCTGACTTGTCCGTCGCGCGCAGGTCGACGGTGTACTGCTCGCCGTCGCTCCAGCCGGGCAAGGTGTCCCCCGCCGGGTTCGACGGCGGGTAGGTCCAGGAGGCCGGGTCGGCGGTGGTCGTGGACACGGTCCGGAAGGCCGGCGCCGGGTTGAAGGCGCCGCCCTGCCAGGACTCGTTGGCCTCGTTGCGGATCGAGATCTCGACCTTCGTCAGGCCGCTCTTGGATTCATTCGCGGGGAAGTTCACCCAGTCGAGCGCCGTGCCGGACAGGGGCGTTCCCTGCCACGACAACGGATAGAACGCCTGCCCCGGGACGGCGATCGTCGTCGAGGGCTTGTTGACGTCGTACTTGAAGCTCACCGGCAGGCCGAAGCCGGAGTCGTTGCCCGCCACGTCGACGGCCTTGGCGCGAAGCTGATACGACTTGTTCTCGATCCACGGGGGTGCGGCGTAGGTCCACGGGTTCGTCGAGGTCGCGGGCACGAAGCTCGAGACCGACACCCAGGCGCCGCCGTCCCAGTAGAGGTTGGGCGTGTCGGAGACGTCCTTGATCTCGAGGTCGACCCGGAACACGCCGGCGGGCGAGTCGTTGGACGTGCCGCGCAAGGTGACGAGCGGCCGCGCCGTGCCGTAGTTCGGGAAGGCGGCCATCGGCGTCGAGACGACGACGTTCGGGCCCACCCGGTCGAGGACGAACTGCGAGGTCGTCGGGACCTCGAGGTTTCCCGCGTTGTCGAGGGCGTGGATCGCGATGCCGTACGCGGTGCCGTCGGCCTGCGTGATCGTCGGAGCCTGGTAGCCGAACAGCGCGCCGGGGAAGGTCCAGGCCACGACCCCCGTCGAGCCCGTGACCTGGACCGGCAGCTGGGTCGGGATATCGGGTAGGCCGGTGTTCCAGGCGTTGCCGTTCCAATAGACGCTGCTGCCCCCCACCACGTACCAGACGCGCAGGTAGTAGGTGTTGGCCAAAGACAGATCCGAGTTCGAGGTGCCGCCGATCGAGTTCAGGTTCTGGATGAAGCCGGTGCCGGGCGGGTCCGTGACGACCGACACGGGCGCCGTGTCGTCCACGGTGAAGTCGACGAGGCTCACGTTCTGCACGAAAGCCGTCGCCAGGTTGCCGACGACGGCGCCGGCCGAGTCGCGGGCGCGGTCGCGGGCGCGCGTCTGCGCGTGGAACACCATGTCGCCCGGAGGCGTCCAGTCCGCGCCGGTGAACAAGGTCGACCAGGTCGCCGTGCCGGTGGTGACCGGCTGCCAGCAGCCGGGGGTCGCGCAGGCCGTCAGCTCGACGGTCGTCGAGGAGAACTTGGTGCCGTTGAAATTGACGGCGCCCGTATAGTAATAGCTCGTCGGGCCGAGCACGTACCAGATCAGGTTCTCGACGGACTTGACGGCGTCGTTGTCCGGGTACAGGGCCGCCTCGGCGTCGGCGGACGTGCCGGTCAGCGCCGAGCCGCCGTTGAGCTGGCTTGAGCGGTAGGAGACGCCCTGCAGGGGCTTGGTGAAGGCGGCGGCCGGCGCGATTTTGTCGACATTAAGCGTTCGGCTCGACAGAGGCGCCGTGAACAAGGTCTGGACGTTGCCGGCGAAGTCCACCGCGCGCGCGGTGATCGTATACGCCTTGCCCGAGGAGAGCAGGCCGGTCAGCGCGCCGTTCGAATAGCTCCACGGGTTCACGCCGGTCGCCGTGAAGAAGCTCGGACAGGAGACGTTGAACACCGAGCCCACGTTGTTCCAGCAGATGTCGTTGTGCGGCTCGCGGATCTGCAGCTCGACGCGCTCCACGTCGGAGAACTTGTTGTTGGCGTTGGAGCCGCCCGGGTCGAACGAGGTGCCCGAGATCGTGGTGAGGTTGAGGTACACCTGTCCCGAGGACGGCTGGCTCAGGAGGCCGACGGGAGGAGAGGTGTCGTAGACGAAGGTGAAGGCCGCCATCTGGGCCTCGACGGTCGTGTCGTTTCCGCCCTTGTCCGAGGTATGCGCGAAAAGGGTGTAGTCCTCGCCGTCCAGGAGCTTGGCGCCGGCGATCGTGGTCGTGCTCCAGGAATAGGGGCCGCTCCCGGAGAAGTTCGCGGCTTCGATCGACATTTCGGACACGCCGGGGGCGAAGGCCGTTCCGTTCCAGTATTCACCCGTCACGGAGTTCTTCAGGCGCACCTTCACGTTGGCGGCGGTGACCGAGGGCGGGTTGGTGTTGGTCGAGTCAGCCGAGGTGCCGGCGATCGTCGGCAGGGAGTTCAGGCAGGCGTTGGAGCCCGCGCAAGCGGCGATGGCGGGGCTGGTGAAGGCGGACAGCGGAGCCGTCTTGTCGAAGATGAAGGTGCGGGTGAACGGCACGCCGAGCAGGCCCGCGGCGTTGACCGGGGTGACGGTCAGGCTGTAGGAGGCGTTGTCGACCGTGTACGGCGAGGACAGCGGCAGGACCCAGGTCTGAGGGCTGCCGGCGGTGACGTTGACCGGGGAATAGGTCGCCACGTCGTTGGTCCAGGAGGCCGTCCCCTCATGCCAGTAGCTCGTCGGCGTGGTCAGGCGCTGGAACGCCACGCGCACGCCCGCGGTCGCGCGCAGGTTCTGGCCCGTGCCGATGATGTTGTTGACCCCCCCCGCCGTGACGGGGCTGTAATGCTTGAGGTCCGGGGCGATGGGCTGGGTCAGGACCAGGCTCGGCTCCGGCGCCTGAAGGAAGAACTCGATGTCGGCGCTCCCGTGGGCCGCCTCGACGTTGCCCGCCTGGTCCACCGCGCGCGCGGTGACGGTGAAGCTCGAGGAGTTGGCGAAGCCCGTCGTCGTCGCGTCGTAGGTCCAGCCGTAGGTCTCGCCGGAGATGAGGGCGCCGATCACGCCCGAAGAGAGCTCCACCGGCGTCCCCTGCCAGGCGACGCCGTTCCAGTAGCTGCCGATGTTGGGGCCGCTGACCGCGAATATGCTCAGGCGCACGCCGGCCAGCTGGCCCGGGCCGTCGTCGCGCGCCGTCCCGTAGATCGCGCTGATGCCGCTGTTGAAGCCCACGGGAGCCGTGGCCAGGGACACCGGGGGCGCCGCGTCGTAGATGAAGGTGTTCGTCGACGTGACGATGTCGAGGTTGCCGGCCTGGTCCTGGGCGCGCACCACCGCCCGGTACACCTTCGTCGAGGTCAGCTTGCCGGCCGGCAGCGGGAAAGTCCACGTGCCGCTCGACGCGCCGTCGAAGGCGGCGGGCAGCCAGACCGGGCTCGCGGAGGCGAAGTTCGAGCCGTCCCACCAGTTCGTCGAGACGACGACCTCGGCTAAGGCGACAGTAACACCGTTACCCGCCAGGCCGGACTCGTACTGGCGCGAGGGGTTGAACAAGGCGGGCTGGTGCACGACGAAGCGGTCCTCGGCCGTGCCGCGGATCGTCACCGCCGCGGAGCTGACGAAGGCGCCGGCGTTGGGCCAGACCACGGCGCTCAGCGGCGTGCTGCGGTCGACGATGAAGCTATAAGTTGAGATCGCCGTCTCGGCGTTTCCCGCCGCGTCGAAGCCCTGCGAGTTGACCTCGTAGCGGTACCCGTTGGTGAAGGCGCCGGTGAAGTTGGAGAAGGTCCAGGGGTTGAGGCCCGTGAGACTGGTGTTCGAGAAGCTCGCGCTCGCGTTCCAGGTGCTGCTGAACAGGTCCCAGTATTCCCCCGTGCTGCGGCGCACGCGCAGCTTGACGTCGACGACGCCGCTCGGGTTCTGAGCCGCGAAGGCGTCCTCGGCCGTGCCCGTGATCGTCGCCGGCGCGAAATTGACGAGCGCCGCCGGCGCGGTCACTTCGGTGGCCGGCGGCGTGTTGTCGTAGGTGAACAGGCGCGCGGGCGTGCCGTCGGCGTTCAAATCGGCGTCGAGCTGGACGTTCGAGGGCGTGGCACTCACGTTGCCGGCGCGGTCGAGCGCGCGGACCCAGACGCGCAGGGCCCGAGACTCGGCCGGGGCCATCGGCGGGAAGACCTGGCTCCAGTTGGTCGTTCCCGTCACCGTGCGCCACTGATTGTACTTGGTGCCCGGGGTCGTGTCGTAGTCGTCGCCGAAGTTGCCGTTCGTGACGCCGTTCCAGTAGGCCTGAACGCTCTGGAGCTTGAGGAGGATCTGCACCGACTGAAGGCCCGCGGCGCCGGTCGTCTCGTCGTTGGCCGTGCCCAAAAGCGAGCCCAGGGTCGCCGCGTTAAGGTAGGCACCGTACGCGGGAGCCGTGATCGTCGCGGTCGGCACCTGCGCGTCGTAGCGGAAAGCCGAGCCGGACCCGACGGGCGTGGCGCCCTGCTGGAGGTTCGTCGCCTGATCGATCGCGGCGGAGACGGCGCGATAGGTGGCGCTCGACTCGAGCATGCCGGCCGGCACGCCGGTGGACCAGGCCAAGGTCGCCAGGCCCTGGACCGGGGTGCTCGACACCTGGGTCCAGGCCGCGCTGGGAGGCGGGGGCGGAGGATCCGAGATGCCCGGGTCGAAGGCGCCGGTGCCCCAGTTCCACCAGCCCGTCGGCGCGGCGCCGCCGTCGGTGTGGCGCACGGCCAGGTAGTTGCGCAGGACGCCGGAGGGGTTGGCTCCTGTCTCCACGCCGCTGCCGGAGAATGCTGTCAAGGAATTAATGGCGGAGCCATTGACCGGGACCGAGACGGTCGAGGTCGGGCGGCTCAGGTCGTACTTGAACGGCTGGGTCTGCCCCGGGGCCGACGCCGAGGGCAGCAGGCCCGCCGAGAAGTTGACGACGTTGCCCGCGACGTCGCGCGCGTGCA
Organism: Aeromicrobium sp.; assembly: GCF_036676885.1. Lineage (GTDB taxonomy): Bacteria > Actinomycetota > Actinomycetes > Propionibacteriales > Nocardioidaceae > Aeromicrobium. The sequence goes on from NZ_JAKFCB010000184.1 coordinate 25,970, forward strand.
CGAACACCGTATAGTTGACGCCGTCGGCGAGCTGGCCGGCGAGCTCGGGGGCGACGTACTGCCAGCTCGTCCCGCCTTTATAGACCTGCGTGGACCAGTGGATCGTCGACAGGCTCACCGAGAAGGAGCGCGTCGTCTCGCTCCACCACACGTCCTGGGCGGCGCCCGAGGAGATCGCCACCCAGACCTGGGCGATCCCGGAGGGCGTCGTGCCCGGGTCGGAGACGGTGCCCCAGGTGTAGGTGCTGATCCGGGTGGACTCGGCGTTGTTCGAGTGGGACGGCAAGGCGGGCGGCGAGGCCGGGAAGGAGATCGACGCCAGCGGCGCCAGGTTGTCGTAGCGGAAGGTCAGGTCGCCGCCGCCGGGGGCGGCGCGCACGTTGCCGGCGCGGTCGGTGACGCGCAGGTAAATGCGGTACTCCTGGTCATTGACGAGCGCCCCGTCCAGGTCGTCGTAGGTCCAGGTGACCGTTCCCGTGACGCCGCCCAAAGTCGCCGTCGAATAATGGGTGTTGAGCGCGGTCCAGGTCGAGCCGGTCCAGTCCTCGACCGGCCCGCCGGCCACGCGCTGCAGGCGCAGCTCCACCTTGGACAGGCCCGCGAGGTCGCCGATCGCCGTGCCCGAGATCATGGTCAGGGCGCTCGCCGCCGCGGCGCTCGGCTGTTGGAGCAGGACCGTGGGCGCGGTGTCGTCGACGACGAAGTCCACGATGTCGCCGCCCACGGTCGCGGGCACGCCCAGGTTGCCCGAGACCGTGCCGTCGGCGAGGAAGGAGGCGTCCTCGGCCCGGACCTCGAGGCGGTAGGAGGTGTCCGCGGCAAGCCAGGCGACGTTCGCGATCGACTGCCAAGTATTGTCCGTGGTCGGGAACCAGCCGAGGTTGCTCACGCCGGTGCCGGAAGAGAACTGCGTGCCCTGCCAGAACCAGGTATCGCCGCTGACGTACGAGATTCGGATGTCGGTCCGGCGTATCCCCGAGTTCCAAGGCGCGTTCGGGTCCACGGACGACGGTCCGCTGAACGGATTGCCGACGCCCCCGACCTGAGAGCTTCGGTAGTTGCCCAGGTGCAGCGGGAATCCGACGGCGGATGTCGGCGGGACGTTATCGAAGATGAAGGTGCGGGAGGAAACTCCGCCCGTGAAGACGGACTGCTCGTTGCGCGCGACGTCGATGCCTTTGGACAAGACGGTATACCACGTCGTGAAGGTCCCCAAGGCGGTGTTGAGGGAGGCGTCGGTGACGGTCCAGTTCGCGCTCGGGTCGGAGGAGGTCGCGATCCAGAACGGGCAGGCGACGGTGAAGAAGCCGCTGCCGGGATCGTAGCACTGCCCGCTGCGCAGGGACTGAACGGAGACGCTCGTGTGGTGCATCCCGAAGTTGTCGGACGCCGTGCCCGAGAGCGTGGACAGGGAGCGCACCGGCGAGGACGCGGTCGGGCGCGTGAGCCCGGCCACGGGCGGCGTCAGGTCCCACGTGAAGGCGCGCGTGGCCGAGATCGAGTTGCCGGCCGCGTCTTTGGCGATGAGAAAAGAGGTGTAGGCGCGGCCGTTCTCGAAAGCGGTTCCGTCGGCGAACTTGGCGTGGGCGTAGCCGTAGGTGTTGGCGGGAAGCGCCCCCACGTTAGGGACGAGGCAGGTCGCGTCCACGGTGGTCAGGCAGTCGGCGGCCGAAGCGGTATAGGTCGAGACGTTGTTCCAGAACTCGGGGGTGCCGGCCTCGATGCGGCGCACGCGGAAATAATGCGTCCGCCCCGAGCCCGGGAGCGCGTCGGCGTCGTCGGCCGCGGTGCCCTGCAGCTCGGGCAAGGAGCGCATGAACGCGGCCTCGGGGATGGTGACGACGGCCGACGGAAGCCCGTTGTCGATATAGAAATCGCGCGGACCCTGGGGCGGGGTCTCCGTCGGCACGCCCTCGGCCCGGCTCTCGAGCTGATAACGGTTGAGGCTGGTCCAGGACGACTGTGGGATGGAGAAATCCCAATCCGGAGCGAGATAGTTCGCGGGGATGAAGCCGTTGAAGGTGTTCGTCGAGATGAAGCTCACGCCGTTCCAGGCGAGATGGTTAGCGGGATCGTTGATGTTCTTGAGCCGCACGGAGACGCCGACGGCTTGGGCGTTGGCCGTGCCCGACAAGGTCGCCAACACGGCCTGGATATGCGGCGTCACGGCGCTGGGCTTGAGGATCACGCTGGCAGGCTGAGGAGCGGTGAAGGTGAAGGAAATCCTGCTGGTGCCCGCCGCGGCGACCGAGGGACGGGCCTGGATGTTTTGGGCGCGGTCGGCGGCCGCCGCGAGCACCTCGTAAACGTTGCCGGAGACCAAGGTCGGCGTCGAGGCGCCCGTGGCGGCCCAGTTGACGGGGCCGGCGTTGTCCGTCGAGGCCTTGACCCAGTAATTCGAGGCCGCCGAGGGCGAATCCGGCGGGACGGCGGCGTCGGGCAAGGTGAAGGCGTTCGTCGTCTTGTTCCACCAGCCCTTGGTTCCCGAGCTCCGATAATAGGCCACGAAGACGTCGAGGATTCCCGCGGGCCCGTTGTCGGCGGCCGTCCCGGTCACCTGCGACAGGCTCGAGACGTTGGAGCCGTGCGTCGGCAGGCCGATGACCGAGGCCGGCGCCTGGAAGTCGGCGCTGAACGTGACGGTGGAGTAGACCGTCTGGCGGTTGAGAGCCTTGTCGTTGGCGCGGGCGTTGGCCTCGTAATTTACCGAGGTCGTCCAGGCCGCGCTCGACAGGGACCAGGTCCACGACGGCCCCGTGCCCACGAGCGACGCCGGGTTCCAGACCTCACCGGTCACCGAGGTCACCCAGTCGCCGTTGATCCCGGCCGAGAGGTCCAGGTATTTCAAGTCCGAGTCGCGCTTGACGCGCACCTGCATGGGATCGACGATGCCGGCCCCCGTGTCGGCCGCGGTGCCCGAGACGAAGGCGGACTGGGAGATGAAGCCCCCGGCGGCGGGGAAGGTGATCGTCCCCGTGGGGGTGAAGGTATCGTAGGTAAAGGTCCGGGTGGAGAGCTCGATGGCGGTCTCGTTGCCGGCCGGATCGCGCGCCTTTGCCCGCAGATCATAGCGCGTATTGTCGACCCACTCGGCGGCCGGCGGCATGGAGAATCGGAACGGCTCGCTGACGCTGTCGAAGGCGCCGTCCGTCGCGACCGCGGCGGGCCATGGAGCGGGCTCGGCGGCCGCCCAGCTCAGCCCGTTCCAGTAGCTCGTCGTGCCGGTGTTGTTGAAGCGCCTGAGCAGGACGCTCACGGAGTCGATGCGGCCGCCCGTGTTGTCCAAAGCGTCGCCCGTGGCGAATGTGAAGGTCGAGCGGGTGTGCAGGCCGTCGGCCAGGCTCGTGATGGTCGCGCCCGGCCGCTCCGGCGGGCCGGCCTGGTACTCATCGAGGGTGAAGGTAACCGTCGAGGGTGCCACCTCGACGAACGTCGCCCAATCCTTGGCGCGGACGACCAGGCGGAACTGCTCGCCGGAGAGGCCGGCGATGGAAGGCATGGCCACCGTCCAGGTTCCGCTGGCCGCGCCCACGGTGTATGGCGTATAGGATACCGGGGTCCAGAACCCGGACCCCGCGGGATCGGCGATGCCGGGGTCCTTGTCGCCCGTGGTCGCGTCCCAGCCGGCGGTCCCCCAATTATAGGTCAGGTTGGCCACCTGCCGGTAAAGGTGCAGGTAGACGAAATCGGTCCGGCCCGGGTTGGGGCCCGTTCCGAGGTCGGAGGCCGTTCCGGAAAGGGTCGTCAGCGAGCCGATGAAGCTGCCGTCGACCACGTTGGTGATCACGGAAACGGGCCGCTCGACGTCGAAGCTGAAGCCGACGATCGCCCCCCCGACGCCCGCGCCCTCGTCGTTGGCCGCGAAGTCGCGCGCGCGGGATCGGGCCCAGTATTTCTGGCCGTTGGCCCACGGGACGGACGGCGTGGCGGAGGAGAAATTCGGCGCGGCATACGAGGCCGGAAACCAAATCGGGGCGCCGGCGGCCGTGAAAATCGAGCCGTCCCAATAGATGCCGCTGCCTTCGCCGACGGCCCCGCCCGCCTTGATATACATGTCCACGGCCTGCACCAGACCCGGGCTGGTGTCCGAAGCGTCGCCCCCCAGGCTTGTCAGAGAGTTGTAGGCGACGCCGTCGACCAAGGTCCCCGCGCCCCCGCCGTTGCGCCGGTTGAGGCTCGTGTTCGGCGCGATCGTATCCCAGATGAACTCCTTGTTCCGGTCCGCGGAGGGCGCGAGATTGCCCAGGTTGCCGATGGCGTCCTGGCCGCGCATCTTGACGACGTACTTGCGTCCGTTGACGAAGCCGATTCCCCCCGGCACCGCGTATTCCCAGTTGTTGCCGCTGACGTTGGTCGCCGACAGCCAGGTCTCGGCGCTCACCCAGTCCGAGCCGTTCCACCAGCGGCAGGAGGGGTCGCCCGGGCAGTCGTTGGTGAAATCCGCGTCATCGACCGCGTCGCTCGAGATCTGCACGTGAACCTGTGCCACGGCCACCGCGTTGTCGACGGCCGTGCCGGAGATCGCGACCAGGCTGTTGCGGTAGGCCTGGGTGGGAACCGTGATCCTCGCGTCGGGCGGGCTAAGGTCGACCCGGAAGCTGTTCGAGGCCGTCCCCACCGCGAAATCGGTTTGGACGTTGCCGGCGAAGTCCTTGGCCCGGACCACGAGCAGGAAATCGTTGTTGTTGTAGCTGGAGAAGTCGGGGCTCGCCACCGACCAGGAGGAGGGCCAGACCGCCGCGTCCGGCCAATCCCCGGGCTCCGCGCCCACCCAGATGCCCCCGGTCCAGAAGGAGTTGTTGGTCTTGTTCCACAGGAGGTACTCGACCTTGCTGATGCCGCTGTGGCCGTCGTAATAGCCTCCGGCGAATTCCGCGCTGGCTCCCAGGCGCGAGCCGTCGAGCGGCAGGGAAACCGAGACGGTGGGCACGAGCACGTCCCAATAGAAGGTGGTGGCGTTGATCAGCGCCTGCGTATTGGCCGTCGGCGCGGCCTGGTCGGTCGCGCGGCTGGTCACGCTGAAGGAAGAGCCGCTGATCACCGGGGGAGTGGGACAAGTGGGATTTCCGCTTCCCCATATAGCGTCGCCCACGGCCTTGCTCCAGGCGACGCTGTCGAGGTTGACCGGGACCGGATCGGCCGTGGGCCAGGCGGGTTCGACGGCCACCCAGCCCGAGCCGTCGAAGTAGCAGGCGTTGGACAGGCGCCGGATCATGAAATCGACGAAGTCGAGCCGGCCGCGGCTGGAGCCCAGGTTGTCGTCGGCCGTGCCGGAGAGGGTCGGCAAGGTGTTGTACCACAGCCGTCCCAAGCCGTCGATGCGCGCGGCGTCGCTCGGGTTGGGCAAGGTGCGCGCGGAGTCGATATCGGAGTTCGAGTTGTCGAAGACGAAGGTCGTGCACGAGGGGGCGATATTGTCGCAGCCCGCGATGTCCGGGCCCTGGATGTTTTCGACGCGGTCCTGGGCCTTGAAGTAAATCCGGTACTGCGTATCGTGGGTCCAGTTCGAGAAGGCGTAGCTCCAGCCGACGGTGGCGCCCGCGCTCGGCGAGACGATGGGCACCCAGAACCAGATGACGCTCGTCGAGTTGTAGCCGAACCCGTCCCAGTACTTGTTGGTGTTGACGTTCTTGATCGAGATCGAGCCGCCCGCGAGATAATAATTATCCGCCGCCGTCCCCGAGATCGTGGCGAGCGCCGAGCGCAGGGAGTTGTTGGCCGGCACGGTGATGCTCGCCGTGGGGGGAGTCTCGTCGAGCGTGAACCGGAACGGGATGTCGGCCCAGTTCTTGGTCTCATATGCGCCGGAGCCGTTGTTGTAGAACTCGTAGACCGCTTCGCTGGCGCCCTTGGCGCCCCGCTGCGGATAGAACGGATCGGCGGAGTTCTCGTTGCCGAACTCGCCGCCCGTGACCAGGACATTGTCGCCGGTGTCGGAGTGCATGCCCTCATAGACGATCGGCCAATAGGCGTCGCTCGGGCCCGGGTTGAAAATACCCACGCGGTAAGTTTGGCCGGCCTTGAGGACCACGCCGGGAAAGCTGACGCCGCCCCAACCCAAAGCGGGCGTGGTGACGCTCCCCGTAGGAAAGGTTCCGGCGCCGCCGATGCTGGTCGTGCCGATCAGCACTCCACCGTCGCTCAGGTTTTGGACGTGGAAGGAGAGTATGTCGCCGCCTCCGGGCGTCACGCCGGAGTTCTGCATCGCCGCCACCTCGAACCTGGTGACCTTAAGGTCCGCCGCGGGCGTGATCTTGATCGCGGGGCGGTAACCGTTCGAGAAATCCGTCCTCGACCATTGGTCGCTGCCCGAGCCGCGCCCCTCCCCGATCGATTTCATGCTCACGTTGGGATAGTTGGAGCCGGGACGGCCGAAGAAGCGCGCGTAAGGGATGCCCTGGAACTTGCCGTTGTCGTACTTGACCAGGAAGATCGGAGTCGCGTTGAGGTCGACGACGGCCGACCCGCCGCGCACGAAGATCGTCGCGAGGCTGGCGTCCGTGGTGCCGTCGGGATAGGTGTTCTGAAACGGAAGGTAGCTCACCAAATCGTTGGCGCCGTTGCCCATGCAGCTCGCGTTGCTGTTGTTGCAGTTCATGAAGCGGAGATAGTGGACCGAGCCCGCCGCCGCCGGCGTGCTGACGCTCGCGCTGAAGCTCGCTTTGTGCCAGCCGATCCGGCCGTTCGCGCCGGAGGGCTGGGTGTAGGTCGCCGTGTCGGAAAGCACGTTGAAGGCGTCGTCGAGGATATTGATGCGCATGACGCGCGAGTTGGTGCCGTGGTTCCAGACGAACCAGGCGTTGGTGATGACGCCCGACTCCGCGGCGGTGAACTTGATGCGGTACTCGTCGCCGGTCGTCTGAAAGCCGACGTAGCCGCCGCCGCCGGCGCTGTTGGCGTAGGCGCTGTGGCCGGTCACCTCGTTGCCCCAGAT
>NZ_JAKFCB010000185.1:0-3294 GCF_036676885.1 Aeromicrobium sp.
CACCAGGACACCGGAGCCGATCAGCAGGATCTGGTCGAGCTGGTCGGCATCCATGTCGGCTCCTCCCATGGTGTCGACGGACCCTGATTCTATCGGTCGGCGAGCGTGCCCATGACCGTCCTTCCGCGGTTGCGGTGGCGCCCGACAGCGGAGTGCGATTGGCTGTCAGGTGCGCCGGCACCAGCGGCAGGACGAACGGAGCACCCATGGAGGAGGTTCGCTACGGCGACGACCCCTCACAGCACGGCGAGCTGACCCGTCCGGCGGGCGCCTCCAAGGGTGTCGTCGTGGTGATCCATGGCGGGTTCTGGCGATCCGTCTACGACCTCTCGCTCGGCCGCCCGCTCGCCGCGTCGCTCGCCGAGCACGGCTGGACGGCGTACAACCTCGAGTACCGCCGGGTGGGCAACGGGGGCGGCTACCCTCAGACGCTCGACGACGTGGCGGCGGGCATCGATGCGCTCGCCGGCGTCGACGGCCTCGACACCTCGACCGTCGTGACGCTCGGCCACTCCGCCGGAGGCCACCTCGCCGTGTGGGCGGCCGGGCGGCCGAGGCTCACCGGCACGCCCTGGAGCGAGCCGGCCGTGCGGGTCACGGCGGCGATCTCCCAGGCCGGCGTGCTGGACCTGGCTGCGGCCGTCCGCGACGACCTCGGGGCCGGTGCCACGCTGGCCTTCATGGGCAGGCACGGCGACCATAAGCACGCCGACCCGAGCCGGCACCTCCCCCTCGACGTACCGGTCCGCTGCGTGCACGGCGTGGCCGACGACACCGTGCCGCTCAGCCAGTCGATCGCGTACGTCGACCGCGCGAGGTCGGCCGGGGCGGACGCCGAGCTCATCGAGGTCGAGGGGGATCACTTCGTCGTGATCGATCCGTCGTCACACGCCTGGGCCGTGACGCTGGAGATCCTGGAGGCGCTCACGGCTCGGTGAGCACGAAGAGAGTGCCCCGACCCTGTCGAGGCACTCCCAGCTCGTGGGCGCTCAGTGCTTGAACGCGTCCTTGACGTTCTCGGCCGCATTCTTCAGATCGGACTTGGCCTGGTCCGTCTTGCCCTGGCGCTCCAGCTCTTCGTCGTCCGTGGCTCCGCCAACGGCTTCCTTCGCCTTGCCCTTGGCGTCCTCGGCGGCGTTGCTCAACTTGTCATCTAGTCCCATGATCAGTTCCTTTCGTCGTGCCACGGACATACCCGGAATGCGTCGGGACAACCCCCTCAATCCGGGGTCGCTTCGTGATGCCGACGGCCGTGCGTACGCCGCTCCTCCTTCATCTCGGCCTCGAACAGGTGCGTACGCCCGGGGGCCAGCGCTTCACGGGCCGCACGCTCGTGCTCCTTGAACGCGGCGTAGTAGCCCGCGTCGTACTCCTCGACGACCTGGAAGGTCCACCGACCCTCCAGGACGTTGCGGCCGATCAGGTCGGTCGTGATGCTCTCGGCGATGTCGTCGCGCCCGGCCTTCCGGAACAGGTCGACGGCGTCGTCGAGCGCCAGGTCGGCCTCACCCGTGCGGCGGTGCCACGTGTAGAGCAGCCCGCGCGCCTCCTCGATGACCTCGAGGGCCTCGCTCAGCTTGCCGAGCGCCTCGACGGTGACGTCGTCGACGCCGTCGGGCCGCGTGTGCTGCGGCTTCGGTGCCTCACCCATGTGCCAACGCTAGAGCGGCGAGCCGGCCTCGGCACGTCGAGCGTACGGCTGCGGGCCGTCCCTGAGCGGTCAGACGGCGTCGGAGAGCGCCTGGAACTGCTCGTCGGTCAGCTCGATGCCGGACGCGCCGATGTTGTCCTCGAGGTGCGCGACGGTCGACGTGCCGGGGATCGGCAGCATGACCGGGGAGCGCTCGAGCAGCCAGGCAAGTGCCAGCTGCGACGGCGTCGCCCCCTGCTCCTTCGCGATCTCGGCGAGCGGGCCGCCGTCCTTGACGAGTCCACCCGTGGCGAGCGGGAACCACGGGATGAAGCCGATGCCGTTGGCCTCGGCATGATCGAGGAGCGCCTCGGCGGACCGGTCGGCGAGGTTGTAGAGGTTCTGCACCGACACGATCTCGGCGGTCTTCTGCGCCTCCTCGAGCTCGTCGACGGTGACCTCGCTCAGGCCGATGTGGCGCACCTTGCCCTGCTCCTGCAGCTCCTTGAACGCCCCCACCTGGTCGGCGACCGGGACCTCGGAGTCGATGCGGTGCAGCTGGATCAGGTCGATGCGGTCGACGCCGAGGCGGCGGAGGCTGAGCTCGACCTGCTGCTTGAGGTAGGCGGGCCGGCCGACAGGGATCCACTCGCCGGGACCGGTGCGGGTGAGACCCGCCTTGGTGGCGATCACGACGTCGTCGGCGTACGGATGGAGGGCCTCGCGGATGATCTCCTCGGACACGTTGGGTCCGTAGGAGTCGGCGGTGTCGATGAACGTCACGCCGAGCTCGACGGCGCGGCGGAGGACGCGGATCGCCTCGTCACGGTCACGGGGCTCGCCCCAGACGCCGCTGCCGGTGATCTGCATCGCCCCGTATCCGAGGCGCGTGACCGGGAGGTCACCGCCGATCGAGAAGGTGCCGGACGTGGTTGCGGAAACTGTGGAAGTCATGCCGTGGTCAAGGACGACCGGCGTGAGGTTATTCCGCCGGGGTCAGCAGGAAGACCGGGATGACCCGATCGGTCTTCTCGGCGTACGACGCGTAGGGCGGGTAGGCCTCGACCGCGCGCGCCCACCACACCTCGCGCTCCTCACCGCTGAGCTCGCGGGGCGTGAAGTCCTTGCGCACGGGCCCGTCCTGAAGCTCGACCAGCGGCGCGTCGACGACGTTGTGGTACCAGCTCGGGTGCTTCGGCGACCCGCCCAGCGAGGCGACGATGGCGTACTGGCCCTCGTGCTCGACGCGCATCAGCGCGGTCTTGCGGAGCTTGCCGGTCCTGGCGCCGAGCGTCGTGAGCAGCACGATCGGCTTGCCCATGATGGTGTTGCCCTCTGCGCCGTTCGTACGCTCGAACAGCTCGGCCTGCTTGCGGGCCCATTCGGTCGTGCTGGGCGCATATTCTCCGGTCAGTGGCATGCCTCAAGCCTTGCAGGGACCTCCCAACCACGGCCTTGCCACCTCACGGCATGATCGACTCATGGACCGCGTGCAGCTCGGAACCAGTGACCTCGAGGTGTCGAGCATCATCCTCGGCTGTATGAGCTACGGCGACCCCGATCGTGGCACGCACCCGTGGACGCTGCCCGAGGAGCAGAGCCGGCCGTTCATCCAGCAGGCCCTCGATGCCGGGATCACGACGTTCGACACCGCCAACATGTAC
>NZ_JAKFCB010000186.1:0-9076 GCF_036676885.1 Aeromicrobium sp.
CGGCCACCAGTCGGCGACGATCAGGTCGGGCTTGAGCGAGGCGGCCTTCTCGACGTCGATCTCGCCCCAGGTCTCGCCCAGGATCTCGATCCCCGAGAGATCGAGGTCCTTGAGGTTGGGGTCATCCGTGACCGGCCCGGTCGCGTAGATGCCGACCGGCTTGATGCCGAACGACATCAGCGCGGCGGCCTCCGCCCCGCTGGCGATGATGCGCTTGGGCGTCTCGTCGAGCTTGACCGTCTTGCCGTCGCCGGAGGTGAACGACCACGGCCCGCTGCCCTCGGCGTCATCGTCCGATGCGCTCGAGGAGCCGCAGGCGGCAAGGAGGGTGGTGGCGAGCAGAGCGGCGACCGCTCCGCCCGCCAGGCGGCGTACGTAGGACACGACAAGACCTTTCGTCAGGGGACTCAGGTCACCCTAACTTAGGTATGGCTTACCTCGCCAGCCGGGCCACTCCGTGAGATCAGTCCTTGGAACGAGCCTTGAACGCACGCAACGCCAGCGGTGCGAAGATCGCCGTCAGCAGCACGGACCACACGATCGACGCGAGCACCGCATTCTGCAGCGGCCACGCGGCGTCCGACGGGACCGCGCTGGTGTTGCCCCACAGCTCGCGGCAGGCCTGCGTGAGCGCCGAGACCGGGTTCCACTCCGCGATGAACCGCAGCCATGGCGGCATGTGCTCGGTCGGCGCGAAGGTGTTGGCCACGAACGTCAGCGGGAACATCACGGTGAACATGAACCCCTGGACCGCCTCGACCGTGCGCATCAGCGAGCCGACCCAGATGCCGAGCCAGATCATCGCGAAGCCGAAGAGCAGCAGCAGCACGAACGCCAGGACCCCGTTGACGACCCCGTCGCGGATGCGCCAGCCGATCAGCACACCGGTCACCCCCATGACGGCGATGCCGATGCTGGAGTGGATCAGGCTGGAGATGCTGCGCCCCACGAGCACGGACGACCGCGAGATCGGCAGCGACTTGAGCCGGTCGACGATGCCCTTCTGCAGGTCGTTGGTCAGGCCCATCGCCACGACCGCTGACGAGAAGATCATGGTCTGCACCATGATTCCCGGGAGCAGGAACTCCTTGTAGGGAGTGTCGCCGGGCGGGTTGATCGAACCGCCGAAGACGTAGGCGAACAGCAGCACGAACATGACCGACTGGACCGTGACGTCCATCAGCATTTCGGGCATGCGCTTGATGTGGATCAGGTTGCGCCAGACGACCGTGCCCGAGGCGCGGATCATCGACGGCGGATTGATGGGCGGGCGGGTGTTGGACGTCATCGTGGTCATGACAGCACCTCCTCTTCCTCGAACTGGGCCTCCAGGTCGTCGACCTGTTCGGCCTTGTGGCCGGTGAGGTGCAGGAACACGTCGTCGAGGCTCGGACGCTTGAGCCCCAGGTCGTCGACCGGGATCTCGCTGTCCTCGAACACGTGGGCCATGCGAGTCATGTCGCTCAGGCCCGAGGCCTTGGCGGTGATGCGGCGCGAGGTCTCGTCGACGTGCACCTCGCTGGAGACCGTACGGGTCAGCTCGGCGGCGCGCTGGAGGTCGTCCGCGTGTGTGACCGTGACGACGACGCTCGCGGCGCCGGCCTGGTCCTTGAGCTGGGTCGGAGTGCCGGAGGCGATGACCTTGCCCTTGTCGATCACGATGATGTCGTCGGCCAGGTGATCGGCCTCCTCGAGGTATTGCGTCGTGAGCAACAGCGTCGTGCCGTCGCGGACCAGTCCTCGCAGGACTTCCCACAGCTCGGTGCGGCTGCGCGGGTCGAGGCCCGTCGTCGGCTCGTCGAGGAACAGCACGGGTGGGGACGCGATCAGGCTGACCGCCAGGTCGAGCCGGCGACGCATGCCGCCGGAGTAGGTCTTGGCGGTCCGGTTGGCGGCCTCGGTCAGCGAGAAGCGCTCCAGCAGCTCGTCGGAGGCCTTGGCGACGTAGCTCTTGGGCAGGCCGTAGAGCCGGCCGATCAGCTTGAGGTTCTCGCGAGCGGTCAGCAGCTCGTCGACCGTCGCGGCTTGTCCCGTGAGGCCCATGCTGCGGCGCACCGCGTCGGGCTCCTTGAGGATGTCGTGCCCGGCGACGCGGCCGGTGCCGCTGGTCGGGACGCTGAGAGTGGTGAGCATGCGGACGGTCGTGGTCTTGCCGGCGCCGTTGGGGCCGAGCAGGCCGAGGACGGTGCCTTCGGGCACCACGAAGCTCACGCCGTCGACGGCGGCATTGTCGCCGAAGCGCTTGACCAGGTCGATGGCTTCGACGGCCAGGGGGCGGGTCATGGGAGGTCCCTTTCAGATGGTGAGATAGCTCGAGACTATCGCTTGTTCCTAACAGGAATACCACACACGTGTGACATTTCCTGAACGGTTGTCATCGATGCTCAGGACACCATCGTGCGACCTCAACCAGGGTTGAGGTCAACCGCCTGTTCCGGAAAACCGCACCGGCCCCGCGAGCGATGCGCTCCCGGGGCCGGTTTCAGCTGGGTGGGATCAGAGGAACGAGTTCACCCAGGTCTGCACGCCAGCGATGTCGACCCGCTGGTAGCCGTCGATGTAGCGGCAGTTGGAGGTGTAGCCGTAGCTCGTCACGCCGACGATCAGGCCGTCGTGGAAGATCGGGCCGCCCGAGTCACCGAAGCACGTACCGCCGCCGGCGCGGTTGTCGTTCTCGTTGCCGTTGGCCTGCAGGATCTGCGGCGTGAGCTTCTGCCCGATCACCGAGGTCTGCCGACGAATCAGCGGATAGCTCAGGGGCGTCGGCTTCTGCGGGCCCGACTCGGCCTGGCGGACCTCGGTTCCGTAGCCCACGACGTCGAACGCGGTCTTGTTGAGCACGTCGGGCGTGAACTGGTCGAGGTAGTCCTGCGGCGCGACAGGCGCCGGTGCGATGTCGACCGGCTCGTCGAGCACCACGACGCCGACGTCGTTCCAGTTGCCCATGTCAGTGAAGTCGGAGTAATCCGGGTGCGTGTGCGCCGTACCGGACAGCTCACCCATCGCGGCGATCTCGGCATCGGTGTATCCGGCGGCCGGATCGGCGGCCGGTGCGTACGGGTTGGGGCCCGTCTCGGTGATGACCGAGTCGAAGTCGACCAACACGCTGCCGACGACACCGTCGGTGCAGTGCGCGGCCGTGAGGAGGACCGTGGGGCTGATCAGCGTCGCGGTGCAGCGATAACGTCCCGTCGAGTCGTAGAACAGGATCAGCCCGACGTTGGGATGGTCCTCCCCGTCAGGCTCGCCTCCTGTGATCGCGGCGGCCGGGCCGGCGGAGGTGACCGCGGCCAGGAGCACGACGGCCAGGGCCGCCAGTGCTGTACGAATTCGCAACATAGTGTCGCCTTTCCCCTCGAATGTCCGCCGGTTGGCGGGTCCGCTCAGGCTATCCGCGACAGGCAGGGACCACATCTTGGGACTCGGTCCCGGAATGTCAACGGAACGCGCACCCCTTCTCGACGCCGAGACGACGCAGCACGACGGCCGCCGGGCACAGACCCGTGAAGCTCGCCTGGAGGAGGTTGAGGCCGACGAAGGCCGTCAGCAGCAGCCACCACGGCGAGAAGGCCGTGGCCAGCGCGAGGCCGACCAGGGTCAGCGTGCCGGCCAGGGCCATCACCATGCGGTCAATGTTCATGAGTTCTCCTTGTCAGAGGGGAGCCGGCCGGACGATCCGGCCGGCGACGTCTCACCCGTGGGCGAAGGTGATGTTCGGCAGGATCCGCCGCAGCCACCGCGGGACGTACCAGGCGGCACGCCCGGTCAACCGCAGCAGCACCGGCAACAGCACCAGCCGTACGAGGAACGCATCGAGGAGCACGGCGACACCCAGCACGACGCCCATCTCCTTGGGCGGCAGCGGACCGGACAACGCGAACGTGAAGAACACCGCGACCATCACCGCGCCGGCGGCGAAGATGACGCGGCCCGAGTGCGCCAGCGACCCGATCATCGCCTCCTTCGGATCGCCGGAGCGCTCGAAGTGCTCCTTGGCCGAGGCCAGGAGGAAGACCGTGTAGTCCATCGCGATGGCGAAGATCATCGCGAAGAAGAACACCGGTGCCCAGGCATCGAGGAAGCCCTGGCTCTCGAACCCGAGCAGGTTCGATCCCCAGCCCTCCTGGAACACCAGGCGCGCCACCCCGAAGGCCGCGCCGGTCGACAACAGGCTGACGAGAGTGCCGAGCAACGCGATGAGGGGCGCCTGGAGGGCGACGAGCAGCAGCACGAACCCCAACGCGAGCACCACCCCGATGACCAGAGGTGTCGAGTCGTCGAGCTGGGCCTTGAGGTCGAGGTTCTCGACCGCCGCACCTCCGACGTACGCGGAGTCTGGCAGGTCCGCGCGGAGCTGCTCGACGGCTCCCGCGAGCCTCTCGTCGGACGGGTCGAAGGCAGGCACCGCCTGTATGAGCGCCAGCCCGCTGCCGTCGTTCGCCTCGACGGCCGGCATCGCACCCGAGATGTGGTCATCGGCGCTGAGCACGTCAGCGGCCTTCGCGGCCTCCGACTGCTTGACGACGATCTGCAACGTGCCGGGTGCCCCCTCGCCGAACGCCTCCTGGACCCGGTCGTAGCCGACCCGAGCGGAGGAGTCCTCGGGCAGGACCTTGATCGAGGGCATGGCGGTCTTGAGGCCCAGCACCGGCGCGGCCAGGGCGACGAGCACGACGAGCGACACGGTGCCCCACAGAATCGGGCGCCTCCACAGCCGCTCCCCCCAGGCTGCGAATCGGGCCGACCGATGCTCTCCGGTCTTGACCCAAGGCAGCGCCAGCTTGTTGATCCGGTGGTCCAGCTTGAAGAGCACCAGGGGCAGCAGGGTGAGGGTGGCGGCCAGCACGAAGACGACCGACAGCATGATGCCCCCGGCCATCGACCGGAAGGCGGGGGACGGCACCAGCATGACGGCCGAGAGCGACACCAGGACCGTCAGGCCGGAGAGCAGCACGGCCTTGCCGGCCGTGTCCATCGTCTGGGCAACGGACTCACGTGCACTCAGCTTCGCCCCCATGCGGGCCGCTCTGTAGCGGGCGACGAGGAACAGCGCGTAGTCGATCCCGAGGGCCAGGGCGAACATCATCGCGAAGTTCATGGCCCAGATCGAGACGGGGATGAGCTCGTTGATCAGCACCAGCGACCCGGCCGAGGCCACCAGACCGGCCAGCGTCAACAGCAGCGGCAGCCCTGCGGCGACAAGGGCTCCGAAGGCCAGCACGAGGATCGCCAGCGTCACGGGCCACGAGACCATCTCGGACTTGAGCATCGCGTCGAGGTTCGCCTCGTTGAAGTCCGACCAGAGCAGCGACGCCCCGGTGGGGTTCACCTGGACCCCGGCTCCGGACAGGTCCTGCAGGGGACCCTTGAGGTCGGTGGCGACCCGGACCATCTCGTTGGGATCCGCGCCGGCTCCACCGAGGACGACGGCGGTCGACCCGTCACGGCTCAGCGTCGCTCCCGGCTGGGGGGCGATCACGTCGGCGATCCGGGGCTCGGCCCGGAGGACGTCCTCGACCTTCGCCAGGGCCTGGCCCGCGCGCCCCTCGGTCACGGGTCCGTCTGTGCTGTGCACGACTACCTGGATCGCCGACGACGCATTGCCACCGAATCGCTCCTGGGCCAGCTCGCGCACAGCGACGGACTCCGACCCGTCGGCCTGCCACCCGGCGCCGGAGAGGTTGTGCTCCACCTTCGGGGCGAAGACGCCGAGCCCGATGACCACCACCAGCCACGACAGCGTCACGAGGCGTGAGTGGCGTGTGACCCAAACCCCCAGGCGGCCCAGGAGGCCGGGCGACGAGTCGTGCGTGGGGTTCGGGGTGGTCCGGTGGCCGAGGGCCGTCTGGGACATGCGTACTCCAAGGATGTGGGTTGAGATGAACCCCCTGGGGGGTTATGCTTGATCGTATCAGATCCCCCCGGGGGGTTACGCCGAGGCGTCATCCCCACCCGATGAAAGGGAGCACCCATGACGGAGCTCACGATGAAGGTCACCACCACCAAGCCGTACGACGAGACGGTCTCACTGGTGCGCGACCGGCTCGCCGACGCAGGGTTCGGGATCCTGACGGAGATCGACATCGCCGCCACGCTCAAGACGAAGCTCGATGTCGACGTCGAGCCCCAGGTCATCCTGGGCGCCTGCCGCCCGCAGCTGGCCCACCTCGCCCTGCAGGCGGACCCCTCCATTGCGGCGCTGCTGCCGTGCAACGTGGTCGTCCGGGCTGACGGCGAAGGCTCGATCGTCGAGGCGATCAATCCACAGGCCATGATGGGCATGGCTGCCGATGCCTCGGCCGCCCTGCGTGAGATCGCAGACGAAGCCCGCGCCCGCCTCGCCGGTGCGCTCGACGCCGTAAAGGACGAATGATGCCCGACAGCGCAGCGATGGACCTCCAGCCCGAAGAGATCAAGGCCATCATCACGCGGATGAAGCGGGCGAACGGCCACCTCACGAGTGTCATCCGCATGATGGAGGAGGGCTCGGACTGTGAGTCCGTCCTCACGCAGCTCGCGGCCGTCAACAAGGCCATCGCTCGTGCCGGCTACGCGATCGTCGCGACCGGGATGCAGCACTGCCTCACCGAGGGCGACGGTCCCGACGGCGTCGACGCCAAGAAGATGGAGAAGCTGTTCCTCGCGCTCGCGTGAGGCATCGCTGACGCCCCATGAACGCCCGCGCCCCCCGGTCGATGACCGGGGGGCGCGGGGTGGCTCAGCGTTGGGTGGTCAGCTCACGACCTCAGGCAAACTTCTCGCCGTTCTTGGCCTTGTCGAGCAGCAGCGCCGGGGGCTCGAACCGCTCGCCGTACTTCGCTGCCAGCTCCTGCGCCCGCTCGGTGAACGCCTCGACGCCGATCCGGCCGTCCGGCGCCTCGTAGCCGTTGATGTACTGCAGCGCACCGCCCAGCAAGGGAGGGAAGCCGATGCCGAAGATCGAGCCGATGTTGGCGTCGGCGACCGTACGGAGCACGCCCTCCTCGAGGCAGCGCACCGTGTCGAGCGACATGACGAACACCAGGCGGTCCTTGAGGTCCTGGAAGTCAGGCTGCTCCGCGGCGACCGGGAAGTGCTCGGCGAGGCCCGGCCACAGGCCCGTGCGCTTGCCGTTCTCGTCGTAGTCGAAGAAGCCCTTGCCGACGAGCTTGCTCGTGCGGCCCAGCTCGATCATGGTGTCGATGACGTCCTCGGAGCCCGTACGGACCCACGTGCCGCCCTCGTCCTCGACGGCCTTCTGCGAGGCGACCCGGATCTTCTTCATGAGCTCGAGGTTGAGCTCGTCGCTGATCTGGATCGGGCCCGTCGGGAAGCCGGACTGGGTGGCGGCGCGGTCGATCGAGACCGGGTTGACGCCCTCGGCCAGCATGCCGAGACCCTCGTTGATGTAGTGCCCGATGACGCGGCTCGTGAAGAAGCCGCGGCTGTCGTTGACGACGATCGGCGTCTTCTTGATCGCCTGGACGTAGTCGAGCGCGTGCGCGATCGTCTCGTCGTTGGTCTTGGCGCCGGCGATGATCTCGACCAGCGGCATCTTGTCGACCGGCGAGAAGAAGTGGATGCCGATGAAGTCCTCAGGCCGCGTGACGCCCTCGGCGAGGCCGGTGATCGGCAGCGTCGAGGTGTTGGAGCCCAGCAGCGCGTCGGGGTTGACGACGGGCTCGAGCTCGGCGAACACCGAGTGCTTGAGCTCGACCGACTCGAAGACCGCCTCGACGACCAGGTCGCAGCCCTTGAGGTCGGCGTAGTCCGCGGTCGGGGTGATGCGGGCCAGGAACGCGTCCTTCTTCTCCTGCGTGATGCGACCCTTCTCGAGCTGCTTGTCGAGGAGCTTCTCGCTGTACGCCTTGCCCTTCTCGGCGGCCTCGAGGCTCACGTCCTTGAGGACGACCTCCATGCCGGCCTTCGCCGAGACGTACGCGATGCCGGCGCCCATCATGCCGGCGCCGAGCACGGCGACCTTGGTGAACTTCCTCGGCTCGATGCCCGCGGGGCGCGAGCCGCCCGCGTTGATCGCGCCGAGGTCGAAGAAGAACGCCTGCGTCATGTTCTTGAACTGCTGGCCGATCAGGAGCTCGACCAGGTAGCGCGACTCGATGCGCGACGCGGTGTCGAAGTCGACCTGCGCACCCTCGATCGCGGCGCTCATGATGTTGCGCGGAGCCTTGTAGCCGGCGCCCTTGACCTGCTTGCGCAGGTTGGACGGGAACGCGGGCAGGAACGCGGCGAGCTTGGGGCTCGACGGCGTGCCACCGGGCATGCGGTAGCCCTTGCGGTCCCACGGCTGCGTCGCGGCCTCCTCGTCGCCGGCGTTGGCCTCGATCCAGGCCTTGGCGGCCGGGAGGAGCTCGTCCTGGGTCGCGACGATCTCGTCGACCAGGCCCTTGTCCTTGGCCTGTGCCGGCTTCATGCGCGGACCCTGCAGCAGGATGTTCATCAGCGCGTCCTGGATGCCGAACATGCGGACCGTACGCGTGACGCCGCCGCCACCGGGGAGCAGGCCGAGGGTGACCTCCGGGAGGCCGATCTCGTAGCCGCCGTCGGCCGCGATGCGGTGGTGCGTCGCCAGCGCGATCTCGAGGCCGCCGCCGAGCGCCGCGCCGTTGATCGCTGCGACGACGGGCTTGCCGATCGTCTCGAGCTTGCGCAGGGACGCCTTGATGCCCTCGACGTGCTCGAAGAGCTGGGGCGCGTCCTCGGGCTTGGCCTGGATCATGAGGTTGAGGTCGCCGCCGGCGAAGAAGGTCTTCTTCGCCGAGGACACGATGACGCCCTTGACCTGCTCGGGGTCGGCCGCGATGTCGGCGGCGAGCTGGTCGACCGCGTGGGCCATCCCGTCGGCGTACGCCTGGTTCATCGTGTTGGCGCTCTGGCTCGGGTCGTCGAGGATCAGGTGGGCGATCCCGTCGACGAGCTCGTAGCGGACAGCTTCAGTGGTGCTGGTCATGTGTGAGTCCTAGTCCGTTTCAGATTCGTTCGACGATGGTCGCGATGCCCATGCCGCCGCCGACGCAGAGCGTGGCGAGGCCGTAGCGCAGGTCGCGGCGCTCGAGCTCGTCGATGAGGGTGCCGAGGA
>NZ_JAKFCB010000187.1:0-1736 GCF_036676885.1 Aeromicrobium sp.
GCCCGCGCCTGCGCCCAGCCCGGAGCGACCAGGCCGCTGACACCGCTGGGGGTCTCGGCGCAGTCGCCGATCGCGGAGATGCGCGGGTCCTGCGTCGTGCGCAGGTCATCGCCCACGACGATGCCGATGTTGGTCTCGAGGCCGGCGGCACCGGCCAGGCTCGTCTCCGGCGCGGTGCCGGCGGCCAGCACGACCAGCCCGGCGGGGTACGACGTCCCGTCCGCGAGGCGCACGGCGGTGACGCGACCGTCGGTCACGCCGACGGATGCGATCTGCGCGTTGCCGATGAACTCGATGCCGAGGTCGTTGGCGGCATCCTCGGCGACCTGCGCCACCGAGGCGTCCAGGTCGCGATCCAGCATCGTCGGCATGATCGACATGACCGTGACCTTGACGCCGCGGTGCTGCAGGCCGCAGGCCAGCTCGACGCCCAGCGGACCGCCGCCGATCACGACCGCGTTGTCGACGTTGAGCGCCGCCGCGGAGATGTCGCGTGCGTCGTCGAGGCTGCGGAGCACGTGGGCGCCGCGCGGCAGCCCGTCCCGGAGGCCGGGGATCGGGATGACCCGGCCCCGGGCGCCGGTGGCCAGCACCAGGTGGTCGTACTCGAAGTCACCCTGCGCCGTCACGACGCACTGGCGCTCGCGATCGATCTCGAGCGCCGCGACTCCCGGACGTACGCGGACGCGGCCCTCGTCCGGTGTCGGCAGCGACAGCCCGGCAAGGTCGACCCGGCCGGCGACGAGCTCGGTCAGCAGGACGCGGTTGTAGGGCTCGTACGACTCCTCGCCCAGCAGGTCCACGTCGACCTCCGGGGCGACCCGACCCAGCTCGTCGACGAAGCGGTTGCCCACCATGCCGGCACCGATGACTACGACCTTCATGCCGCCGCCTCCGAAGAAGACCCACGATACGGAGACAGCGGCATGATCCCTGTCTCATGATTCACTCGCTGGCGCTCGTTCATGCCTCGACCCTTCCGATCTTGACTGCACAGACCTTGAACTCCGGCATGCCTGACACCGGATCCGTCGCCGAGTTGGTGACGGCGTTGACCATGCCCTCGTCCGCGAAGTGGAACGGCACGAACACGGTGTCCGGGCGGATGTCGGGGCTGATGCGCGCCTGGGCGACCATCGAGCCCCGCTTGGACGTGATGGTGATGTCGTCGATGCCCTCGACGCCGATGCGTTCGGCCAGCATCGGGTGGATCTCGACGTACGCCCGGGGCATCGAGTCGTTGAGCTTCGACACCCGGCGCGTCTGCGCGCCGGACTGGTAGTGCTGCAGCACCCGCCCGGTCACGAGCCACACCGGCGCCTCGCCACGCAACGCGTCAGCCGGGCCGACGGGGCGTACGGCGATCATCTTCGCGCGGCCGCTCGGCGTGGGGAACGACTCGGCGAACAACCGAGGCGTGCCGGGGTGGTCCTCCGACGGGCAGGGCCAGTAGAGCGCCTCGCCCGCGTCGAGGCGGTCGTACGAGATGCCGGCATAGTCCGCGCGGCCTCCCGCACTGGCGCGCCGCAGCTCGTCGTACACCTCGCGCGGCTCGGTCGCCCACGTGCCGGGAGCGTCGAGCCGGTCGGCGAGTGCCGAGAAGATCTCGAGCTCGGAGCGTACGCCCGACGGTGCCTCGACGGCCTTGCGGCGGCGCAGCACGCGACCCTCGAGCCCCGTCATGGTGCCCTCCTCCTCCGCCCACTGGGTCACGGGGAGGATGTAGTCGGCGAGCA
>NZ_JAKFCB010000188.1:0-4109 GCF_036676885.1 Aeromicrobium sp.
CAGCTCCTCGCCGGCGTCGACGTCAGCGCCGTATCCGGCGCGCACACCCCCCACGTCGACGAGGTCGGCGCCGTCGCGCACCGCCTCACCCAGGCGTACGAGGGCGGGCTCGAGGTCGAACGTGGAGCCGTTGTCGTAGAACGAGTCCGGCGTGCGGTTGATGATCGCCATCAGCGCGAGCTCGCCGGGCGCGTACGTCCGCGTGCCCAGTCGCAGAGTGTCCGAGGCGGGTGGCAGAGTCACACTCGTGAGCGTAACGACCGATGGCGACCTGACCGTGCGTTGCCCATGGGGCAGCGATCCCGCCATGATCGCCTACCACGACACCGAGTGGGGGCGCGAGCTGCGCGGCGACCGCGAGCTGTTCGAGCGCCTGTCGCTCGAGGCGTTCCAGTCGGGGCTCTCGTGGGCCATCATCTTGCGCAAACGTGACAACTTCCGCGAGGCGTTCGCGGGGTTCGACCCCGAGGCCGTCGCGGCATTCGGTGACGCCGACGTCGCCCGCCTGCTCGACGATGCCGGCATCGTCCGCAACCGCCTCAAGATCGAGGCGACGATCAGCAACGCCCGCACGCTGGTCGAGCTCGACGAGTCGTTCAGCGACCTCCTCTGGTCGTTCGCGCCGCCGCCGGCACCCGCGCCGACCTCGTTCGCCGACGTGCCGGCGACCACGGCCGAGTCGATCGCGATGGCCAAGGCGCTGAAGAAGCGGGGCTTCCGGTTCTTCGGGCCCACGACGGCATACGCGCTGATGCAGGCCACCGGCATGGTCAACGACCACCTCGCAGGCTGCATCGCGAGGAATCCCTCCTGAGCGGAGCCGCTCGCGCAATCAGGCGTCCGCCCCCCAGGCGTGCCTCCCCGAAACCGACGTCCTCGGTGCTTACCATCCGGTCATGGCTTCATCGCGGAGAATCCCCCGGTCCCGCCGAGCGCTCGGCGCCACCGGACTGTTGATCTCGGCTGTCCTGGTGGCAGTTGCGGGCATCATCGTCTCGACGGTTCCCGTGCTGATCGCTGCGACGACGTATGCCGTCCTGACCGGCGTCGCCGCCGCCCGGATGCTGTCCAACGAGCTCGCCGACAGGCGTCGCGAATGGGCCCTCGAGCGGGCCGCCATCGTCGACGACAATCGACGTGCGACGGTGTCGCGATCACGTGAGCACATCGAGTTCGCCAACCAGATGGGCTCACGGATCAGGCTGCGCGATGCGCAGCTGGCCGAGCTCCGCGACTCGCTCGTGACCGCTGAGATCGACCTGGCCAAGGCCCGCGAGCGGATGTCCGAGGAGCGCGCCCGCAACGAGGCGCTCCAGGCCGACGTCGACGCCGCGCAGTCCGACCTCGAGTCCGCCCGCCTCGACCTGCGCCGGGCCAGCGACGCCCTCGCCGAGAGCGAGAGCGCCGAGCTGCACGCCCGGGCGCAGATCCTTGCGTGGGAGGAAGCGGCCTCCGAGGAGGAGCGCCGCCAGCACGAGCGGTCGGCCTGACGGTTCGTCAGCTGGATTCAGCGGCCGGTGAAGACCGGCTTCTCCTTGGCGAGGAACGCCTGGACGGCGGACGCGTGATCCGCTGACGCCCCGGTCAGTGCCATCTTCTGGCCCTCGTGCTCGAGCGACGCCGGCAGGTCGTGGGTGGCCGAGAAGGCCAGTGCCCGCTTGATCGAGGCCAGGGCCAGCGTCGGTCCGTCCGCGAGGGACCGGGCCAGTGCCGCGACCTCGGCGTCAAAGTCCTCGTCGTCGAGGACCTTCGTGGCCAGGCCCAGGGCGTACGCCTCGTCGGCCGGGATCGTCCGAGGCTGCATCAGGAGCTCGGTCGCCTTGCCGTAGCCGACGAGCCGGGGGAGCGTCCACGACGACCCGGTGTCGCACGACAGCGCGATGCCGGCGAAGGCGAGGTTGAACCCGGCGGAGCGGCGTACGAGCCGGAAGTCGGCCGCGAACGCGAGAGACGCTCCGGCGCCGGCCGCGACTCCGTTGACCGCGGCGATGACGGGCTTGGGCATCGTCGCGATCGCGGTCACGGCGGGGTTGTAGTGCTCGGCGACCGTGGTGCCCAGCGATGAGCTCTCATTCTGCAGGTCGGCGACGTGCTCCTTGAGGTCCTGGCCGACGCAGAACGCCCGCCCGGTGCCGGTCAGGACGACGCAGCGCACGGCGCTGTCGGCCGCCGCGGCGTGCAGCGAATCGCGCAGCCCGACCTTCGCCGCGAGCGTCAGGCTGTTCATCCCCTCGGGCCGGTTGAACGTCACGGTGCCCACGCCATCGGCCACCTCGTAGGTGACAGGTGGTGCGCTCTGGTCGGTCATCGATGCCTCCTGGTGGTACTGCGGTCGAACGTCCTCCGGCCATAGGCGATAATAGGAGGCACGCTTCCTGCCGTTGCGGTGGGAGCTCCAAGATCGAGAGGGGAACTGATGGCCGCCATGAAGCCACGGACCGGAGACGGCCCGATGGAGGTCACCAAGGAAGGGCGCTGCATCGTCATGCGCGTCCCGCTCGAGGGCGGCGGACGACTCGTTGTCGAGCTCAACAATGAGGAAGCGGCCACGTTGGGCGACCAGCTCAAAGCCGTCTGATGTACGGGCTGACCGTTCGCTGGTCACTCGCCGATGCGCCAAAGGGCACGCTCAAGGCTCTTCGCACCTACGTCGAGGACGAGTCCTTCGCGAAGTTCGCGGCTCTTGACGGCCTGCGGTTCAAGTCCTGGCGCGCCCGCAAGGGCGAGTGGTTCGAGGGCAGCTATGTGTTCGTCTCCGACGCCGCACGTTCGGCGTTCCAGGACAACTTCGAGAAGATCGCCGCCGACTCGGCCGGCTCCAAGATCATCGGCAGCGTCCCGGTCACGATCGAGGCGTGCGAGATCGTCGCCGTCGTACGAGGTCCCGCAGGTTTCCGATCCTCGGCCAGCTTCGAGCACGAGAAGCGCGACGACTGAACCGCGATCTGCGCGAACCACGACCGGCTAGTCGCCAGGGCGCCCGAGCGGTCCGGTCGCCGTACCGGCGGGCACCTTCTTCACGCTGATCAGCTCCTCCCGCTCCGATCCGCCAGCGATGTCGAGCGCGAGCACCGGTCCCACGCCCGGAGCGTAGAACTTGTACTCGAGCACCTCGGGCTCGATCGTCGAGGTGTCCTTGGTCAGGAGCACCGAGTCGTAGTGGCCCAACGTGACGTCCACCATCTCGCGCGTGCTCAGCACCTGGCCGTTGTCCTCGGCGTGGCCCTTGTAGTACTCCTGCCGGTAGACCGGCCCGGGCTTCGGGTCGGCCGGCATCGCCACCCCGGCCTGAGCGCCGTCGACCCCCGCCTCGAACGAGCCTTCGGTGGAGTCCTTCTTCCCGTTCTCGAACGTCGCGGTGTCCTCGCCGAGGTACCAGACGTTGCCCATGTCGTCCTGCGCGTACCAGTCACGGGTGTCCTCGACGATCTCGCCGTCTTCGCGAGCCGTGTCGCGTACGACTCGGGCGGTCACCCCGTTCGCGATCTTCTTCGTCTGGTCGGTCACCGTGACGGTGATCGTCGAAACGGTCCCTTCCTCGTCGACCCCGCGGTACATCATCTGCGTGCCCGGGACGAGCGGCAGGTAGGTGTTGTCGATCGTCGTGCTGAACCGTTCGGGGTCCAGCTTCACGACTTCGCCCCCCTGCGGCAGCGCCGCCGACGGCTTCGTCGACCCTCCGCTGTCGTCCGAGCACCCCGTCGTCAGTGCGAGGACCGTCAGGGCGATGGTGAGTCCGGTCCACCCCATCGGTGATGTCTTCATCTCGGTGCCTCCTCAGCGGCCGTCTCCGATGAGAGGCCCGCAGCAACACGTTCCCGCCTGGATGCTGAATCAGTGCTGAACCGCGCCTGGCGGCGTTCAGCGAGGATTCAGCGACCGCGTCCTACCGTCACTAGGCTGTAGCCAGCGTTCAGGAGATGACCATGAAGGTGCTCCTCGTCGACGACGACGAAAAGCTCACCGCCGCGGTGAAGCGCGGCCTCCAGCCCGAGGGCTTCACGGTGGACATCGCCAACAACGGTGTCGACGGGCTGTGGCGGGCGACCGAGGGATCGTACGACGTCGTGGTGCTCGACTTGATGCTCCCGGGACTCAACGGCTACCGG
>NZ_JAKFCB010000189.1:0-47392 GCF_036676885.1 Aeromicrobium sp.
CGGCTCAGCCTACGCAGGTTCGAACCCTGCACCTGCCACGGGAATCTTGAAGGGCCTCTGACCAGCGGAACGCTGGTCAGAGGCCCTTCTCATACCGCCGGGTCAGACCTGCACCGCCGCCGCGACACGAGACGGGGGCGTGCTGTGCCGGATGACCTTCAACTCGATTGCCGTGACGACCATCGCGATCACGAAGAACCGCGACGGCAGCGGAGCAATGCAGAACAGCGCGCCGACGATGAGGGCGACTCCTGCCCAGCGTGGGACATCTCCGCTGCGCGTGAGGCCGATTCCGGTCAGCAGCCAGCCGATCGCCATGATGATGAACGACGCGATGTACCCGGCCTGTACGAGGGGGACTCCGGAACTGGCGATCTCGGCGCCCGCGCCGTCCATGTGTGCAAGACCGGGCAGCACGAAGACCATGCTCCAAGCGCCCCCGACGCCAAGGAGAGTGCCGATCATGGCAAGCCAGACGCCGATCTGACCGACGCCCTCGCGGAGCCCAGCGAATTCCTGGGAGAAGCGGAACAGGGCCAGGACCAGCAGCATGAGGCCGATCATGGCGCAGACGGACGCCGCGATGGCATAGGGAGACTTCGCGATGGCGAGGTCAGAGTCGAAGCCCTCGACGACGAATGTGACCACGAGCAGAAGAAGGCTCAGCAGCGTGAGCGGGCCGGTGGCGAGGGCGGCGGGACGGAGGTTCATGGTGGGTTCCTTTGCGCTGGAGCGGTTGGACACCCCACGCTAGGAAGCAGGTGCCTCGTCCATCGACCTCCTGCAAGACCATCCTTCTCCTCCGCGAGGAGGACGTGAGACCGAGCCGATCGCCGATAGCCTCGGGCTATGCCGATCAAGCAGGTGGATGTCCTCGTCGCGGGGTCACTCGTCGCGCTCGGCTTCGTCCAGCTCGTTTCGGCTCCGCCAGATCATCCCCAGATTGCGGCGTTGCTCACGCTGGGCATGACGATGCCTTTGCTCGTTCGCCGGACACTGCCGCTGCCGGTTGTCGTGGTCAGCGCTGGCGCTGCGACGGGGTACGCGTTCGCCATTGAGCCGACACCACCGTTCGCGGGGTTCTTGGCCTTGATCGTGATGGCTTACACCGTTGGCCGGTTTTCCGGCTCACTTGCGACAGTGGCGGGACTGGCGTGCATCGCGGCGGCAGTGATCGGGACAGGCGTCACCCAGCCGACGGCTCCGTTCGAGTGGATCTACCCGATCGTGTACTTCGCGGGCGGGTTCGCGGTGGGTCGATTCGTGCGTGCCCGGTCCGCTCGTTCTGCCGTGGAGACCGACACCAGGGTGTGGGACGCGGTGGTTGAGGAGCGAGGGCGCATCGCGCGGGAGCTCCACGACGTCGTGGCACACGGGCTCGGGGTCATGGTTCTGCATGCCGAGGCCGCGGACGAGCTGCTCAGCTCCGATCCCGAAGCCGCCCGCAGGTCACTGTGGCAGGTTCAGCGGTCGGGCCGTGAAGCCATCGGCGAGCTCACCCTTCTCTTGGGACTCTTGCGTGACGTCGACCCCCGAGAGATACGCGGGCCGCAGCCCATGCTGGCGCAGCTGCCCGACCTCGTGCGCGAATTTGAGAACAGCGGTCGCGAGGTCGCACTGACAGTCGACGGTGACCTGAATGCGGTCCCCACCGGGATCCAGTTGACGGTCTACCGCGTCATCCAGGAGGCGCTGACGAACGCCACGAAACACTCCCATGCTCGGTGCGTCGAGGTCTCCGTGGCCGCGGGCGACCGGCAGGTGGTGGCCACGATCGCTGACAACGGTCCTGTCCGAAGTGGCGCCGAGGGTGCGCGACATGGGCTGGTCGGCATGCGGGAAAGGGCGGCGCTGTACGGCGGCAACGTCGACGCCGCCCGGGCAGGATCAGGCTTCAGGGTTCGACTGATGGTGCCGTTGCCGTGATCACTGTCCTCGTCGTTGACGATCAGGCCCTGATCCGTGACGGCCTCCGCCTTATCCTCGACTCCCAAGCCGACATCGAGGTCGTTGAGGAGGCCGCCGACGGTGAGGAGGCCGTGCGCGCCGCCACCCGGCTCACCCCGGACGTTGTGCTCATGGACATCCGGATGCCCGGAGTCGACGGGCTCGAAGCCACCCGCCGGATCACCTCCAGCACCAGCTGTCGGGTACTCGTGCTCACCACCTTCGACCTCGACGAGTACGTCATCGAGGCGCTCCGGGCCGGCGCCAGCGGATTCCTGCTGAAGTCCTCGCCGCGCCAGCACCTGCTTCACGCGGTTCGCACGGTAAGCGGAGGGGGTGCACTGCTCGACCCCCGGCTGACCGTGCGACTCGTCGAGGAGCACGTGCTCGGCCGATCTGTGGAGGACCCGGCCGCGCGGCAGCAGCTTGGCAGGCTGACCGCACGAGAGCGTGAAGTGCTGGAACTGCTGGCGCGCGGTCTCTCCAACTCCGAGATAGCAGCGAAGCTCTATCTCGGAGAGACGACGGTCAAAAGCCATGTGGCGCACACGCTGGCCAAGATTGGGGCCCGCGATCGGGTCCAGGCCGTCGTATTCGCGTACGAGGTTGGATTCGTCCGGCCCGGAGATCTGCCTGACGTCAGCTGAGCGCAACTCCCACAGACTCCATGACGCGCGGACTCGCACTCCTGGGCTATGTCACGCGTATTGCGGAACGCCTGCGCACAGGCCCTCGAGACTGTATGACTGGAATCACAGGTCACGATTGAGGGGTCAGCCATGGCTGATGAATTCACGGATGGGCGTGGCAACCCGTGGGAGTTCGATCCGGGGCCGCCGAAGAACCGCCGGTGGGCGCGGCTGTTCGCCACGACGCCGAACTATCGGGCGTTGGGTGTCGCGATGAGCGGCGAAGAGGAGTTCCGCTGGCACTTCGGGCCGATGTTCTATCGGGGGCGGCTGCAGGACAACGCGGTACGGGTGCTGGTCATCGGGCAGGAGGGTGCTCAGGACGAGTCGTTGTCGCATCGCTCGTTCACCGGGGGGACTGGCGGTCGCATGCAGTTCGTCCTGAACCACCTCGGGGTCACGCACTCGTACCTGTTCCTGAACACGTTCGTCTACCCGATCTTCAGCCAGTACAACGGGCTGCTTCCCAAGCTCGCCCAGGATCCCCGGTCGCCGATCGCCCGTCATCGCGGCGAGCTGCTCGACTACGTCCTCGACCGCAACGACATTCGGCTGGTGATCGCGGTTGGCGACGCGGCAAAGGAGTCCGTCGCCACCTGGATCCAGAAGCACGGCGGTAGCGCGGATCCCGACAAGCTGCATGAGTCCGATTCGCACCGACTGGGGGCACAGGTCAAGGCCCTCGGTGTGCTGCATCCGGGCGGCGCTTCCAAGGGTGGGGCGGTGGCGGGGATCATCGCCGACTTCAAGCGAGCGATTCGCCAGGTCGAGCAGTGGGAGACCGATGCTCCGGGCTGGCTTCCCGTCGATTCGGGCGCGACGCGCAAACCTGCGAGTTCGTACACGTATTCGTCAGCGCCCATCCCGTTCCGGGACTTCGCCTACGGGACCAACTGGCGGCTGGGGCGCGGCAGCACCTCGAGCAACCGCAAGGACAACCAGGTCTCCATCCAGCTGTTCGCGAAAGGCGGCAAGTACGGCGACACGAGCGCCACGTACGTGACCCCTCCGGCTTCGACAAGTCCCGACAGCACGTATGTGCCGGCGCCGGGTGACCTGCCCTACGAGCCGGCCCGAACCACGTACCTCGACTTCGATCCCGGCCCGTCGAAGACGATGGCTCGTCTGCTCCAGGGCGGGAGTGCGGGACGACCGTGGCCCGACTTCGCGAGCCTTGGGCTCAGAGCGAATCCGTCGCTCGGGCGTGGGCCGGGCTATCGGGGCCGGCTCGCGCACCCATCGATCCTGGTGCTGGCCGATCAGGAGTCGCAGGACGATCTGTTCACCGGTCGAGCGCTCACCGGGAACGTCGGCCAGCACCTGCAAGCCTTCCTTCGGTCCGCGGGCGTCACGAAACGGTACGCGATGGTGCGGACGCTGCCGGTCGACTCGATGGGGGATCCCATCGCTGCGGTGACCCAGGCGGTGGACCACCCGGCCACCCGGTCGATCCTGCGCGAGGTCATGCGTCAAGCCCAACCCGAGGTGGTCGTCACCCTCGGCCAGCACGCCGAACGGGTCGCCGCCGACGAAGCGCCGCCAGGAACGCCGGTCGTGAACCTCGCAGCATTCGACCCGACACTCCCCGCGAACGGGTGGCAAGCCGGACTGGACGCGCTGGAGGCGCTCACCTTCCCGCGCGATGCGCCCACGACTCCGTACCAGGGTGGTCGGGAACCGATCCCGCGAGGCGACCTTCCGTTCGGGACGCTTCGCTGGCAGGCGACGACCGGGGACCGGGCGCAGCGGGGCAAGATCGGCAGCGCGTCGACACCGAACTACTTCAAGCTGCGCATGCCCGCCTGGGCGGCGAACAGCTCGCCGACGCCGCTGACCTCAGCAGAGGCCGCCGCGATCGCAGCGCTCAAGGCCAACCCGTGACCCGGTGCGGGCAGGCAGTGCCATGAGCGAGCTGGTGATCCGCGGAGTCGTCGCGGCGATGGTCGACGGCGACACGAGTGAGCCCGCCCCGGGCCGGGTCTGGATACGTGACGACGTCATCGTGGCGGTGACCGGCCCCAACAAGACGGTGCCCGGATTCGCTCAGGCGACGGTGGTGGACGTCGGGAAGCGGTATGTGCTGCCCGGCTTCATCGACATGCACAACCATCTGGCCTACAACGCGCTGCCGTTGTGGTCAGAGCCCGGACGGACCGAGCCGTGGTTGCACAACAAGCACTGGCCGGATGCCACCACCTACACCGAGTCGATCACCGAGCCGGCGTGGGTGTACGCGAAGGCGTGTCCCGAAGCGCTCCTGGCGTACGTGCAGCTGCGGGCCATGGCCGGTGGTGCGACGGCCGTCCAGGGCTGGCCGACCGCGAATCGCGGCTACCAGACCGTGATGCGCAACGTCGACGCCGAGCAGGTCGACACCGGCCGGGACGACCTCATCTACACGTCGGTGGTCACCAAGACCGGGGACGCACTCGCGACGGCGGTGCGCCGCATGGGAGACGGCGCCGGGTTCATCTACCACTGCGCCGAAGGTCGACAGACCTCACGAGTGCTGCGCGACTACACCGACCTCGAGAACGCTGAAGGGCTCCTCCCGACACTCATCGCGATTCACTGCTGCGCCGTTGACGCCCAGAACTGGGCGAAGTGGGCCGCGCAGGACGCCGGCGGCGTCGTCTGGTCACCGCTGTCCAACCTCGTGCTGTACGCCCAGACAACCCTGATCGATCACGCTCGCGCCCAAGGCGTACGGATCTGCCTCGGGTCGGACTGGGGGCCGTCAGGCACCAAGAACCTGCTCGGGGAGATGAAGGTCGCCAAGCTCGTCGCCAAGCAGCTCGGCTACAACATCACCGATCGCGACATCGTCGAGATGGTGACCACCAACGCCGGTGTCCTGCTGGAACGCTGCTGGCATCGCCCCATCGGCCAGCTCGTCGAAGGAGCATTCGCCGACATCACGGTCCTGCGCGGACGCGGCACCGGCTCGGCCTGGAAGCGGATCGTCGCGGCCACCGAACGCGACGTCTCCCTGGTCGTGATCGACGGCGTTCCCCGGTACGGCGATGCCGCGCTCATGCACGATGCAACCGCGCAACCGACCTTCGCGATGACGCTTGCCGGACGCAAACGTGCCGTTGCCCTGCCCGATCCCGCCAACCCTGCGGCCGCGTGGTCATGGTCGGCGATCAAGAACACGCTCGACACGGTTCAACAGGATCCGCAGACCGCGATCAACACCGCGCAGGCGCGGGCCGCCGCCGGGCCACGATTCGCGGACGATGCCGCCCTCGAGCTGTTCCTGGACATGCCGGACACACGTCGCGCAGGCCGGGCCGGCCCACCCAAGAACCCGGCCACCGTGACGATCCCACCGGTGCCGAGCCTGATCCACGACACCGCGTTCTTCAACCAGCTCGACCGCTGCCCGATCCACGGCGGCGTCCTGTCCCCCATCCGGAACCAGTTCTGATCATGGCCGACCTGTCGCCCCATGCGATCAACGCCCGCCAAGGGGTCCCGCTCGACGAGATCTTGACGCCCACCGTCAACGCCACCTGGGAGCCGGTCACCTTGAGCGTCACGCAGCGCCACGACCTGATCGACGTATGGGTCACGATGTTCAGCGACGTGTACGTCCACTACACACAGAAGCGTGCGCTCTACGGGTTCGACCCGATCCGAGCCCTCCTGGCACTACGCCGCCAGATCCCCTACCTGAACTCAGCGGAGTTCCTGCGTGAGCTCACGTTGCTCATCAACCGACTCCGCGACCAGCACACACAGCTCTACATCGACGCCGCCGACGCCAACCTCACGCCGTACGTCGCAGCACTGCCGTTCCTCGTCGAAGCGTTCGGACCACATCGCACACCGACGTACATCGTCACCAAGGTCAGCGACGACCTCGCCGACACCGACTTCACGGTGAATGCACGTCTGACGACCTGGAACGGTGTCCCGTTCGCCCGCGCCGTCGACCTGTACGCCGAGACCCTCACCGGCGGACGACCTGCCGCCCGACGCGCCCGCGCACTCGAAACCCTGACGCAACGACCGCTTCGCTACCTGCCACCGCCCGACGAGCTCTGGGTCGACATCGGCTACCGGCTCCCCGCTGACCCACCGGACCAGCTCGACCACAGCATCCGATTCCAGTGGCATGCCATCGTGCCGGCCAAGGCCGTGACCGCCGACGACCTCATAGCGCTCCGCACCCGACGCGCGATCGACGCCACGAGCGAAGCCGCTCGCCGCGCCCGCAAGCTCCTCTTCGCCACCGAGCTCTGGGACCGAGACCAGACGAACAACAGGCCTGCCGCCAAGACTGGCGAGTGGATCCCCACCACCTTCGCCGACGCCATCTCCGCACGGCGTATCAAGACCAGCCACGGAACCTTCGGCTACCTCCGGCTCTGGACCTTCGACGTGGACAACACCAACCGCTACGTCGCCGCCGTCGCCGACGTGTTGCGCCAGCTCCCCCGCAAGGGACTCATCATCGACCTGCGCTCCAATCCCGGCGGCGTGATCGACGCCACCGAGAAGCTCCTCCAGCTGTTCACCGCCAAACCCATCACCCCCGCCCGCTTCGCGCTTCGGGCAACACCGGCCATGGTGCAGATCGCCGAAGCGGACGGCAATGGCGCCGACCTCGCCGACTGGGCCACGTCGACACGGCTGGCCAACGACCTCGGCGAGGAGTTCTCCCAGCACCTCCCGATCAGCAATCCCGACAACTTCGACAGCCACTCACGCGTCTACCGCGGTCCCGTCGTCGCCGTCGTCAACGCCAACACGTTCTCGTGTGGAGACCTGTTCGCCGCCGGCATCGCAGACCACGACATCGGCCACGTCGTCTCCGTCGGCGAGAGCACCGGCGCGGGGGGCGCCAATGTCTGGACCAGCGACGACAT
Organism: Aeromicrobium sp.; assembly: GCF_036676885.1. Lineage (GTDB taxonomy): Bacteria > Actinomycetota > Actinomycetes > Propionibacteriales > Nocardioidaceae > Aeromicrobium. The sequence continues at coordinate 7,511 of NZ_JAKFCB010000189.1, forward strand.
CGAGTACGCCTACCACGCCGCCGGACGCCCGATCCCACGAATCCCACCTGGCATCAGCTTCACGGTCTCCGTCCGACGCATGACCCGCTCGGGTCGATCCGCAGGCCTCGCCGTCGAGGACATCGGTGTCAACGGCGACGAGTGGTACGAGATGACCGAGACCGACCTCACCGACGGCAACCCGGACCTCGCCGAATTCTGCACCGGGCTCCTGACCTCGACGTAGTCGCGTCGCCTTTTCGCTCCTCAGCCCTCGATCCGGTCGACCAGCTCGCGGGCCAGGCTGAAGGCTGAGGTCGCGGCGGGTGACGGGGCATTGCGGACGTGCGCGACAGCCCCGGACTGCGAGATCGCGAAGTCATCCAGGAGTGTGCCGTCTCGGTCGACGGCCTGCGCACGTACGCCGGAATGGAACGTGCCGTCGAGATCGGCGACCGTCAGCGAGGGTACGTACTGCGCCGCGGCGCGAACGTACGCCCGCTTGCTGACTGCCAGCCGTACCTCGTCCACGCCGGTACGCCAGAAGGTCCGGGCCACCTTCCAGGTGCCGGGCCACGTCGCGGTCTCCCACATGTCGCGAGGCCGCATCGTCCGGAATCGGTAGCTGTCGCGCGACGGCACCAGCATCGCCGTCGGTCCCAGCATCACGTGCCCGGAGATGTGGGTGGTGACGTGGACCCCGAGGAACGGCAGCGTCGGATCGGGCACGGGGTAGACCATCCCGCGCACGATGGGCGTCGGGCTCTTGGACAGGCGCAGGTACACCCCGCGGAACGGCACCACGCGTGGGCTTGCGTCGGCGCCGGATCGCCTGGCCAGTCGATCCGACCACAGCCCGGCGCAGACGATCACCTTGTCGGCATCGATCGGCCCCTTGTCCGTCGTGATGCGGCATGACGCCCCGTCCGAGATGCCCTTGACGGTGGTGTTGAAGTGGAATGTCACCCCCTGCGTCGTCAGCTCGCGCTCAATCGCACGAGCAACCTCGGCGTAGTCGATGATGCCGGTGTTGGGCGCATGAAGGGCCGAGATGCCGGCCGCGTGGGGCTCGATGTCGCGGATCTCGCCGGCCCCCACGCGCCTCAGGCCGGGCACGTTGTTGGACCGGCCGCGTCGTTCGAGCTCGTCCAGGCGCGGGAGCTCCGATTCGTTGATCGCGACGATGAGCTTGCCGCAACGCTCATGCGGGACGCCGTGCTCCTGCGCGTACTCGTACATCAGCGCGGCGCCCTCGACGCACAGCCGCGCCTTCAAGGATCCGGGCTCGTAGTAGATGCCGCCGTGGATCACGCCGGAGTTGTGACCGGTCTGGTGCGCGGCGACATGCGACTCCTTGTCGATCACCGCAACCGAGGCGCCCGGGCGCCGGTTGAGGATCTCGCGGGCCACGGCGAGGCCGACGATCCCAGCACCGACCACGACGACATCGAACTTCGCCACCGGAGGCTCCTTGGTCAGGCAGAAAGTGATCCGGGTTCACTCTGCCGTGTGCACGGACGCTCCGGTAGCGGCTTGGATGGTCTCGAACGTCTCCCCCGGGGCGAGGTCGACGAGGCGCAGGCCTTGAGGCGTGACGTCGAGGATCGCGCGGTCGGTGATGATGCGGTCGACGACGGCCAGCCCGGTGAGCGGCAGGGTGCAGTCCTGGACGATCTTGGGGCTGCCGTCCTTGGCGACGTGGTCGGTGATGACGACGATGCGCTTGGTGCCGGCGACGAGATCCATGGCCCCGCCCATTCCCTTGACGAGGGCGCCGGGGACGGCCCAGTTGGCGAGGTCGCCGTTGGCCCCGATCTGCAACGCCCCGAGGATCGCGATGTCGACCTTGCCGCCGCGGATCATCGCGAAGGACTCGGTGGAGTCGAAGAACGACGCTCCCTCGGTGACGGTGACGGTCTGCTTGCCGGCGTTGATGAGGTCCGGGTCCTCCTCACCCTCGTACGGGAAGGGGCCCATCCCGAGGATGCCGTTCTCGGACTGCAGCGTGACGGAGACACCGTCCGGTATGTGGTTGGCGACCAGTGTGGGGATGCCGATTCCGAGGTTGACGTAGTCGCCGTCCTTGAGCTCGCGGGCCGCAATGGCCGCCATCTCGTCACGCGTCCACGTCATGCCAGTGCTCCTTCGAGTCGGGTTCGGGTGGTGCGTTGCTCGATGTGCTTCACGGCCTCAGGCACGTGCACGAGCGAAGTGACGTAGACGCCGGGGGTGTGGACCAGCTCGGGATCGACCAGGTCGACCAGGTGCTCGACCTCGGCGACCGTGACGCGGCCGGAAGTGGCGACGGCAGGGTTGAAGTTGCGTGCGGCCAGACGGTAACGGAGGTTGCCGTGCGCATCTCCGGTGTGGGCGTGGACCAATGACAGGTCGGCGACGATGCCGCGCTCCTGCACATACGTCACGTCGTCGAACACGGCGGTGGGCTTGCCCTCAGCAACCGCGGTCCCGACACCGGTGCGCGTGTAGAACGCGGGGATCCCCGCGCCGCCGGCGCGCAACCGCTCCGCCAAGGTGCCCTGCGGGTTGAACTCGACGTCCAGCTCGCCGTCGAGGTACTGCTTGGCGAACAGCTTGTTCTCGCCGACGTAGGACGCGACGACCTTGCGGACCTGGTTGTTCTCCAACAGCAGGCCCAGACCCTTGCCGTCGACGCCCATGTTGTTCGAGACGACGGTCAGCCCGGTGACGTCCGAGTCGCGCACCGCCTCGATCAGTGTCGACGGGATCCCGCACAGGCCGAATCCGCCGACGGCGATCGTCATGCCGTCGGTCAGCAGCCCGTCCAGGGCCTCGTGGGCAGAGCGCGTCCTCATGGTCATGTGTGTCCCTCGTGTTCGCTGTGCGGACGCGGCAGGCGTCCGTCGACGAGTGAACTCTGTTGGCCTCTTGCAGTCAACGAATGCCTACCCCCGGCTGTCGCATTGCTCGCCGAATGGACGGCACCACGGACTACGTCCATTCAGTGAACGCTATGCTGGGCGCTGTGCCGGAGCAGACGCCGCAGGTCGTGCCGCGGGTCGGCGCGCTCCTGAGGGCGTTGGCCGACTGTGAACCTGAGGGCGGGTCGACGACGGTGGTGGCCCGGCTCGCTGGCCTGGCTCGGCCGACCGCCCACCGCCTGCTGTCCTCGTTGGCCGATCAGGGTCTCGTCGACCGGGAGCCGCGGACCGGCCGTTGGTCGCTCGGGCCGGAGCTCTACTTGCTGGGCTCCATGGCTGCCGACCGCTACGACGTGACCGCGCAGGCCCGCGACATGGTGCACGACCTGGCCAAGGAGACCGGGGAGAGTGCCTTCTTCTCGGTACGCCGGGGCGACCAGACCGTATGCCTCGTGCGCGAGGACGGGAGCTTCCCGCTGCGGTCCCACGTCCTCTACGAAGGCATCCGCCTGCCGATTGGCGTGGCCTCCGCCGGACTGGCCATCATCGCCCACCTGCCTGACCGGGAGATCGACGAATACCTGGCGCGCACGGATCTCGAGCCCGACTGGGGTGCCGCGCATGCCGCTCCGCAGCTGCGGGAACGCATCGCCGCGACACGGGTGACGGGCTACGCGGTCAACCCTGGCCTGCTGGTCGAGGGCAGCTGGGGGATGGCGGCGGCGGTGTTCGACAAGCAGGGCGTCCCGACCTCGGCCCTGAGCCTCACCGGCGTCGAGTCCCGCTTCCGTCCCGACCGGCAGCCCGTACTCGGTGGGCTGCTGCTCGACCGGGCTCATGCCCTGACCAAGCTGCTTCGTTGACCCCTGGCCTGGCTGCGTCGAAGCCTCGGCGACCTCGAGTCCTGACCCGCCGCCTTCAGTGCCGGTCGGTCGACGCCGCGGAATCTCTCAGCTGTCTTGGTCGCTCTCGGCCAGGACCTCCTGGGCGATGCGGAACGCGGTGTTGGCCTCGGGCACGCCGCAGTAGATCGCGGTCTGCAACAGCAGCTCCTTGATCTCGTCGGTCGTCAGGCCGTTGGTGCGCGCGGCCCGCAGGTGCATCGCGAGCTCCTCGTGGTGGCCGCGGGCGACCAGTGCGGTGAGCGTGATCAGGGAGCGGCTGCGTCGGTCGAGGCCCGGGCGGGTCCAGATCGAACCCCAGGCGTACTGCGTGATGAAGTCCTGGAAGTCTGAGGTGAAGTCGGTGGTGTTGGCGATGGCCCGGTCGACGTGAGCGTCGCCCAGCACGTCGCGGCGGACGGCCATCCCGGCCGCTCGAACCTCGGCCACGGTGGGCGACGGATCAGCCGGAGCCTCACCGGCAGCGTGCTCGCGGATCAGGCGGGCGACCTCGTCCGGCCGCTCGGCGGGCGCGAGATGCGCGACGTCGTCCAGCACGACGAGGCGTCCGTGCTTCACACCGGTCGCGATCTCCTCGAGGCTCGCCGGCGGCGCGGGTACGTCGTGCGCGCCGGCGACTGCGAGGACGGGTGTCGTGATCTCGTGGAGCCGGTCGCGTACGTCGAACGTCGCGAGTGCCTCGCACACCTGCGCGTAGCCCTCGCGATCGGCGTCCTGCAGGGCGTGGAGGAGGGTGGCGCCGGTGTCCGGCTCGCGCTCGAGGAATCCGGGGGCGAACCAGACCGCCGCAGAGCGCTCCAGCACGACCGGCGTACCGGACGCGCGTACGGTCGCCGCGCGCTCGCGCCACCCCTCCGGCTCGCCGATCTTTGCTCCGGTGCACAGCAGCACGGCGGCGTCGACGCGATCCGGTGCGTCGAGCAGCAGCTGGAGGCCGACGGCGCCACCGACGGAGTCGCCGGCGTACGCGAACGAGGTCCCCTGCTCGCCGCGCTCGGCGAGCATGTCGTCGACCATCGCGAGCACACCGGCAGCGAGCTCGGCGATCGTGAACGGCCTGGACTCCGCGACATTCGTGCCGTGTCCGGGCAGGTCCCAGGCGAGCACCTCGAAGCTCGCCGAGAGGTCGGCGGCACAGGTCGACCACAGGGCTCGCCCCGACGTGCCGAGCGAAGGTCCGAGGACCAGCAGCGGTAGGGCCGGTGAGCCGCCGAGCCGTACGGCGGTGATCCGAGGGACGGTCATGCGTTCTCCTCGAGGAAGATGCGGGCCCGGTCGACCGCGCCGGCGACGAGGTCCTCGACGATCCCGAGGTAGCTGGTCGGGTCGGGGTCGGCCTTCTCGTCCAGGAGCTCGGCAATCGTGCGCCGTTCGGCCAGCACGTCGTCTGCCGAGTGGTCGAGCGTGGCGCGCATACGTTCGGCGTCGACGTGGAGGCCCTGGAGCAGCTCGGTCGTCTGCGACGCGGCCACCACGGTGCGGCGGCCCAGGGTGTGCAGCGTCGACCACTCGGCGTGCCAGGCACCGTCCGGGCGCTGGTCGCCGGCAGTGGCGGAAGCCAGGTGCAGGGTCGACGCCAGCGCCGGTGCCGTCAGTGCGGTTCGGCGGACGAGCACGGAGAGGATGGGGTTGCGCTTGTGCGGCATCGTCGACGAGCCGCCGCGGCCCTCCGCGACGGGCTCGGCCAGCTCGGCGATCTCGGTGCGGGACAGCGTCGACACGTCGGCAGCGATGTGTCCCCACGCGTCCGTGCACGACACGAGCGCATCGGCCGTACGAGTGACGGGGCCCCGCGAGGTGTGCCAGGGCCGCAGCTCGCGAAGTCCGAGGGCCTCCGCGGTGATCGTGACGAGCTCCGCGGAGACGGACTGCGGGTCGTCGAGACCGCGCAGCGATGCGAGCTCGGTGGACGCCGCGAGAGTGCCGACGGCGCCGCCGAGCTGGACCGGCAGGAGGGCGCGGGCGTCGACGATCAGGTCGGCCGCATCGATGATGCCGTCGAGCCATCCGGCGGCCACGGCGCCGAACGTCGTGGGTACGGCGTGCTGCGTGAGCGTACGGCCGACCACGGGCGTCGACGCGTGGCGCTCTGCGAGGATCGACAACGCGATGACCTGCGACCGCAGCTCGTCCAGTACCCGGTCCAGGACTGAGCGCAACGCGAGCATGAGTGCCGTGTCGAGCACGTCCTGGCTGGTGAGACCGCGGTGCAGCCACGTGGCGCTGTCGATCCCGGTGCGGGCGCGGAGCATGGCGACCAGCGCCGGCACGGGATTGCCGGTTGCCTCGGCGGCGCGTGCGAGCTCGTCGACGTCGTCGGAGGTGACGAGGCCGGTGAGGTCGCTGTCGCTCAGCGCCGGCGCGAGCCCTGACACGACCAAGGCGTCGAGCCACGCGTTCTCCACCTGCACCATCGCGTCGAGCAGTGCGGCCTGGGACATCAGCTCACCGGCGCGCTCGTCGCCGGGCCAGAACAAGTCAGTCATGCCGCCAGTCTGCCGTTCAGCCTGCCGCTTGCTGCCTGGGGTACGTGAGGAAGACCGTCTCGCGCTCACCTTGCAGGCGGATGTCGAACACGAGACCGGTGGCGTCAGCGCTGGCGATGAGGGTGTTTCGCCGGTCCGGGGCGACGGATGTCAGCAGCGGATCCGTGGCGAGTCCCGGGTGCTCCGGAACGTACGCACGGGTGAACAGCCGGTCGAGCAGCCCGCGCGCGAACACCGTGACGCCGAAGAACGGCGCAGCTCCCTCCGTAGCGCCCGGCAGCAGCGTCGAGAACGAGTAGTGCCCCGCCGCGTCGGTGGCGGCCCGTCCCCAGCCGGTGAACGTCCAGCCGTCGCGATGCAGCGAGCCCGGCACCTGGACGATGCGCCCCTCGGCGTCGGACTGCCAGATCTCGATCAACGCGTCCGGCACGGGATCGCCCGCGCCGTCGAGCACGGTTCCGTGCAGGCGGATCGCATCGGCGCGTCCAGCAGGCACGAGCTCGGCGCCGCCGTCGAACGGCAGGGCGTAGTGGAAGAACGGGCCGACGGTCTGGCCCGGAGTCGGCTTCAACGTCGTCATGCCTCCTCGTCCTCCATCCAGGTGCGGTGGCTGCCGGTCAGCACGATGTCCCAGCGATAGCCCGTGCTCCACTCCGGCGTCGTGAGGTCGTGGTCGTACGTCGCGACGAGTCGCGCGCGAGCATCCGCATCGGTGATCGACTGGTAGATGGGGTCGAGCGCGAACAGTGGATCGCCGGGGAAGTACATCTGCGTGACCAGGCGTTGGGTGAAGTCGGTGCCGAACAGCGAGAAGTGGATGTGCGCCGGTCGCCAGGCGTTGCGGTGGTTCCGCCACGGATACGGTCCCGGCTTGATGGTCTGGAAGGAGTACGAGCCGTCCGCGCCGGTGATGAGCCGGCCCGTTCCCGTGAAGTTGGGGTCGAGCGGCGCGGGGTGCTGATCACGCTTGTGGATGTAGCGACCGCCGGCGTTGGCCTGCCAGACCTCGACGAGCTGGTGCGCGACCGGGCGGCCGTCGCCGTCGAGGACCCGGCCGGCCACGGTGATGCGTTCGCCGATCGGCTCACCGCCGTGCTGGATCGTCAGGTCGGCCTCGAGCGGGCTGACATCCTGGGGGCCGAAGCACGGCGCCCAGCGCTCGATCGTCTCCGGATCGGCGTGGTGCAGGTCCTTCGTCGGATGCCGCAGGACACTGCTGCGGTACGGCGGGTAGTCCAGGAACGGTTGGGACTCCCGACGGTCCCCGGCCTCGTACGCCTTCGAGATCGCCTGGATCTCGTCGTCGATGTCAGCCTGCGTCAGTGGTTGCTCGGATGCCTGGGTCACGGGAGCACGCTAGGCGCTGAGCCTGGAGGGATGCGAGACTGGACTTCCGCTGAACGAAAGGGTGACGTATGGCCGGCAACAGCGCTCAGGCCGGGGTCAGCGTGGCATCGCGGGTGCTGGCCCTGCTGGGCGCCTTCGACCCAGAGCATCGGGCCCTGACCCTGAGCGACATGGCTCGCCGGGCCGGCCTCCCGGTGCCCACCGCGCACCGCCTCGTGGCGGAGCTGGTCGACTGGGGTGCGCTGGTCCGGCGAAGCTCGGGGGAGTACGTCATCGGGCGCCGGCTGTGGGACCTGGGACTGCTGTCACCGACCCAGTCGGGGCTGCGTCAGGTCGCCTCGCCGTTCCTGCACGACATCTACGGCGCGACTCTCGCGACGGTGCACCTCGCGGTGCGTGATGACCTCGACGTGCTCTACCTGGATCGGCTCTCCGGCCACGCCTCCGTGCCGGTCGTGAGCCAGATCGGCTCGCGCCTGCCGATGCACGCCACCGGAGTGGGCAAGGTGCTGCTGGCGTACGCGCCCGAGAAGATCCAGACGGCTGTCCTGTCCAACCTCACCCGCATCACGCCCTACACGATCACGCAGCCGGGGATCCTGCGCGACCAGATCCGCCGGGTGCATCGGGACGGCTACGCGACGACGGTCGAGGAGATGAGCCTCGGCGCGTGCTCCGTGGCGGTGCCGATCCGGGTGCCGAACGGGCAGGTCGTGGCGGCACTCGGCATCGTCGTCCCGAGCCTCAAGCGCGACCGGGCGAGGCTCGTGGCCGCCCTCCAGGTCGCGGCTCAAGGGGTCGGCCGCAGCCTCGGCGACTGATTCCGCTGAGCGAAAGGGTCGGATGGTGCTGCCGGTGCGCAGAGCGTTGACTGGCCCCCATGCGTACTGAGGTCGCCATCATCGGCGCCGGCCCAGCCGGTCTTCTGCTGTCCCATCTGCTCGCACAGGACGGCATCGAGTCCGTCGTCATCGAGACCCGCTCCGCCGACTACGTGGCCTCCCGGATCCGGGCCGGCGTGCTGGAACACTCCACGGTCGAGCTGCTGGAGTCGGTCGGCCTCGGTGACCGGCTCCGACGCGAAGGCGACGAGCACCGCGGCATCTACCTCCAGTGGCCCGGCGAGCGTCACCACCTCGACTTCGTCGACCTGACCGGCCGCAGCGTGTGGATCTACGGCCAGACCGAGGTCCAGAAGGATCTCGTCGCTGCGCGGGCCGCCGCGGGCCAGGAGATCCACTACGAGGTGACCGACACCGCGCTGCATGATCTCGACACCGAGCGTCCGTACGTGACGTTCACCGACGTCGACGGAGCTGCGCAGCGTCTCGACGCCGACGTCGTCGTCGGTTGCGACGGCTCGTTCGGGCCCAGTCGAGCCGCGGTCCCCGATGGCGTCAAGGACTCGTGGGAGCGGGTGTACCCGTACTCCTGGCTCGGCATCCTCGCGGACGTGGCGCCGTCGACCGATGAGCTGATCTATGCGTGGCACCCGGACGGCTTCGCGATGCACTCGATGCGGTCATCGACCGTCAGCCGGCTCTACCTCCAGGTGCCCAACGGCACGGACGTGGCCGACTGGTCCGACGACCGCATCTGGGACAGCCTGGCGACCCGGCTGGGGCACGGGCACGACGGCTGGCAGCTCAATCCCGGTCCGATCACCGAGAAGAGCGTGCTCCCGATGCGCAGCTTCGTCCAGACGCCGATGCGGCACGGCCGGCTCTTCCTCGCCGGCGACGCCGCGCACATCGTGCCGCCGACCGGAGCCAAGGGCCTCAACCTCGCCGTCGCCGATGTCGGCATCCTCGCGCCGGCCCTGGTCGCCCTGCTGCGCAAGAAGGACCCGACCCTCGCCGACTCGTACTCCGACAACGCGCTTCGTCGGGTCTGGCGTTGCACGCACTTCTCGTGGTGGATGACCACGATGCTCCACACGAGCGACGACCCATTCGACGCCCAGCTGCAGCTGTCCCAGCTGCGGTGGGTCACGTCGAGCTGGGCCGGCGCGACCGGCCTCGCCGAGAACTACGCGGGCCTGCCCATCGGGTTCTGAGGTCCAGTGCCGGCGCCTGGCGAGGTCGGTGAAGTGCCTGCCACTGAGGGGTCTCACCCCATCGTCACGGGCTGCTGCTGGGTGATGCAGTGGATGCCGCCGCCACGCGCGAACAGCGGCCTGGCGTCGACCGAGACGATGCGCCGCCCCGGGTATGCGGCTTGCAGGATCTCGTGTGCTTCGGCGTCGCGGGGGTCGTCGAACCCGCACGCCACGACACCGCCGTTGCAGACCAGGTGGTTGACATAGCTGTAGTCGACGAACCCCTCCTCGTCCTCCAGCACGGTGGGTGCCGGCAGAGCGATGATGTTCCAGCTCTCGTCGAAGCTCGCGAGGATCTCCTCGACCGCGGCGTGATCGGGGTGGGACGGATCCGGTTGGGAGTGCACCAGGACGGTGCCCGGGCGGGGGATCGTGGCGACGATGTCGACGTGCCCACGGGTGCCGAACTCGTCGTAGTCGCGGGTGAGGCCGCGAGGCAGCCAGACCACTCGGGAGGCACCGATCGTGCGGGCCAGCTCGGCCTCGACCTGATCCCTCGACCACTCGCTGTTGCGCCCCTCGCCGCGTTGCACCGTCTCGGTGACCAGCACCGTGCCGCGGCCGTCGACGTGGATGCCGCCGCCCTCGTTGATCATGGGTGACTCGATCAGCTCGGCCCCGGCCCACTCCGCGACCGACCGGGCGATCTTTGCGTCGTGCTCCCACGACGCCCACGCCTGGGCGCCCCAGCCGTTGAACACCCAGTCCACGGCTCCGAGCCGGCCGGCGACAACGGTGTCGGGCTCACCGATCACGAAGCTCGGGCCGATGTCCCGCATCCATGCGTCGTCGAGCGGTGCCTCCAAGAGCTCGACGTCCGAGCCGAGCCAGTCCCGCGCGACCTGGACCGCCGACGGGTCGACGACCATGCGTACGGGCTCGAACTCGCTCACGGCATGCGCGACGGCCGCCCACGTGGCGCGGGCCTCGTCAGCCTCGGCCGCCGTGTCGCCGAGCGTGTAGCCGGAGCTGGGCCAGGCCATCCATGTGCAGGTATGGGGATCGGTCTCCGACGGCATGCGCCACATCAGGCGAGCCCTGAGTAGGTGTCGGGGCGCCGGGTGCGCAGGAACGGGAACAGCGTCAGCCAGTCCTCGCGCTGGTCGATCGCGAGGTCGGCGACGAGCACGGCCTCGGTGTCGCGGGGCGCCTCGGCGAGCACCCGGCCGTACGGGTCGACGATGAACGACGAGCCGTAGAACTGCACGGTCCCCTCGTCGCCGGTCCGGTTGGGCACCACGATGAACAGCCCGTTGGCGATCGCGTGCCCGACGATGACCTGCTTCCACAGTGGCTGCGTGTCGAACGTGGGGAAGCCGGGCTCGGACCCGATGGCGGTCGGATACACGAGGACGTCGGCGCCACCCAGGGCGTAGAGCCTGGCAACCTCGGGGAACCACTCGTCCCAGCACGTCGGCATCCCGAGCCTGAACTCGAGTCCGTGCGGCGCGTGGACGGGGTACGCCTCGTCGGCCGGCCCGGGCCGGAAGAACTTGTCCTCGTGGTAGCCCTCGGTCACCGGGATGTGCGTCTTGCGGGTGCGCGCGACGACCTGGCCCGACGGGTCCACGAGGATCGCGGTGTTGAAGCCCAGGCCGTCGTCGGCGTCGGCGCGCTCATAGAGGGAGGCGTGGACGAAGATGCCGTGCTGCTGCGCCACTCGTGCGGCGAACGTCGCGGTCGGCCCGGTCCGGAGGTCCTCGGCCGTGGCTGACGGCAACCCGGTCGGGAGGGTGTCCGCGGGGTAGCGCGAGAGAGTCAGCTCGGGGAGGAACACGACCCGAGCGCCGAGCTCGGCGGCCTGCGCCACTGCGTCGGCGAGGACTTGCTGAAGCTCCGCCGGGTCCTCCCGCCAGTGGTGCTGGACGACGCCGATGCGTACGGGCGGCGCGGTCGACGGCGTCGCGCCGGCGAGCGATGGCAGGACGCCGAGAGCCGTGATCAGTTCCATGAGTCTCCTCGGCTGAGCCCGGTCGGGCTGGTAAAACGAATAAGGTTCGGTTTAGTATCGTGACGACGTACCGAACTGGCAAGGGCTTGGGCGAAAATTCCGTGGCGGAGGTGGAGCAGATGGCTCGGCCGTCCTCACCGATCCTGTCCGCCGAGAAGATCGCCCGCACGGCTCTTGAGCTCGTGGACGCCACCGGCGAGTTCACGGTCGGCGCGGTCGCGGACCGGCTCGGGGTCCGGCCGTCGTCGCTCTACAACCATGTGTCGGGCCGGGACGACATCGTCGAGGGCATGCGTGCCCTGATGCTGAACCACACCGCGGTCATGCCCGACCCGGAGGCAACCTGGGAAGAAGCGTTCCCACGCTTTCTGCGTGGCTACCGCGATGCATTCGCACGACACCCCCGGCTCATCCCGATGATCACGTCCCAGACCGTCATGTCAGAGCCGGTCATGCGGATGTATGGGGTCATGGCCACGATCCTGCGCAGGTCCGGGGTCCCCGACGACCTCCTGCTCGACGCGATCACGATCATGGACAGCTACGTCCTGGGTGCCGCGCTCGACGTGGCGGCCCCCGACGAGGTGTGGGACTCCAGCGCCGCCACCAGCGACGCGATGCGCGCGGCGATCCAGGCGGCGCCGACCGGGCGAGAGCGTGCCGACCGCTCGTTCGACATCGGTCTTCGTGTGGTCCTTGACGGCCTTCGGGCCCTGACCAAGGAACAGATCTCATGAGCAGCGTGAAGGCGGGAACCATGACCCACGAAGACGTCGATGTCCTGATCGTGGGCGCCGGGGCCACGGGACTGTCCGCCGCGTACGCCCTGCAGCACGCGGGCAGGTCGGTGCTGGTGCTCGAGTCGCGGGAACGCGTCGGTGGGCGGTTGTGGACCGATGAGGTCGACGGTGTCGACCTCGAGATCGGTGGGCAGTGGGTGTCGCCCGACCAGGACGCTCTGCTCGCGATGCTCGACGAGCTGGGCCTCGAGACGTTCGAGCGGCACCGTGAGGGTGAGTCGATCTACGTCGGTCTCGACGGCGTGCGCCGGACGTTCACGGGCGAGCAGCTGCCGGTCTCTGCGGAGGTGGAGTCGGAGATGACCCGGCTCACCGAGCTGCTCGACGAGCTCTCCGCGCAGATGGACCCCTCGCGCCCCTGGGACATGCCGGGCGCCCGCGAGCTCGACCAGGTGACGTTCCTCGGCTGGCTCGAGGAGAACTGCGACGAGCCGGAGGCGCGCGACAACATCGCGATGTTCATCGCTCAGGCGATGTTGACCAAGCCCGCGCACGCGTTCTCGGCGCTGCAGGCCGTGCACATGGCGGCGAGCGCCGGCAGCTTCAGCAATCTCGTCGACTCCGAGTTCATCCTCGACAAGCGCGTCATCGGCGGCCTCCAGCAGGTGCCGCTCCGGCTGGCCGATCGACTCGGTGCTGCGGTGCGTACCGGCCACGATGTCGAGAAGGTCGTCTGGGCGGACGCGGGCGTCACGGTGTCGTCCGGCGGCCTGACGGTCGACGCCCGGCACCTCGTGCTCGCGATCCCGCCGACCGCGGTCACCCGCGTGCGATTCGAGCCGCCACTTCCGTCGATCCAGCGCGAGACCCGCCAGCACCAGTCGTTCGGTCAGGTCATCAAGGTGCACGCGACCTACGAGACACCGTTCTGGCGCGATGCGGGGCTGTCCGGCACGGCGTTCAGTCCGTACGAGATCGTCCACGAGGCGTACGACAACACCAACCACGGCGAGTCGCGGGGGACGCTCGTGGCCTTCGTGTCCGACCTGCAGGCCGACGCCGTGCTCGCGCTGCCGGCAGCGAAGCGGCGCGAGGTCATCCTGTCGTCGCTGTCGACCTACTTCGGGCCCGAGGCAGCAGCACCGCTGACGTACTTCGAGAGTGACTGGACCTCAGAGGAGCTTGGCAGCGGAGCGTACGGATCGAGCTTCGACGTCGGTGGTCTGACCCGGTTCGGACCCAGGCTCCGGGAGCCGGTCGGCCCGATCCAGATCGGCAGCTCCGACGTCGCCGGACTGGGATTCCAGCACGTCGACGGCGCCCTGCGAGTCGGCGCCGAGCTGGCCCAGACCATCGCCGGTCGCTGAGCACCATCATCCGTTTCGGGCCTGCGCCGAAATTGACGAGCCCCTCGACCAGGTGGGTGGCGAGGGGCTCTGTCGCCCAGGGCACCTTCAGAGGTTGAAGTGTGGGCCCTGAGCCCATGTGCACCGGCGGGGGATGTTCACCCGCCGGCTCGTCATCCAATCTAGGACCGTGGGGCAGGGCGTTCAACCAACGGCGGGCGAACGATTCTCCCGACCCGATTCACTCCCCGTTCACGTGTTCTCAGCGCTGGCGGAGTGCCCGGCGAATGGGGCGGTGGACCACTGGCGGAAGCATGAGGTGAGCTCCCTGCGCCAGAGTACCGAGCACCGGGCCGCGCGCCTGTATCCGTCGCGCCCAAGGCCGTGAGATCCACGTCTTGCTGATGGCTTCCTTCGTGTGGACCATCTCGACTGCACTGCGGAAGTACGGGGTCCCCCAGACCTGGTGGGATGGTCGGTCGCCTGACTCCAGCAGTCCCTCCACACGATCGGCGATCGTCCTTTTGGCGGGCTGCGTGCGATCGCCGAAATACCCTTCGAGCCAGACAGGTTCAGGGACTCCGACCTCGTCCTTCTTGATCTCGTCGAACGTCCGCAGCAGCCCGCTGTCCAGGAAGACGTGATTGCCATAGCGCTCGTGAACCCCGAGGTCGAGCACGAGTGCGACCCGGCATCCGTGGTCGATCGCCTCCAGGCATGCCGTGGACGACATCGTGATGAGCAGGTCGACGTGCGGGAGCTGCGTGGCGATGGGCGTGTAGTCGATGCGGAAGTTGGCCGGGAGCTCCTCACCCTTCAGGAGGTCGGCGGGGTGGTGCGCCATGCGATGGAACGTGTCCTCGCCGGGACGATGGCGGGGCTTGAGGACGAGTTCGCGGTCGGGGTGCTCCGCCGCGTATTCGATCAGCCGTCGATAGATGTGGAGCCGCTCGACCGGGCTGGCCGGGACCGTCGGCTGGTCGGCGAACAGCACGCTCTGGATCTCACCGCCACGCTCGGGCTCCGGGTCGCTCGACAGGAACGGCAGTCCGCTCAACACGAGATTGGCGTCGGACAGCCCGAGGGTGCGGGCCGTCTGGCGGAAGTACGCGAGGTCATGGGCCGAGTTGACCGCCACGACGTCCGAACCGGCCCGGTCGAGGTATCCCGCGGTGATCTTCTCGATGATGACGCCGACCCAGCCCGAGACGAGCACCGGCCCGGGGGCGCCTGGGCCCGATGCCTCGGACAGGTCGATGCTCAACCGCTGGGTCATCGGGCCCGAGAGGGCGCAGACGACCACGTCGGACCGGAGCGAGTCCTGGACGATCTCTGGCCAGGACCGCAGGTGCACGTCGTCGAACCCGGCGTCGCTGATCTGCCGGACCGACAACGCGGAGCGGGTGCGCGGGATCGCCACCCGGCAGGTGAACCCACGCGCCTTCAGCTCGTCGCGGATGCCGGCGCACCATTTCAGCTGCGAGTCGAACGCAGCAATGAGCAGGGCCGTGCGTGGGGCGAGGTGCGACACGAGGGAACCGTAGCTGCGGATCGGGTCGACTGCCGCTGCCGCGAGCGACACTTCACCGATTGTTGGTCTCGTGTTACGCCAACGCAGAGACAGGTTCGTGCTGAGGCGCCTGTTTCCCCTATCGGACTGGTGACGTTCCCGGTCGCGAGGTGTCGTGTTCACGTCCCGGTAGCCACTCCTTCCTACCTTCGTTTTCGCAGCCCGAGTGCACGACAGCATCCAGCTGGTGACAACGAGGTGTGCCGAAGAGGGGAGTCGTATGAGCCAGGACCTTGCCCCAGCGCCGACGTTCGCCGAGACGACGCCGGTGTCGGGAGTGTGGGTGGTGATCCCTGCGCGGGGCGGCTCCAAGGGCGTTCGCCGGAAGAACCTCCGCCTGGTCGGGGGTGAGCCGCTTGTCGCACGTGCGATTCGGACGGTCCTGGCCTTGGCGCAGGTTGACGACGTCTACGTCTCGACCGACGACCCGGAGATCGCGGGCGTCGCGATGCGAGCCGGCGCACGGGTCGTCCATCGTCCCGCTCGGATCTCGGGCGATCAGGCGTCGTCGGAGTCCGCGGTCGCACACGTGCTCGCTGAGATCGCCGAGGTCGCGCCACTTCCCGAGGTCGTCGTGCTGGTGCAGGCGACGAGTCCGTTCATCGCGCAGGAGGATCTTCAACAGGCCATCGACCTCGTACGGCGGGGCGACTGCGACGTGGCATTCAGCGCAGCCCGAGTCGACCTCCACCTGTGGCGAGAAGGACCGGCGGGCCTCGAGGGAGTCAATCACGACGCGCGACGACGCCGGCGTCGCCAGGATCGGCCGGTCGAGCACCGGGAGACGGGTGCGTTCTACGTCATGCGTACGAGCGGGTTCCTCGAGCACGGACACCGCTTCTTCGGCCGCTTGCGCGTGGTCGAGGTCGAGCCACTCGGCAGCCTGGAGATCGACACGGAGGCGGACCTCCGGCTCGCGGAACTCGTGCACGCCGCGCGTCAGACCGAGCCGACCGAACCGCACTCGATCCCGGCCCGAGCAGTCGTGACGGACTTCGACGGCGTGCACACCGACGACCGGGTCCTCATGGACCAGCACGGAATCGAGTCAGTCCTGGTCAACCGCTCCGACGGCATGGGCATTGCGTTGCTGTGCCGAGCAGGGATACCGGTCCTGATCCTCTCGACCGAGACCAATCCGGTCGTCGCGGCTCGGGCGGCCAAGCTGGGCGTCGAGGTGATCGCGGGCTGTGAGGACAAGCTCGCCGCGCTGACGACGTGGGCACACGACCAAGGGGTCGCTCTCGGCGATCTGGCGTACCTCGGCAATGACGTCAACGACCTCGAGTGCCTCAGGGCGGTCGGCTGGCCCGTCGTCGTCGCAGATGCTCGGCCCGAGGCCCTGGCCGCCGCTCCCATCGTCCTTCGCCGTCGCGGCGGCGAGGGCGCGATCCGCGAGCTCGCCGACCGCGTCCTCACCGCAACCACTGCACCACGAGAGCACGACAGGAAGGGGCTTCAGCATGGCTGAATGGATCCAGATCGGCGAGGAGATTGTCGGGCATGGCCGACCCACGTATGTCATTGGGGAGATCGGTATCAACCACAACGGGGACCTCGACGTTGCCCGGAAGCTGATCGACGTCGCAGCTCTCGCCGGCGCGCAGGCCGTCAAGTTCCAGAAGCGGACCCCGCACATCTCGACTCCTGAGGACATGAAGAGCACACGTCGGGAGACGCCGTGGGGGGAGATGAGCTATCTGGACTATCGCTACCGGGTCGAGTTCGAACGCGAGCAGTATGTCGCGATCGCCGCGTACGCCGCTTCGCAGCGTGTCGACTGGTTCGCCTCGCCGTGGGATGTGCCGTCCGTCGAGTTCCTCGAGTCAATGGGTGTGTCGACCCACAAGGTCGCCTCGGCATCCGTCACCGACATCCCGTTGCTCCGTGAGCTCGCCGCAACCGGCAAGCCCATCATCTTGTCGACCGGTATGAGCACGATGGAGCAGATCGACCGCGCCGTGGAGGTTCTGGGCACGGAGAACCTCGTCATCATGCACGCCACGTCGACGTACCCGCTGCCGCCGGATGAGGCGAACCTCAACATGATCCCGGTTCTCGCTGCTCGCTACCGGGTGCCGATCGGCTATTCGGGTCACGAGCGCGGTCTGCAGATCTCGGTCGCGGCTGTGGCCCTGGGTGCCGTCGCAGTCGAGCGACACATCACCCTCGATCGGACGATGTGGGGTTCGGACCAGGCGGCCAGCCTCGAGCCGCACGGCTTCATGAGTCTCACCCGTGACATCAGGATCATCGAGAAGGCCATGGGCGACGGCATCAAGCGGGTCATGCCGGGCGAGCTCAAGCCGATGCAGCGCCTGCGCCGCGATCCCGACACCACGGTCATCCCTGCATGACGACACTGAGCGCAACGGGTGAGGCCGCCGGGTGACGGACACCCCACGTGTGCTGGTGTTCACGGACTCCGACTCGTACGTCAAGTGGGGTGCGGCCCTGGCCAACCAGATCCCGAAGGACTGGTCGGTACGGCTTGTCTACGCCCGAAGCAACGCCGAGCCGAGCCCTCGCCAGCTGGCCGAAGCGCTCGAGGGATCGCGGTTCGAGGGCGACACGCCCACCCGGGTGGCGTTCGCTGATCTGCGAGACATCCTCGAGAACTGGCGTCCAGATGTGGTCGTCGCTGCCGCAAGGGGTCCGGCCGTGCACGCGTTGGTCGGCCTCATCGCCAACGTTCCGAGCCGGCCCGTGCTCGTGAGCGGGCTGGCCGGCATCTCGGTTCCCGTCATCCCGTACGGTCTGGGGTTTCGCCGCGCCGTCGACGTCTTCGTCCTGCACAGCCATCGCGAGCTGCGTGAGTTCGCGGTCGCCAGCGCACAGCTCGGCATCCGGCACACGTACGAGCTGGCGACGCTGCCGTTCCTGTCGTCGGCGCCCAGACCGGTCGAAACCGACTCGATGCGGCAAGCCACGGAGTCCGAACCCGCGCGTGACCGCATCATCTTCGCGGCGCAAGCGCTGGTTCCAGGCTCGCGGCGCGAGCGGACCTGGCTGCTCCTGCAGCTCATCGAGACGGCCCGCGCGCATCCGCATCTTGAGGTCGTGATCAAGGTGAGGGCGCGTGGTGGAGAGCCCCAGACGCACGCGGAGCACTTCTCGTACGAGGACCTGCTGACCAGGATCGTCGCCTCAGGAGAGCGCGTCCCGGAGAATCTCGTCGTCGAGAGCGGCGCGATGGGGCGCCACTTGAGGCGGGCGGTCGGGTTGGTCACGGTCAGCTCGACGTCGTTGCTCGAGGCGACCGCCGAGGGCATACCGTGTCTCGCCCTGACGGACTTCGGAGTCGGCGCGGAGCAGATCAATCTCGTGCTGACCGAGTCCGGGTTGCTCGGGACCACGCGCGACCTGGTCGCCGCGGCTTTCCGCCATCCTGATCCCGAGTGGCTCGAGGACAACTACTTCCACGATCCTGCGGACAACAGCTGGCTCGCACGGGTCGAGGCTCTGCTCGAGCTCCGGCGTCGTGATGGGCTCCCGCCTTACCCCGAATTGCCGCGGACCCTGGTGGCCAGAGCCCGTGCGCGGGCGTATCGGCACTTCGCATTCGCGTCCGCAGAGGGGAGCCGCCTGGAACGGATCGAGTCACGTGTCCTCGCCGTTGGCCTGTGGGGCAACCGTCGACGCCGCGAGATCGTACGAGCTGTCCGCCGGTTCGGGGCCTGACGTCGGCGCCGGGGACGAATCGCGGTTCACCGGGCGTTCACGTCATTGCCCCAAGGTGATCCAGTGCCGACGTCAGATCTGAGCTCGTTCGTGTCGGGAGAATCGTCGGCGTTGCGGCGGTCGACGCAGGCCCCGCCGGTGAGGACACTGGTTGACATCCTGCGTCAGACGGCGCTGGAGACCCCCGACGCCGCAGCGCTCGACAACGGCTCGAATGTCCTCACGTACCAGGAGTTCTGTGAGGAATCGGATGCGTTCGCGTCGGCACTGCGTGAGCGCGGTGTCGGGCGTGGCGACCGCATAGGGGTCCGGGTCGATTCCGGCACGCTCGAGCTGTACGTCGCGATCATGGGGATCCTCGTGGCCGGCGCTGCGTACGTACCCGTCGATGTCGACGATCCCGACTCACGAGCCCGCACAGTGTTCGCCGAGGCCGACGTCGCGGCGGTGGTCGGCAACCAGCTGATGATCACGTCCCGTCGAACCGGGAGCGCCACCGCGGTCGATGAGGAGCCACAGCCGAGCGACGACGCGTGGGTCATCTTCACGTCGGGATCGACGGGCAGTCCCAAGGGTGTCGCCGTCTCACATCGCTCTGCTGCCGCATTCGTCGACGCCGAAGCCGCGTTGTTCCTCCAGGACCGGCCGCTCGGGCCGGGCGACCGGGTGATGGCCGGGCTCTCCGTTGCGTTCGACGCGTCGTGCGAGGAGATGTGGCTGGCCTGGCGGCACGGAGCGTGCCTCGTTCCTGCCCCGCGGTCCCTCGTGAAGAGCGGGAGCGATCTCGGACCGTGGATGGTGGCCAACAGCATCACGGTGGTGTCGACGGTCCCGACCCTCGTCGCGCTGTGGCCGCCCGGGGTGCTCGACGACGTACGCCTGCTGATCGTCGGCGGTGAGGCCTGCCCGCCCGAGATCGGTGATCGGCTCTCTGCTCCCGGCCGCGAGCTGTGGAACACGTACGGCCCTACTGAGGCAACAGTGGTTGCCTGCGCCGCGCCCCTCGAGGCGGGCACCCCCGTACGCATCGGGCTGCCGCTTGCCGGATGGGACCTCGCTGTCGTCGACGCCGCCGGACAGCATGTTCGACCCGGAGAGGCAGGGGAGCTGATCATCGGCGGAGTTGGGCTCGCCCGCTACCTCGACCCGGCCAAGGACGCCGAGAAGTACGCGCCGATGCCGAGCCTCGGATGGGATCGCGCCTACCGCAGTGGCGACCTGGTCACGTACGACGAGGAGGGCCTGATCTTCGTCGGCCGCGCAGACGAGCAGGTCAAGATCGGCGGTCGGCGCATCGAGCTCGGCGAGATCGACAGCGCCCTGCTCGGGCTTCCCGGGGTCGCGGCCGCGGCTGCGGCGATCCGTACCACCGAGGCGGGCAACCGCATCCTCGTCGGTTACGTGGCGACCGAGCCCGGTTTCGACCTGGCCGGCGCATTGACCGTGCTGCGCGGTCAGATGCCCGAGGCGCTCGTCCCCCGCCTCGCCCGCCTCGACACCATGCCCACCCGAACCTCGGGCAAGATCGACCGCGACTCCCTGCCCTGGCCACTGCCGGGGATCGATGCGTCCGGGGACGAGAGCCACTTCGAGGGCACGAGCGCGTGGCTCAAGTCCATCTGGCTCGACCTGCTCGGAGCGGTCGTGACGAGCCCGGCCGACGACTTCTTCGTCCTCGGCGGGGGAAGCCTCAGTGCCGCCCAGCTGGTGGGGCGGTTGCGGGAGAAATTCCCCGAAGTCACGGTTGCTGACGTGTACGAGAATCCGTCCGTTGCGGGTCTCGCGGCGGTCCTCGATGCCATGTCGACTGCGCGCTCGAGGCAGAACAACCCGGTACGACCGGTGCGCGCGTTGACCCAGGCAGCTCAGATCGCGCTGACGATCCCCCTGCGGACCTTGAGCGGTCTGCGGTGGCTGACCTGGGTGGCGACCGGCAACCACGTCGCTGACGCGATGCTCGGCTGGTCCTGGCTGCCGCAAGTCTCATGGGGATGGATCGTCGTCGGCTGGCTCCTGCTGATCGCTCCACCAGGACGAATGCTTCTGGCAGCGTTGGGTGCGCGTCTCCTATTGCGTGGTGTGACGCCTGGTACGCATCCGCGCGGCGGCGGGGTCCACCTCCGCCTGTGGCTCGCTGAGCATCTCGCCGATGAGCTGCGCGCGGGATCCCTGTCGGGCGCAGCGCTCCTGACGATGTATGCACGGGCGCTCGGCGCGCGGGTGGGATCGGACGTGGACCTGCACTCGCTGCCGCCCATCACCGGAATGCTCGACATCGGCAGCGGCGCATCGATCGAGCCCGAGGTCGATCTCGGCGGCCATTGGCTTGACGGCGACACGGTGCACGTCGGCACGATCACGATCGGGGCGGATGCCCGGATCGGGGTGCGAAGCCTGCTTGGCCCCGGGTCACACGTCGGGGCGGGAGCGGAGATCGGCCCGGGTTCGGCCGTCTTCGGCAGCGTCCCAGCGGGGGAGTACTGGTCGGGTGCGCCGGCTCGCCGCAATGGACCCGCTCGTGGTCCTCTCACCAGCACGCGAGCGCCGCGTCGGCGGCGATGGACCGTCGCGTACGCCGCCGTGGCCGCCGGCATTGCACTGCTGCCCGTACTCGCGCTGAGTGCGGCCGCGCTTGCCGTCGCACCATTCGTACGTTCGGCCGACGACCTCGGCGAAGCTGTGCTTCGCACGTCGATTGCGGCCCCCATGGGCGTGCTGATCGGGTTCGCCGTACTCGCCCTGCTCGTGCTGGCTTCGGTGCGCCTTCAGTCGATCGGTCTGTCCAGTGGCACCTATCCGGTGCACAGCTTCAGGGGGTGGCAGGCCTGGTCAGTCGTCCGGCTGATGGACGAGGCGCGCACGTGGCTCTTTCCGCTCTACTCCAGCACCTTGACACCGGCCTGGCTGCGAGCACTCGGCGCCCGGATCGGCGAGGGTGTGGAAGCCTCCACCGTCCTGATGTTGCCCGCGCTGACCTCCGTCAACGACGGCGCCTTCCTCGCCGACGACACCATGCTGGGCATGTATGAGCTCGGCGGCGGATGGCTTCGGATCGAGCAGGTCAAGATCGGGCGTCGGGCATTTGTCGGCAACTCGGGCATGACCGCGCCGGGACGGAAGGTGCCCAAGGGCGGCCTGGTCGCGGTGCTGTCTGCCGCGCCGCGTCGCGCAGAGGCAAAGGCCGGCACTTCCTGGCTCGGCAGCCCGCCACAGAAGCTCCGGCGATCGTCCGAGAAGACCGACGACACCAGGACACATGCTCCCCCGCGCCGACTGCGCGCCGCGCGGGCGATGGTCGAGCTGGCCCGCATCCTTCCGCTGATCGTGGGCGGACTGCTCGGGCTCTGCGTCATGTTCGGGCTGGAGCGGCTCGCTGGTGAGGGTTGGGCGATCGCGGCAGCGTTGTCGGGCGCGGTGTTGATCGCCGCCGGTGCCTCGGCCGCCATCGTGGCCGCCGGTGCCAAGTGGATCCTGGTCGGCAAGCTGCGGGCTGGCGAGCATCCGCTGTGGAGCAGCTTCGTCTGGCGAAACGAGCTTGCCGACACGTTCGTCGAGGTGCTCGGGGCACCGTGGTTGGCGCGCACGGCATCGGGAACGCCCATCCTCAACCTCTGGCTGCGGTCGCTCGGCGCTCGTGTCGGCCGCGGCGTGTGGTGCGAGACCTACTGGCTTCCCGAAGCGGACCTCATCAACCTCGGTGCCGGAAGCACCGTCAACCGGGGCTGCGTGGTGCAGACGCACCTGTTCCATGATCGGATACTCAGCATGGACACGGTCTCGCTCGAACCAGGATCAACGCTCGGACCCCACAGCGTGATCCTCCCCGCCGCTACGATCGGCGCGCATGCCTCGATCGGTCCGGTGTCGCTGGTGATGCGTGGCGAGTCCGTGCCGAAGAAGACTCGCTGGATCGGCAACCCGATCGCGCCGTGGGCCGACGACGACACCATCGTGGCCTCCCGGTGACGCCGGCACTCTCCGCCGGTGTGGAGGACGACCGCTACGTCCCGACCCACGGTGACCCCTCGTTCGACGTTGCTCACTACGATCTCCAGCTCGACTACAGCATCGAGTCGAACCGGCTCTCCGGTCGGGCCACGATCAGGGCCACCGCCCTTGACGATCTCGATCAGATCGAGCTGGACCTCTACCGCCTGCGGGTGTCGAAGGTCAGTGTCGACGGATCAGCGGTGGCCAAGTACACGCAGCGCAACCACAAGCTCGTCGTCCGGCCGAGGGGCCGCGTTGCAGCCGGAAGCACATTCACCGTCGTGGTCTCGTACGCCGGATCACCCCAACCCATGCCAGGGCTCGACGGGGACGCAGGCTGGGAGGAGCTCGCCGACGGCGTGATCGTGGCGTCGCAGCCGCACGGGGCGCCGTCCTGGTTCCCGTGCAACGACCGGCCGTCCAACAAGGCGACCTATGCCATCGAGATCACGGCGCCGTCCAACTATTTCGTGGTGGCCAACGGCGTCCTGGAGAGCAGGCGTCGTCGCGCGGGGGGCACGACCTGGCGACACGTCGAGGAGTCGCCGATGGCGACGTACCTCGCGACGGTCCAGATCGGCCGCTACGACGTGGTCGAATCAGGCAGCGGCGTGCCGATTCGCACGGTCCACCCCGCCGGGAAGAAGGCAGCCAGCGGTGGGCCGTTCTCCCGCCAGGACGAGATGATGAGCACCTTCGTCCGGCTTTTCGGGCCCTATCCGTTCGCGACCTACACCGCCGTGATCACCGAGGACGAGCTCGACATCCCGCTGGAGGCGCAAGGACTCGCGGTCTTCGGCTCGAACTTTGCCACTGAGGACTGGGACAGCGAGCGGCTCGTTGCTCACGAGCTCGCCCACCAGTGGTTCGGCAACAGCGTGACCCTCACCCATTGGCGCGACATCTGGTTGCACGAAGGCTTCGCCTGCTATGCCGAGTGGCTGTGGTCCGAGGGGTCCGGCCGTCCGTCTGCCGAGCATCATGCCCGATTCCACTGGGACCGTCTGAACGGTCTCGCGCAGGACTTCCTGCTGGGTGATCCCGGCCCTGATCTGATGTTCGACGACCGCGTCTACAAGCGCGGCGCGCTCCTGCTGCACGCCCTCCGCACGAGTGTCGGCGATGACCGGTTCTTCGAGGTGCTGCGCGCCTGGACCGATCGGCAT
Source organism: Aeromicrobium sp. (assembly GCF_036676885.1). GTDB lineage: Bacteria > Actinomycetota > Actinomycetes > Propionibacteriales > Nocardioidaceae > Aeromicrobium. The sequence continues at coordinate 31,667 of NZ_JAKFCB010000189.1, forward strand.
GCTCACGGATCGGTGACGACCGATGACTTCATCGCGTTGACCGGTGAGCTGTGCGGGGATTCGGTGGGTGGGTTGTTCGATGTCTGGCTTCGGGAGGTCAGCCTCCCGGCGCTGACCGGATCATGACAAGTTCGGGCTGAATGCTCGACAGTACTGTCGCTGCGGCGACGTACCCCTCAGGACTCTTCACGTCGAACATCCACGCGGGTGCGTCGAGCGGCGCCTCGGCGGGCCAGGCGAGGAGTGCCGGTGCTGAGCCGGGCGGGGTCACGTCGATCAGATCGGGATCGACCATCAACCCGTGACCTGTGGCCTTGACGATCGACTCCTTGCGCACCCAGGTCGCCACGTCAGGTGAACGTCCCGGGACCTGTCGGGCCTCGACGTCGATCCCGACCGGGCCTGCGTCGGACACCGCGAGCACGGCGAGCTGGCCGGCCCGGGACAGGCTCACGTGGATTGGTGTGCGTGACTCGAGACCGAGGACGTACGGCTTGCCGTGCTGGTCGCTTCCGCAGGATCGGCAAGCTCGCACGATGCGTACGTCGTCGCAGTCGGCATCGGCGAATGACGCGGCCATTCGGGCCAGCTCGTCGTTCGCCGCCGCAGATGTCGCCCAGCCGACCACGAGGCGTCCGCGATTCCCTCTGCTCGCGTCCGTGGCCACGTGATCGGTCTATCACGGGGAACCGAGCGCTGTTCATCGCGTCGTCGCTGGACATCCACCGGACCGACGTCGACGATCCCTAGCTTGCTGGCATGAGCACTGACTTCGAGACTTCCGCAGGCCTCGACATCGACCGTCTCGGTGACTACTCCGTGATCGACATGGAGGACGACGACCCCGTCCTGCTCGATCACAGCGGACAACCCATTGACACCTGGCGGGAGGGATATCCGTACCCGGCCCGGATGGACGTCAACGAGTACGAGATGCAGAAGCGCCTCCTGCAGATCGAGCTGCTGAAGCTCCAGAACTGGATCAAGAGCACAGGTGGGCGGCTCGTCATCGTGTTCGAGGGCCGCGACGCCGCAGGCAAGGGCGGCACCATCAAGCGGTTCACCGAGCACCTCAACCCGCGAGGCGCGAGAGTCGTCGCACTCGAGAAGCCCAGCGAGCGGGAGTCCACGCAGTGGTACTTCCAGCGCTACGTGCAGCACCTCCCGGCGGCGGGCGAGATGGTGCTGTTCGACCGATCCTGGTACAACCGCGCTGGCGTCGAACGCGTGATGGGGTTCTGCTCGGACGACCAGTACGACGAGTTCATCCGGCAGGCGCCGACCTTTGAGAAGATGCTGGTCAGCGATGGTCTGCACCTCATCAAGTTCTGGTTCTCCGTGTCCGCCTCCGAGCAACGGACCCGTTTCGCGATTCGGCAGGTGGACCCGGTCCGGCAGTGGAAGCTGTCCCCGATGGACCTGCAGTCCCTCGACAAGTGGGATGCGTACACCCGCGCCAAGGAGACGATGTTCGCTCGCACGGACACGGCTGTGGCTCCGTGGACTGTCGTCAAGAGCAACGACAAGAAGCGGGCCCGCGTCGAATCCATGCGGCATGTGCTGGCGCAGTTCGACTATGACAACAAGGATCACGGGCTGGTCGCCCGGCCTGATCCCTTGATCGTGGGGCCTGCGGCGGAGCTGTTCCGGGACGCCACCGACTGACCGCCCTGGACAGCACGTGGTCGGGTGGAGGTCGCAGTGCCGTCGCCGCCGCGCCGGCGCTGCCCACCCGAACTATGCTGCCCAGAGGCGCCGACGCAGCTGATGGTCAGCGCCACCCATCCGTGATGGAGGCAGCTTCGAATGACTGGCAGGAAGCCCATTCGATCGGAGAGCCTTGTGACACGTGCGGCCGCGCATCTACGACTTGCCGACTCCGCCACGGACGAGCCCGCGGCGGGTGTCGAGCAGCTACTGAGTCGTGTGGGTCGTGGGGACGAGCGGGCCTTCGCCGCCCTGTACGACCTGCTCGGCGCGTCGGTCTACGGACTCGCTCGCCGGGTCGTACGTGATCCGGCACGGGCCGAGGAGATCGCCCAGGAGGCGTTCATCCAGGTCTGGCAGTCGGCGGCGCGCTTTGATCCCGCGCGTGGCAGTGCCAAGGGCTGGGTCTTGACGCTCGCCCACCGCCGGGCGGTCGACGCCGTCCGGCACGACCAGGCGGCGACCAACCGCGAGAACCGCTACGACTGGTCCAACGGTCCCGACTTCGACGAGGTCGAGGAGACGGTGAGCACGACGCTCGAGCACGAGCAGGTGCGCCGGTGCCTGGACGGGCTCACCGAGCTCCAGCGCGAGGCCGTCAACCTGGCCTACTACAACGGTCACACGTACGCCGAGGTCGCCCAGGTCCTCGACACCAACCCGGCAACGATCAAGACCCGCATCCGGGACGGTCTGGTCCGTCTGCGCGACTGCATGGGAGTTCCGGCATGACCACAGACCTGCATTCCCTTCTCGCTCCGTACGTCCTGGACGCGCTCGACGCCGATGAGCGCAGCCAGTTCGAGGCGCATCTCGAGCACTGCCCCGACTGCCGGGCCGAGCTCGGCGGCCTCCAGGCCACCGCGACCCGGCTCGCCGAGGCGCAGAGTCACGAGCCTCCGGCGGGTCTGCGCCAGCGGCTGGTGTCGGCGATCGGATCCGTGCCGCAGGAGCGCCCTCTCGTCACGGCGATGAGCCAGCGCGGCGGGCTGCGGCGCAGGCTTCCACAGCTCGTTGCCGCGGCCGCCCTCGTGCTGGCGGCGGCCGGAGCAGGCGGCTATCTGGTCGAGCGTGACCGGGCCGACGAGCAGCGTCAGCAGAACGTCGCGATGACGTCGGTCCTGGGTGCGGCTGATGCGGCAACCGCATCGCAGGCTCTTCCGGGTGGCGGCACGATCCGGTTGGTCACCTCCAAGAGCCGCGATGCCGCGGTGGTGGTGGCCGACGGGCTGCCGGCCCTCGAGGACGACAAGGTCTACCAGGTCTGGCTCGTCAGGAGCGCTGACGCGGAGTCCCAGGGCACGTTCTCGCGATCCGGTGCGATGGTCATGAAGGATCTCGCCGAGGCCGACCAGCTGGCGGTCACGGTCGAGCCGGACGGCGGATCCAAGAAGCCGACGACCGCGCCGATCGTCGACGTCCCGATCTGACCAATCCGCCGGACCACTGGCTCCGAATCCCCGGGTAGAACCGATCGTTCGGACCAGGGAGTTGCAGCATGCGCAGACGACAGATCGCCGTCATCGGAAGTGGAGTGGCAGGGCTGACGGCCGGCTATCTCCTCCAACGGGTTGCCGACGTCACGTTGTACGAGGCGGACGGCCGGCTCGGTGGCCACGCGCACACGCACGAGCTCCTCGACCCGGATGGACGATCGCTCCGCGTCGACAGCGGGTTCATCGTGCACAACCGGCGCACCTATCCCTTCCTGACCCGGCTGTTCGACGAGCTCGGCGTCGAGACGCAGGAGTCGGAGATGAGCATGTCGATCCGTTGCGACGGGTGTGGGTTGCAGTACGCCGGCGCGCGGCGCCTCAGCGGCCTGTTCCCCACGATGCGCAACGCGACGAATCCTCGCTATCTCTACCTCCTGAGCGAGGTCGTGCGCTTCCACCGCCGTGCTCGACAGCACCTGGCCGACACCGGGGCCGGCGAGATGACGCTCGACGAGTTCCTGGCCGAGGGCCGCTTCAGCCGGTACTTCCGCTCACACTTCGTCGTGCCGATGGTCGCCTGCGTGTGGTCCTGCGCGCCGGCCGAGGCGGGCGCCTACCCGGCGCGCTACCTGTTCCAGTTCCTGGCCAACCACGGCATGTTGTCCGTACGCGGGTCGCACCCCTGGCGCACGGTGAAGGGCGGATCGGCGAGCTATGTCGACAAGGTCGGCAAGCGGCTCTCGGCGGTCAACCTCCTGACGCCCGTGACGTCCGTCAGCCGTACCGCGCACGGCGTCCGGATCATCGACGCGGACGATCAGGTGGCCGACTTCGACGCCGTCGTCATCGCGACGCATCCGGACCAGGCACTCGCGATGCTCGCCGAGCCGACGGCGGCCGAGGCCGCCACCCTGGGCGCCTGGACGTACTCGAAGAACCGCGCGTCGTTGCACACCGATGCCTCCGTCCTGCCGCCGGCGTCGCGGGCTCGTGCCGCGTGGAACTACCAGATGCCGGCCTGCGACGCGGCCGGCACCGAGGTCCACGTCACGTACGACATGACCCGTCTGCAGCGCCTCCCGAGCGAGTCGCGCTACCTCGTCACGCTGAACGGGGACGAGTCGGTGGATCGGGCACACCTGATCGCCCAGATGGTCTACGAGCATCCGATGTTCACGCCCGGCTCGGTCGCGACCCGGGCGAACCTGCCGGCACTCAACGACGGCGTCATCGCGTTCGCGGGGGCCTACCACGGGTGGGGCTTCCACGAGGACGGCTGCCGCTCGGGGGTCGTCGCGGCCGCGAGTCTGGGAGCTGACTGGTGAGCCGCCGCGAGGCACTCGCGAGCTACGACGTCACGATCGGGCACAGCCGGAGTGACGTCGTGTCGTACGCGTTCACGAACCGTGGCCGGACCTGGCTGGTCGACCTCGACGACGTGCCGCAGATGCCCCGGGGCCTGCGCAGCCTGTGCTCGTTCGACGCCGGTGACCACCTGGGTGACGCTTCGCGGTCGATCCGCGAGAACGTCGACGACTGGCTCCGCTCAAGGGGCGTCGAGCCGCCTGCGGTCATCCGCATGCTCGCCAGTCCGCGTGTGCTGGGCCACGTGTTCAACCCGCTCAGTCTGTTCTACTGCCACGACCCGGACGGGACCCTGACCCACGTCGTGGCCGAGGTCCGCAACACGTACGGCGGGCGGCGCTGCTACCTGCTCGAACCCGCCCACGACGGGCGAGCGACGGTCGACAAGACGTTCTACGTGTCACCGTTCCACGGCGTCGACGGGCACTACGAGCTGACCGTGCCGGCGCCCGGCGAGCGGCTCGCGGTGACCGTGACGCTGCAGCGGCCCGGCCGGTCGCCGTTCGTCGCGACGATGCGCGGTGTCCGCCGCGCCGACGCGCGGTTGTCCTCCGCGCTGCGAACCCCTTGGGCGACGCGGACCGTCAGCCTGATGATCCGTTTCCACGGCATCCGGCTCTTCCTCAAGGGCCTGCGCCCGGTGCCGCGCACAGACCGCAAACCCGCCGACCCGATCCGGAGTCCACGATGACCGTCACCTCAGCCGCGCGTTCCACCACGATCGACGCCTCCCGTTGGCCTGATGTCGCCACCCCACCTCGTCGACCGATGCGGGCCGCGATCGCCGCGAGGGTCGTGAAACGCATGCTGGCGGGCGTACCCATCACGGTGCTCGGTCCCGACCGGCGCCGCCTGGGCGGAGGTGGTCCGGACGACCCGACGCTGCACCTGCACCACCCACGGGCGTTCTACGACCGCCTCGGCAGCAACGGTCTGATCGGCTTCGGTGAGTCGTACATGGCGGGAGACTGGTCCAGCGACGACCTGGCCGGCGTGCTCACGGTCCTGGCCGCCCGGATGTCGACTCTCGTCCCGGCGCCGTTGCAGCGGTTCAGGTCGGTGGCGATGCCTCGACGTCCGCGGACCGACGCCAACACGGCAGCCGGCGCGCGTCGCAACATCCAGCGGCACTACGACCTGTCCAACGACCTGTTCGCCACGTTCCTCGACCCGACGATGAGCTATTCCTCCGCGCTGTTCGAAGCCGGTTCGCCGCTGGGCGGCCAGGACCTGCAGCGGGCCCAGCAGCGCAAGGTCGATCGCCTGCTCGACGTGACCGGCGTCAAGCCCGGGTCCACGGTCCTGGAGATCGGGACGGGCTGGGGCGAGCTGTCCCTCAGGGCTGCTGCCCGAGGTGCCCGGGTGACGACCGTGACGCTGTCCGGCGAACAGGCAGCCCTCGCCCGCATCCGGATCTCCGAGGCAGGCCTCGCCGACCGAGTCGACGTGCAGGAGCTGGACTACCGCGACGTCGCCGGCACGTACGACTGCGTCGTCAGCGTGGAGATGATCGAGGCCATCGGTTCTGACCAGTGGGACGAGTACTTCGCCCGGGTCGAGCACCTGCTGTCGCCCGGCGGCCGGTTAGGGCTGCAGTCGATCACGATGGGGCACGAGCGGATGCTCGCCAGCGCCCGGACGTACACCTGGATCCTGAAGTACATCTTCCCGGGCGGGCAGATCCCGTCCACCAGGGCGATCGACGAGAGCGCGACACGTGCCGGACTCCGCACCGAGTCGACGTTGATGTTCGGGCCGGACTACGCCGAGACACTGCGGCGCTGGCGCGACACCTTCGAGTCGCACGCCGAGCGGGTGGACGCACTTGGCTTCGACGAGGTGTTCCGGCGGATGTGGTCGCTGTATCTCGCCTACTCAGAGGCCGGCTTCAGGTCGGGCTATCTCGACGTCGCGCAGATCGTCATGCGCAAGCCGGGAGGCGCGTCATGAGCGACCTTCCGGTCAACGCGCTGGTGGACTCGCTCGCCTGGAGCGCGGCGGGGATGGCGGGGACACTCGTCGTCACGTACGCCGTCGCCAAGCGGATCCACCGCCACAACGTCATCGACACCGCATGGGGCCTGCTGTTCGCCTGCGCCGCCGTGGCGAGCTTCGCCGGGTCGGCCGGCCATGGCGACGCCGGGCGCCGCTGGCTGCTCCTGGCGCTGACCGTCATCTGGGGGACCCGGCTCGCGCTGCACATGGCCCGCAGGAGCAGCGGGCACGGGGAGGATCCTCGCTACGCCAAGCTGCTGGAGGGCCGCGGTGAGCTGGGCACGATCCTGTCCGTGTACGTCCTGCAGGGCGTGATCGCGTTCATCGTCGCGATGCCCGTGGTCGTCGGGTCCCTCATTGCAGAGCCGATGGGCGTGCTGGCGTACGTCGGCGCCGTCGTGTGGCTGGTCGGCATCGCCTTCGAGGCGGTCGGCGACCATCAGCTGGCGGCGTTCAAGGCGGACCCCGACCACGGGCCGGTCATGGATTCGGGGCTGTGGCGATTCACGCGTCACCCCAACTACTTCGGTGACGCCTGCGTCTGGGTCGGCATCTTCCTGGTTGCTGCCGAGCACTGGCCCGGCGTGCTGACGGTCTTATCGCCGGCCCTGATGGTCTACCTGCTCGTCTTCGGCTCGGGGAAGCGCATCCTCGAACGCCACATGGCCGAGCGGCCCGGCTATCGCGCCTACATGGAGCGCACCTCGGGCTTCTTCCCGCTGCCGCCCCGCCGTTGAGTGGCGTGCGCCCACGACAGGAGGCCGCTTCGCGAGGAAGTCTCAGGTCGTCAGCCTGTCACTGCGCGGATCGGGAGTAGGATCGGGCTGCGTGCGTCCGGCAACGGCGCGCCGCCCGCCGAACACCTGGGGTTCAGATGGTGACGTCCCTCGACGAGAAGACCATGATCGAGCTGGTCTCCGCGCTGGCCGAGTCCACGACCATGGGCGACGCGGTCGAGCACGTCGTGGGATTCGCCGTACGGTCCACCGGCACCGCGTTCGGCGGCATCACGTTGATCCAGGCCGGCGGTCGCCGGTTCGAGACGGTCGGGGCGACCCACCCGCAGGTTGTCCGAGCCGATCAGCTGCAGTACGAGCTGAGGGAAGGCCCCTGCGTCGACGCCGCCGTCGAGATCCGCAGCCTGCATTCGGAGTCCCTGGGCGACGACCCGAGGTGGCCACGGTGGGGCCCGGCGGCTGCTGAGCTGGGTTTCCACAGCATCATCTCGGCCGAGGTCCACGGCCGTGGTCAGCGCATCGGTGCCCTCAACCTCTACGGCAGATCCCCCATGGCCTTCACCCCGGACGACGTCGACATGGCGCGGATGTTCGCCGGCCACAGTGCCATCGCGCTGGCCAACGCCAGGAGCGAAGAGACTCTGCTCCAGGCGCTCGACACCCGGACGATGATCGGCCAGGCGCAGGGGATCCTCATGGAGCGGTTCGACCTGGACGCCGACCACGCGTTCTCGGTGTTGCGCCGATACTCCCAGGAGTCCAACCGCCGGATCGGCGAGATCGTCAAGGAGATCGTGGCGACGCGCCAACTGCCCGAGTGCGTCGAGGCCATCGCCGGGGAATGACCACGCCCGGCCTGGCTCCGCATGGGAACCGGGCGCGCGTGATCAGGAGGTCAGGCCGGCGACACCGCCCGTGAGCCGCGACGGTTGCCGACGCGGTGCCCCAACGCCACCAGCCCGAAGCCGACCCCGAAGATGGCGCCGGCGACGAGTCCGTAGCTGAGTGGGAAGTCCTGGGGATCGAAGGCCTCCCGGTTGCCGTTCACGGCGTCGAGCAGCAGGTAGACGGACTGATAGACGAACGCCCAGAGGTAGGCGATGGCGTACGCCGTGTTGGCGGCAAGGTGCGACCGGAGGAAGAACCCCAGCGGGAACGCCAGGAGGACCGTGACGACGGCGATCATGACGACGCCTCAATCCATCACGGTGGTCGAGCGTCGTGCCGGCGAGAACATCAGCACGAGCGAGGTGAGCGTGAGGATGACGAACACCGTCACGAGGACCTTGATGGCCGCCGGGACGTCGACGAAGAACGCCGGCAACGCTGACAGCATCGAGACGATGCGGGCTCCTGCGGCGACGCGGATGGCCGCCCCACTCGCCGACCGCCAGGCGATGATCACCGCGATGACCGTGATCAGCCCGCAGATCGAGCTGAGGATGAGGATGCCCTGCGGAGGGCCGGTCTCGCCGTCGGGTGTGCTGACGAGGAAGCTGGGCAGGTCGGAGAGCCCGAGCAGCCCGGCCAGCGCGAGACCGACCTTGTTCTTGGTGGTGAGGATCATGATGAGCTCCTTGTCGTGGAAGGTGATTCCACGGTGGCGCGGCGCGCGTACCCCAAGATGTGTGCCGGTTCCTCATTGTCCGGAGTTTTTCCCGGCCTGCCTAGGTGCAGGTTCCCGGGTCTTTTGCCCTGGTTTCTCGGCATCATGTGGGAATGGATCGCATTCGCGTCGTGCTGGCCGACGACCACCCCGTCGTACGCGGTGGGTTGCGCGCGCTGCTCGAGTCGATCGACGGCTACGAGGTCGTCGGGGAGGCGGTCGACGGTGAGGGGGCCGTCCGCGAGACGCAGCTGCAGCGTCCTGACGTGGTGCTCATGGACATCCGCATGCCGGGCATCGACGGCCTCGAAGCCACCCGTCGAATCCACGCAGCCGTACCGGAAGCCATGGTCCTCGTCCTCACGATGTTCGACGACGACGACACCGTCTTCGCGGCGATGCAGGCCGGCGCCCGCGGCTATCTGCTCAAGGGTGCGCAACAGGCTGAGATAGACCGGGCGATCCGGGCGGTGGTGGCCGGGGAGGCGATCTTCGGACCGGGAGTCGCGGCGCGCGTCCTCGGCCACTTCAGCCAGCCGAGGGTGGCGCCGGAAGTACCCTTCCCCGACCTGACCGACCGCGAACGAGAGGTGCTCGACCTGGTCGCCGCCGGCAAGCGCAACCACGCCATCGCCGAGGAGCTCGCGCTCGCGCCCAAGACCGTCGCCAACCACATCTCGTCGATCTTCGCGAAGCTCGCGGTGTCCGACCGGTCGGCCGCAATCGTACGGGCTCGCGACGAGGGACTCGGCAGGCCGAGATGAGCGAGTGGTTCCTCGGCGCGAGCATCGCGGCATTCGCCATCGTCACCGGCGTCAGCGGAGTGGTGCTGATGTATGTCCGCCGGGCATCGGTGTGCGGGGCGCTGCTCGTGGTTGTCGCGCTCACCGCCCTGGGTGCCCTGGTGCTGCATGCCCGCGACCAGGCACCCGATGTCGAGTCGGCGTTGCGCATCGGATCGACGATGCTGGCCTTCCCGCTCGCGGTCGCCGCCTATCCGCGCTGGAGCTGGCGCAAGCCCGTCGACTTCCTGGCCGTGACGACGTTCGCGGCGGCCGGGGTCATCGCGGTCGCGGCGCCACGCGAGTCGCACACGGCTGAAGCAATGGGAGTTGTCATCGGGCTCGTGGTCATCATGCATGTGTGGTGGCGCCTGGAGACGGCAGACGATGAGTCACGGGTGCCACTCCAGTGGTTCGCGGTGACCGCCGGGACGGTCGGCCTGGTCGGCGGCCTGCTGATGTTCTCCGCCGAAGGAACGACCGGCAACGCGCCATCGTCGGTCGTCGCCTTGATGTGCGGGGTGATCGCGCCGGCGATGGTGGTCGGCGTGCTCCGCCCGGACGTGGTGGACGTCCGTGGCCTGATCGTCTGGGGAGTCGTCGGCTTCGTGGCGGTCATCGCGTACGTCTCGGTGTTCGCGGGCTTCGTCTCGGTGCTCGACTGGACCGGCGCGCCCGACCCGTCACCCGGAGCGCTCGGCGTGGTGGGCGCGGTCCTCGCCTTCGGCTTCCACCCCCTCATGGTCATGCTGCGCGGGGTCGTCGACCAGCTGCTGTTCGGCGACCGGCCCGATCCGCTGCAGGCGGCAACCCGGGTCGTCGACCGCATCGGGGACGACCCGGTCCTGGCGCTGCGAGCCATTCGCGAGGCGCTCGTCCTGCCGTACGCCTCGCTGCGGGCGGAGGGACAGACGCTCGCGACCTCGGGCACCGAGGTCACCCACACGCGTACGCTTCCGCTCCGGCTCGGTGACGACGCGGTCGGCGAGGTGGTCGTCGGCCTGAGGGCGGGGGAGCTGATGCTCTCAGCCGACGACGAGCACGTGCTGCGGATCGTCGCGCCGCTGCTGGCGCAGACATTGCGAGCGACAGCGCTGGCCCGCGACCTGCAGGAGTCCCGCGGCGCCGCGATCGCCGCGATCGAGGACGAGCGCCGCAGGTTGCGGCGTGACCTCCACGACGGACTGGGGCCGACGCTGACGGGTGTCGCGTTCTCAGCCGACGCGGCTCGCAACCACCTCTCGACGGACACGGAGGCGGCCGACGCGTTGCTGGCACGCCTCCGCGACGACACCGCGGGCGCGATCTCCGAGGTTCGTCGCCTGGTCGAGGGTCTGCGCCCGGCGACCCTCGACGAGCTCGGCCTCGTGGGTGCCGTGCGACAGCATGCGGCCAGCCTGCACGCGGCCGAGGGCAAGCCGTTGGAGGTCACGATCGACACCCCGGAGACGCTCCCCGACCTCTCGGCGGCGGCGGAGGTCGCGGCCTACCGGATCGTCGTGGAGTCCCTCACGAACGTGGCCCGGCATGCCGCGGCGACCAAGGTCGAGGTCAGCATCTCCGCGGACGAAGGGTTGCTGCATGTCTCGGTCCGAGACGACGGAGTGTCGACGAAGCAGTGGAAGCCCGGTGTCGGACTCTCGTCCATGCGGGAGCGGGCCGAGCAGGTCGGCGGCAGCGTGGTCGCGTCGGCGCGCCGCGACGGCGGCCGGGTCGACGCGGTCATCCCGCTCTGACGCCGCTGCTCAGGAGGGCGCCGAGCTGCCGTTCGGCCTCGGCGAGACGCCGCTCGAGCGCGCCGATGCGGTCGTAGAGGTCGACCAGCGTCAGACCGTCGGCGACCACGCCGGCCCGGCCCTGAGGGAAGGGCCGGGCCGGTGGGCCGTGGTCAGTCCCGCCAGAAGTCCTGCAGCTTCTCGGCGGCCTCCTGGACCTTGTCGCCGTACCCGCCGTCCAGCGCCTTCTGCCGGATCTCGTCGCGGAACGCCTTGCGCTCGTCGCCGGGTTCCATGGCCCGCAGCTTCGTGAGGTCCGACTGCAGCTCGTCCGGCAGCAGTGCGAACACCGCCTCCCGGTGGGCAGCTCGGCGATCGAAGCGCTTCTCGATCTTGTCGCCGTACTTCCCGGCCTTGGCGTCTGCCGCGACCTTCTTGACGGCATCGGCTCGGGCCTGCCCCTTGAGCTGACGGGCCGCCTTCATGTCTTCGTGGAACGCGCGGCGATCCTCCTTCGCCTCGGCGTTGGCCTCGAGGCTCGCCGGCTCCTGGCCGAGCTCGGTCTCCAACGTCGTCGCGGTCTGCTCGACCGTCGCAGTGGCCGGCTCCGAGGACGACGAGAGCCAGAGCGCCGACACGAGTGCGGCGGCGATCGCGAACACGAGTCCGGTGAGCCAGAGCCTGCGGCCGACAACGGTCTTCAAGCTGGAAGTGGTCATCAGTCCATTCCTTCACGGTCATGGTCGGGCCGTTCCCGACGATCCTCACCTTTCGCCCGCCAGGCAAGGGGATCGTCAAGCCAATGTTCGAGGATCGTAAGGATCATCCGCGGAACCGCCTGCCGAGGCCGCATGTCCTGTTTCATGTATCCGTGAGCACTGCGGGAAAGGGCTTGGTCCTCGTCGTCGAGGACGACCGCTCGATCGCGGACGTCCTGCGCCTCTACCTCTCGCGGGCCGGCTACGGCGTGCACGTCGAGCACGACGGGTCCCGGGGACTCACCCAGGTCACGACCCTCCGGCCGGCGCTCGTCCTGCTGGACGTCGGGCTGCCCGACCTCGACGGCGTGGAGGTGTGCCGGAGGATGCGCGCGCAGGACGACTGGACGCCGGTGATCTTCGTGACGGCGCGTGACGACGAGGTCGACCGTGTGCTCGGCCTGGAGCTGGGCGCGGACGACTACGTCACGAAGCCGTTCTCGCCCCGTGAGCTGGTCTCGCGGGTCGGCGCGGTCCTGCGCCGCAGCTCCGGGAGCGTCGACGCGTCCTCGCTCGACCTTGGCCGCGTACGCCTCGAGCCCGGCACGCGGGAGGTGACGGTCGACGGACGCAGCGTCGATCTCACCGCGACCGAGTTCGACCTCCTGGCCGCGCTGATGCGCCGTCCCGGCATCGTGTTCAGCCGCGAGCAGCTGCTGTCGACGGTCTGGGGCGCCGCGGCGTACGGGCAGAGCCGGACGGTCGACGTCCACATCGCCCAGCTGCGCGCCAAGCTCGGTGACGAGTCGCCGATCCGTACGCACCGTGGCGTCGGCTACTCGGCGGTGCGGCCGTGACGACCTCGTTGGCACGTCGCATCCTGCTCGTGACACTGGCCGGTGGTGTCGTCGTGGCGCTGGTCGCCCTCGTCCTGACCGTGCCGGTGGTCAAAGGCGTGGCGAGGGACCAGGCGCGCGAGGAGCTCGTACGCTCCGTCGACAGCCTCGCGGCGAAGCCGGCGGCCGCGGCCAGGCTCATCGCCCAGGAGCAGAAGGTGCTGGGTCGCGACGACCGGCGCTACGGGATCGTGCGACGCGGCGGCAACGTCACCGGTGCGGCCGGCGACCTCCTGACCGATGCGCAGGTCACCGAGCTGCTGGACACCGGAACCCTGTCCGCGACCTCCACGGTTGGCGGCGAGACGATCCTGATCGAGGGACGCAGGACCAAGCGGGGCTATTCCGCCATCGCCGCGCAACCGGTCGCGGGGGTCGACGAGGCGACCGACGCGCTCCGTCGTCGGCTGTTGCTGGCGCTGCTGCTCGGCCTCGCCGCCGCCGGGACCCTCGGCCTGATCCTGTCCCGTACGCTCACCCGCTCGGTCGCCGCCGCCGCAGGAGCGGCCCGTCGGCTCGCCGCGGGGGAGCGAGGCGTGCCGATCGGCACCTCGTCCGTACGCGAGTTCGACGACATGGGCCGTGCGGTGGCGTCGCTCGACGAGGCCCTGACGACCAGCGAGGGGCGTCAGCGCGAGTTCCTGCTGTCGGTCTCCCACGAGATCCGTACACCGCTGACCGCCCTGCGGGGGTACGCCGAGGCGATGGCCGACGGAGCGATCGAGCCGGAAGACGTACGGGCAACCGGCGAGACGCTGGTCGCGGAGACCGCGCGGCTCGACCGGTTCGTGAGCGACCTGCTGGCGCTCGCGCGGCTCGAGGCCGATGACTTCACGATCGAGCCGCAGGAGGTGTCGTCCGCGAGCCTGTTGAGCGACCTGGGGCAGGCCTGGCAGGCCACGTGCGAGCGCGAAGGCGTGTCGTTGCGGGCCGAGGCGGGCCCGGCCAGGGTGTACGCCGATCCGATGCGCCTGCGCCAGCTTCTCGACGGGCTCGTCGAGAACGCCGTCAGGGCAACCCCGACGGGTGGGGTCGTCGTCCTGCGGAGCGTGAGCACGGCGACGGACGTCGTGATCGAGGTCGAGGACTCCGGGCCCGGTCTCGCGCCCGCCGATCTGGACGAGGCGTTCGAGCGTGGGGTGCTGCACGCGCGATATCGCGACGTGCGGTCCGTCGGCACCGGGCTCGGCCTGTCGATCGCGCACCGGCTGGCGACACGCATGGGCATGCGGCTCGAGGTGCGCAACGGTGCCGACCGGGGCGCGGTGTTCGCGGTCGTCGTGCCGATACGCTGACGGCGTGGTCTATCGCGCCTTCTTCGACGCCGTCTTCCGCTCGATGGATCCCGAGAAGGCCCACGAGCGTGGCTTCGCCGCGATCCGCGCGGGCCGGTTCGGCACCCGACTGGTGTTCCCCCAGACCCACGCCCCGCGCACGGTGATGGGCGTCGAGTTCCCCCACGCATTCGGGCTGGCGGCCGGCTTCGACAAGAACGCCAAGGCGGTTCCGGGTCTGCTGGCCCTCGGCTTCGGCCACGTCGAGATCGGCACCGTCACGGCACGGGCCCAGCCCGGCAACCCGCGACCACGCCTGTTCCGGCTCGTCGACGACCGGGCGATCATCAACCGCATGGGCTTCAACAACGACGGCGCCGCCGAGGTGGCCTCGCGGCTCCATCGACTCCGCGGCACCAAGGCCGGCCGGGCGGCCGTCATCGGCGTCAACATCGGCAAGACCAAGGTCGTCGAGCCCGAGCACGCCGTCGCCGACTACGTCGAGAGCGCCCGGTTGCTGGCCCCGTACGCGAGCTACCTCGTCGTCAACGTCTCCTCGCCCAACACCCCCGGCCTGCGTGACCTGCAGGCGGTCGACGAGCTGCGGCCGCTGCTCCGCGCCGTCAAGGAGGTCGCCGATCGCGTGCCGGCCGGGCCGGTGCCGCTGCTGGTCAAGATCGCGCCCGACCTCGCCGACGCCGACGTCGACGCCGTCGCCGACCTGGCTCTCGAGCTGGGGCTCGCCGGGATCAGCGCGACCAACACGACGATCGCCAGGCCCGCGTCGCTCAAGACCCCCCGAGACGTCATCGAGGCCGCCGGAGCGGGCGGCCTCTCCGGGCCGATCCTGGCCGAACGGGCCACGGAGGTCCTCGTACGTCTTCGGGCCCGAGTGGGCGACAGGCTCGCGATCATCTCGGTCGGAGGAGTCACGACACCCGACGACGTACGTGCGCGACTGGCCGCCGGAGCCGACCTCGTCCAGGGCTACACGGCCTTCATCTACGAGGGTCCGAGGTGGCCGTCGCGACTCGCTGCCGCTGCAACCTGAGGCAGTCCCGGCCCCGATTTCCTCCCGGGGCCGATCACCCTGTATCTTTGGCTGTCGGCTTGCCCCTTTAGCTCAGTCGGCAGAGCGTTTCCATGGTAAGGAAAAGGTCTACGGTTCGATTCCGTAAAGGGGCTCTGGACTCGGATCACATTTGGGTCCTTCGGACATGGGGCAACTCATGACCGTTTTACGGCTGGGTAGCTCAGGTGGTCAGAGCACACGACTCATAATCGTGGGGTCGCGGGTTCGAGTCCCGCCCCAGCTACCAGAACGACTTGCATACGTACGACCTTCAGCATCACCGATCAAGAAGAGGCACCCTCGTGGCCAGCAAGAGCTCAGACGTTCGTCCCAAGATCACCTTGGCCTGCACCGAGTGCAAGGAACGCAACTACATCACCAAGAAGAACCGTCGCAACGACCCCGATCGTCTCGACCTCAAGAAGTTCTGCCCGCGCTGCAAG
>NZ_JAKFCB010000190.1:0-2989 GCF_036676885.1 Aeromicrobium sp.
AGGCCCGAGAACTTCACGATCTCCTCGTAGTTGGCCTCGATCTCGTCCATCGTGAAGCCCATCGCGAGGCCGCCGAGGATGATGTTGCGCTCGCCCGAGAGGTCCTTCATGAGGGCCGCGCCGACGCCCAGGAGGCTGGGTCGCGAGGAGGCGTAGATCGCACCGCGGCTGGCGGGCGTGAGCCCGACGATCGCCCGCATGAGGGTCGACTTGCCCGAGCCGTTGGTGCCGATGACGCCGATGCTGTCCTGCTCGTACGCCGTGAAGGACACGCCCTTGAGGGCATGAACCGTGCGCAGCTGCTTGCCGCGCCCGCGCAGCACCTTGGAGCGGCGGTCAGCGGCGGTGGGCCGCTTGCCCGTCGCGAACACCTTGTACTCGACGTGCACGTCGTCGACGACGACGACGGGTTTGCGGTCTGTCGGCGGCTGGGGTGCCTGCACCTTGGTCTCGTCAGTCGACACGGCCGTACCTCTCCTCTGCGCGCCAGAAGAACCAGACCCCGAACGCGAAGAGGCCGAGCGACCAGATCGTCGCGTACAGCCAGTAGCGTTCATCGATCGCGTACGTGTCGCCGGCGAGAAGCGCCGCGCGGGCAAGCGTCAGGAACTCGTTGACGGGTTGGAAGTCTGCGATCCGCATGATGACGGGATAGTCGCCGAACCGCTCCTTGACGCTGAAGAAGATGCCGGTCGTGTAGAAGAAGAATCGGGTGAGGAACGGCAGGAAGTTGTTGACGTCGCGCCAGTGCACCGCCAGTCGAGCGGTGACGAGCGCGAGACCGCAGTTGAAGAAGTAGTAGAGGAGGAAGAGCGGGATGATCATGACCCAGTGCAGGTGGGGGGCATTGCCGCTCACGAGCAGGAACACCAGCATGATCGCGATGGTGGGCAGGAACTGCAGGAACCGTTGAGTGACGGCGGCCAGCGGCAGGACCATGCGGGGGAAGGCGAGGCTCTGGACCAGTGCGGCGTTGTTGGTGATCGACTTGCCGCCCGCGGTCCACGCCTGGGCGAAGAACTCGAACAGGAACACACCGATGATCAGGAACTCGACGAAGTGCGGGGGCCGAGCGCTCTTGCCGAGCAGGAACCCGAAGATCAAGCCGTAGACGAGAGCATTGAGCAGCGGCTTGAGGATCACCCAGAACATGCCGAGCGAGTTCTGCTGGTTCTCCGACTCGATCTTGAAGCGAGCCATCGAGAAGATGAAGACCCGGCGCTTCCAGACCTCAGAGACGTACTCGCGGAGCGGTGGCCGCCCCCCGACCTTGTGAAGGCCCAGGCGCGCCGCATCCTCGGCGGTTGTCATCCGTGTGGTGTCCCTACTGTTCAGGCATTCGGGGGCGCCTGACGTCCTGCCGTCGAGGCATCGTCGAGTGTAGTGGATCGGCCTACCGGGTCTCGGCGCCCTCCTGCGTGCTCACGCGTGAGATCTGCTCCGGTGTGGCGGATGCCACGATCACCAGCGAGCCGCCGCCCAGGCAGGCCGCGGTAACGAGCTCGGCATCGCGCCGGATGCTTCCGGGGACGACGAGCCGGCGACCGCCGTCGGGCACGACGGTCGACAGGAGCTCGGCGTGCGTGCTTGCCGCTCCCTCGAGGTCGAGCGCCAGCGTCGTCGGCTCGGGGGGATCGAGGGCAACGAAGTGGTCACCGTGACCGGGCACCTCGGCGCCCAGGTCGAGGAACCCGGGCGGCGGCTCCGGGAACCGTCCACCGAGCGGCCGCAAGGACGCGGCGACGCGCTGCGGCTCGTCGGCGACGAGGTCGGGACCGCTCAGCCCGATGTCGGCGGTGTGGTCGACGATCGCCGCGCCGACGTTCCACGCCGACAGGATCCACACCGTCGTGAGCCAGTGGCTCGGCAGCCCGATGCGGATGCGGCTGCCGGGGCCGGCGTCCAGCTCGTCGACGAGGAAGTTGCTGGTCTTGGCGACCCAGTTGGCGGTCGTGGTCGTGCTCAGCTCGACCCGCTCGCCGGTTGCCAGGTCGTAGTAGGTCACGAGGGGCTGCGAGGGGTCGGCCGCGACCCGGAGCAGCTGGTCGAGGGTCTTCACGCGGCCACGACCTTGCGCGCCCGGTCGAGCACGACTCCGGCGTCGGCAGGCACCGGCTCAGGCCGGCCGGGATCGGCCTCGCGCAAACCGGCCACGCGTACGAGCTCGGCGGGCGCGGTGTCCTCGTGCTCGACGACCAGGACCGGCACATCGTCCCGGAACGCGTCGAGCATGCCGGGCGCCCGGAGCACGGGGTCGATCGCGAGCGTACGGCTGGTCGGACCGAGGACGACGACGTCGGACGATCCGATCGCCGCGCGTACGGCGGCGGAGACGGACCACGTCTCCGCCACGAGCACCAGGTCCTGCATCTCGTACGCGTCGGGGTCCGCGAGGATCTCGGCGATGTGCACGGCACGCACCCCCTCGGCCGCCGGGACCACGACGTGCAGCTCGGCACGGTCGTCGCTCGCCGGCAGCACCGTGAACCGGAGGTCGCGACGGGCCGCCGCCGCAGTGGTGGCCTCGGTCAGCGTGTAGCCGGCGCCGAGCAGCTCCGTGCGGATCAGCTGGCCCGCGACGTCGGCGTCACTCGGCCGCTGCCAGCTGGGGGAGTAGCCGATCGCGTTCAGCTCGTCGGCGACCGCATGCGTCTGGGCGGCGCCCGGGACGGCGAGGAGCGCGTCGAGATCGGGGCACATCTTGAGCCCCGTGGCCCACCGGTCGCGCATCGTCGGGGTGATGACGACCAGCTCGTCGCCGGGCTCGAGACGCCCGGCGAGGTCGTGCGCGAAGGGCGCGCCGTCGGCGCCGAGGATGACCGTGATCCGCATGTCGGCCATTGTGTCTTGCCTCCTCAGGTGTCCTGCAGGCGGGCGACACGCCGGAGATTTCGTGAATCTTGCCATTCGGCTTGACTTGTGACAGGTGACAGGACTGTAATTCCATGTATGTCATTCGATCTGGGTCTGCCGCAAGAGCTCGATGAAG
>NZ_JAKFCB010000191.1:0-1642 GCF_036676885.1 Aeromicrobium sp.
CGCCGACAACAAGTACACGACCGTGGTGACCCGCGCCGGCGAGGCGCTGCTGCGCAAGCCGATCAAGGATCTGCTGGACGTGCTCGATCCGGCGGCCTTCAAGCAGATCCACCGGGCGACGATCGTCAACCTGAAGGCCATCGATTCGATCAGCCGCGACGACACCGGCAAGGGCCACCTGACGCTGAAGGGGCGGGCCGAGACGCTCGTCGTCAGCCAGCCGTTCATGGCGCTGTTCCGGAGCATGTAGGCCCGGGTTCGGCGGATCATCGAGTGCGCATAATGTATATTATGTAAACTCTGCACGGCAGCAGCAAACGCGATGGCGCGCACGGTTCCTGCTGCTTCCCCCCGAATTTCACGTGGTGCTGAAGCGGCCGTCCCGAGGATCCGCCGATGCGCTGCCGCTCGTGGCACGCGACCGTCCAGCCAGGCAGCCGATGCATGCGAAACCGGACTTCCGCCGCGACCCCCGCGCCTTGGCATGACGACGACGGTGCGTTGAACTTCGGGCGCCGCGGCCGCCCGGCCGAAACCGTTCCGCCGCTGGGCCGCCCGGTGCCGGGGCGGGACGTGCCCGATCCGTGCCTGGTCGTCATCGCCGGGCCACGCCTGGGCCATTGCATCCACGTGCACGAGGTGCCCGTAGTCATCGGGCGCGATCCGGGCGCCGACTTCCAGATCACCGACCCGTCCGTCTCCCGACTTCACTGCACGATCTGGCAGGACGCGGGACGGATCCACCTGCGGGACTTCGGCTCCAAGAACGGCACGGTCGTCAATGGCCGCCGCGTGGACCACACGACGCTGCGCGAGGGCGACCAGCTCGTGCTCGGCGACGTCGTGCTGAAGTTCGTTTCGGGCCAGCTGGAATCCCGTTACCACCAGGCGCTTTTCGGCCTGGCGACGCTGGATACGTTGACCCAGCTGCTCAATCGCCGGCAGTTCCGCATCCTGCTCGACGAGCACGTCGGCACCCTCGCACCGGAGGCCCCGTTCTCGGTGGTGATCATCGATGTCGACCGCTTCAAGCAGGTCAACGACGTGCTGGGTCACGATGCCGGCGACCGCGTGCTGAGGGCCATCGCGATGACGATCAGGCGGCATCTGCGCCCGGACGATGCCGCCGGACGGCTCGGCGGCGACGAGTTCGCCGTGATGCTGCCCGGGATGGACCTCGATGCCGCCGCCGCGTGGGCCGAGTCGCTGCGCGCCGCGATCGCCGCACTTCCGGGCCCGGTGAGCATCAGCATCGGCCTCGCCGAACGCAGGGATCCCACGGATACGCCGACCTTGATGCTGCATTCGGCCGACATGGCCCTGCTGAGAGCAAAGAAGGACGGACGCGACACGGTGCGACGCTCGCCGTAAGGACCTTGGCCGGACCGGCCGCTTTGTCACCTTCAAGGAAACGTCCGCGGGCAAGAGCGACCCGTTCGGGGTGTCGGCGTTCCCGAGCGTGCTGCTCGAACTCACCGCCACCGGCGATGCGAACGCGTCGACCCTGACAGCCACCGATACGGACCTCAGCGGATGCGGGTGGCCTCCGCGCCGGGTTCCCAGGGGTATTCGAGCTGGACCGCGACGAACGTCGCGGTGTCGGCGCCGTATCGTCCGGCGATGTCGTCGAGGTTGGCGGCGA
>NZ_JAKFCB010000192.1:0-11688 GCF_036676885.1 Aeromicrobium sp.
TCAGGGCTGGCGCTCCTCGCGCTCCTCGTGGGTCTGCCGGCGCTGCTCCTGGTGCTGGCCGGCCCCCCGCCGATCCCCACGTCGTTCCCGTCGATGCGTGACTTCGCGCAGCAGCTGAGCTTCGAGGACCTGCTGTCGGTCCTGGTCGGAGTCGTCTGGCTGGCATGGCTCTACTTCATCGTGTGCGTCGTGGTCGAGGTCATCGCGGCTCGACGAGGTGGCATGGCGCGCTCGGTGCCGCTCGCCGGACCGTTGCAGAAGCTGGCGCAGGTGCTGGTCGGCGTCCTGATGATGTCGGGCATCATGGCGGGCACGGCGCAGGCCGCCACCCCGGTCGGGGACAGCGCGGCGCACACGTCGTCGATGGCCGCGCAGGTCGTCGACGCGGTCTCGGTCGCGGCCGAGACGGCTCAGGCCGAGGCGGCGGCACCGCAGGTCGAGCAGGCCGGCGACAAGATCTACACCGTCAAGGCTCCGCGGAACGGCTATCACGACAACCTCTGGGACATCGCGGACAAGCACCTGGGCGCGGGTCAGCGCTACAAGGAGATCTACGAGCTCAACAAGGACCGCGTCCAGCCCGACGGCCGCAAGCTCGAGCTGGCTCGGCTGATCCAGCCGGGCTGGGAGCTCGTCATGCCCGACGATGCGGTGGGCGTGGCCCGGCAGACCGCTCCACAGCCGCCCGCGACGGAACCCGCTCCCGTCGTCACGGACCTCGATGCGGGTCTCGCCTCGGACGAGCAGGTCACCCAGGACGCGGTGGTCTCGTCCGATGTTCCGCGCTGGGCGATCGGCGCCGGGCTGCTGGCCGCCGGCGTGATCAGCGCGCTGGCCGTCCGTCGCCGTCAGCAGATCGGACGCCGGCCTGACGACGACGCCCTCGAGGTCGAGACCGACTTCCGCATCGCGGCCGCGCTCGCCCGCAGCTCGTGGCTCGACGGCAGCCTGCGCACCTTGGCGCTGGAGTGCCGTCGTCAGGGCGTCGCGTTGCCCCCGGTGTACGGCGCCGTGGTCGACGACGACTCCGTCGAGCTCCTGCTGGCGCCGGCGGTCCCCGAGGCGGTGGGCGAGTGGACGGTGCTGGACAACGGTCGCCGGTGGCGCTGTGAGCGCACCGAGGGCGAGGTTCCCGGCCCGCACGAGGTGGCGCCCTACCCGGCGCTCGTCAGCCTCGGCGTCGACGACCAGGGACGTGACGTCATGGTCGACCTCGAGTCGGCCGGCGGCGTCGTGTCGCTCGTCGGCGACACCGACGTGGCCGAGGAGGTTGCCGCGGCGATCGCGGTCCAGGCCGCGACCACGGCCTGGTCCCGGGCGGTGCGCGTCATCGCCAGCGGGCTGCCCCACGGTCTCGAGCAGATCGGCGACGATCGGATTCGCGTCACCGACGACCTCCGTGCCGAGCTCCCGGACCTCGAGGAGCAGATCTCCGGCTTGCGCGAGGAAGTCCTGAGCGGCCGACTGCGCCGCCGCGGCCAGCTGCCGTCCTACCTCGTGGTGTGCGGCCACGCACCCGAGAGCGATGTGGCCGAGCGGCTCGGTGCGCTCGCGGGAGTCGGTCGCCAGTCCTTCTCCGTCGTGGTCGCCGGCGAGCACAAGGCTGCCCGGTGGCGCCTGCGGGTCGACGAGCACGGCACCCTCTCGGTGCCCCAGCTCGACTTCACGTTGACCGCCAACCGGATCGACCCGTCGCAGGTCAGCGCCGTGGCTGAGCTGTTCATCGCGTCGCGTGAGCCCGATCGTCCGGAGCACGGTGACCGCGTACGCATTCCGGAGCCGCTTCGACCCCACGACGACGCTGCCTGGACGACCGCGTCACGGCGGGTCGGCGTGCTGGGCCGCGTCACGGTCCAGGGTGCCGGTGACCTGCCGGTGGACCGCGCGGCGATCGCGACCGAGCTCGTCACGTTCCTCGCGCTGCACCCCGAAGGCGTGCACCCGCACGTGCTCGGCGGGATCCTGTGGCCGCGTGGCGTCACCGCCGACGTGCAGGAGTCGACGATCGTGCGGGCCAGGCAATGGCTCGGCAGCGCGACGGACGGGTCGCACCTGCTCCGCAGCGACGTCGACGGGCGTCTCTCGCTCGCGGACGAGGTGGTCTGCGACTGGGACTGCGCCCGTACGTTGCTGATCAGTGCCCGCAGCACGAGCTCGCCGGTCGAGGAGGTCGACCTCCTGCGCCGGGCGCTCAAGCTCGTCCGTGGTGAGGTCTTCGACGGCGTGCCCGAGGGCCGCTACGGCTGGATCGCCCGCGATGACGTGACCCGCACGATGGTCCGCGTCGTCGTCGACGGCGCCCACCGGCTCGCGGAGCTGTTGTCCGACGATGATCCCGGCGGAGCCGCCCAGGCCGCCGAGTCCGGGCTCCGGATCAACCCCGGGAGCCAGCTCCTGTGGCGCGACCTGATGCGGGCCCGCTACGCCGGCACCGGGGTCGCCGGAGTCCAGCGGACGCTCGAGCAGATGGGCGAGGCGCTGCAGAGCATCCCGCTCGAGCCGGAGACCGAGGCACTGGCGCAGGAGCTCCTGCCCGAGGCGGGGTCCTTCGCGACCGGCAGCTGACCTGGATCGAGGGCTGATCGCGGGAGAGGTCGTGAAGCTTTGGGCCTAGCCTGCAGTTGTCAGCAAATGGCGGACGATCCTGGGCTCCGTTCCACGCGGCAATCACGCAGCGTCAAGGTGAGGCGTGTGCGGCTTTCGCCCAGAGAAGTTTCACGCGCTCGAGTGCTTGTTCCGGACCGATGTCGACGCGGCCTTGATGGCCGAGCGCTTCGGCCCATGCGTCCTCCGAGGGCGCTTCTCGGAAGACGTCGGGAGCCGGGTTGTTTCCGGTTGGGCCGTGCCGTCGGTAGAGCGTGGCTGCTTCTGCCGTGATGTAGCCGTGCTCACCGAGTGCCCAGATGTCGTACAGGTCGCGCGGCGCGGACCGGTCAGCCCAAGTAGCTGTCTTTACTGCCGCGAATGCCGTTGGTGTAAACGTGGTGAGCGTTGCCGGCGGCGCGTCGGCGTACCTCTGGATGAGTGGCAACTTCTCGGTGGGCCAGTCCTCGTATCCGTCAGATGACAGCAGCTGCACCTGGACGCGGGTGCCGTCTTGGGTTACGAGAGTGGCAGGTTCTGAACCCTTGGTGGTGGTTGGCGCTGGACTCCAGGAGATTGTGCCGTGGCTGCGTTGCAGGCCTCGTGCAATCGTCGCTTGAATTGCTTCGGCCATGTCGCCTCTACGCCCGCGGGTGATGAGGTCGATGTCCTCGCTCAGGCGCAGGTTGGGCAGGTACGTGCGAGACAGCGCTGTGCCGCCGAAGAAGGTGAGGTCGTCGGCGCCTTCCATGGTGGTCAGAGCGCCGAGAATGTGGGAGATCAGGTGGTCCCTGCGCACTTGCTCGGTGCCGACCGCAAACTTGGCGGCGACGGCATCAAGGTCGTCCTGGAGTCGGAGGCGTCTGCCTTCCTTGGCGGCAAGACGGGCCATTTCGGCCGTGGCCTCGCGTAGGGTCTCGCCGCGTCTGATTGCTACTAGGAGAGCAGCCGCGCGGTCCTCGCCGCCGTTGGCCTCGGCCTCGCGAGCGGCTTGCTTGAGCCGTTTGACGCCTTCTGTGGTGGTGGCGTACTGGGCAGCAGCTTCACTCCATGTGGGGGTGCCGGGCGTCGCTGTCTCGAATGACTGGCGGGCGTCCGCGGCGAACTGTTGTCCGCCGTCCGCGTGGCTCTCACTCATCGTGACCTGCTCCCGGCCGTTCTAGCGTCGCTGGCGGTTCGCATCGAGGCGGGCTAGCGTCGCCCGCATCTTCTGCGCGTCGGCGATCCGTTCGAGCGTGGCACGGTCGCACTGTGGGAGGAGGTTGCGGATCGCCTCAGCCGCGGCCTCCGGCGTCCCTGCGAGTCCTGGCCGTTTGGTGAGGTCGAGGACCGTCTGTTCAGGTGTGGTCGTCAGGACAGGTCCGAGTTCGGTGCGTTCAAGGCGGGCGTCGAGCGCGTCGATGGTGCGTTTCATGAACCTCACGACGCCCTTCCTGAAGGTGAGGCGGACCGGTTCGTGTTGGCCAGGAACCGCGACGACTGCCTTGCCGATAGCGCGGGGATAGCCGCCCAGTACGCGAGCGGCCGTCATCCCCATGAGGATGACGGCTCTGTCGCCGTAGATGGCCGTGGCGATCCCGGCCGCGGCGGCCTCAACGGTTGGTTCCCAGTCGGGCCCCTGGTCGTCGGGGATGGCGCAGTAGTAGCCGTGGGCAAGGTGGCGGACGCGGCCCTGCTTGGCCAGGTACTGCAGCTGTCTGCCGGGTTGGGCGTAAACCTCAGTGAGGTCCGCTGGGCGCACGGTACGGAGAGGCGCACGCGTGATCGTCAGGGG
The DNA here is from genome assembly GCF_036676885.1 of Aeromicrobium sp. Lineage (GTDB taxonomy): Bacteria > Actinomycetota > Actinomycetes > Propionibacteriales > Nocardioidaceae > Aeromicrobium. The sequence goes on from NZ_JAKFCB010000192.1 coordinate 4,358, forward strand.
TGTCGCCATCACGGTCCTCCTATTAGTACTGGAAAGAATGTAGGAATTGTAGCATTTCCAGTACTAATTGACCCCAAGCTGGAACTGGTAATACCCGAATGCCCGAGATGAAGCTCTCGTCAAGGATCGACCGGCAGCTGACCGCAGGCTCAGGCGACGACGGCGTCGCCGATCGCGAGCGCCTCGTCGATGATCGCGAGGCCGCGACGCGCGTCGTCGTCGCTGATGACGCACGGCGGGACGACGTGGATGCGGTTGTAGTTGGCGAACGGCAGCATGCCGGCCTTCTTGCAGGCGCCGATGATGTCGTTCATCGCTGGGCTGCTGCCGCCGTACGGCGCGAGGGGCTCGCGGGTCTCCGGGTCGGCGACGAGCTCGATCGCCCAGAACGCGCCGAGTCCGCGTACCTCGCCGACGCAGGGGTGCCGGTCGGCGATCTCGGCGAGTCCGGGGCCGAAGACCTCAGCACCGAGCCGTGCCGCGTTCTCGACGATGCCCTCCTCGGCCATCGTGTTGATCGTCGCGACCGCGGCCGCGGCGGCCAGGGGATGGCCGGAGTAGGTCAGGCCGCCCGGATAGGCGCGGTGCGCGAACGTCTCGACGATCGCGTCACTGATGACGACGCCGCCCAGGGGTACGTACCCGGAGTTGACGCCCTTGGCGAACGTGATGAGGTCCGGCACGACGTCGAAGTGGTCGATCGCGAACCAGGCGCCCGTACGTCCGAAGCCGCTCATGACCTCGTCGGCGATCAGCATGATGCCGTGCTCGTCGCACAGGCGGCGCACGCCGGCGAGATAGCCCGGCGGCGGCACCATGATGCCGGCCGTGCCGGGGATCGTCTCGAGGATGATGGCGGCGATCGTCGAGGGGCCCTCGTTGCGGATCACGTGGTCGAGGTGCTGGAGGGCGCGCTCGCACTCCTCGGCCTCGGTCGTCGCGTGGAACTCCGAGCGATAGAGGAACGGCCCGAAGAAGTGCACCGTGCCGGTCGTCGCCGAGTCGTTGGCCCAGCGCCGTGGGTCGCCGGTCACGTTGATCGCGGTCTGCGTGCCGCCGTGGTAGGAGCGGTAGGTCGACAGCACCTTGGGCCGCCCGGTGTGGAGGCGGGCCATGCGGATCGCGTGCTCGTTGGCGTCGGCGCCGCCATTCGTGAAGAAGACCCGTTCGAGGCCGGCGGGCGTACGTTCGGCGATGAGCCGCGCGGCCTCGGACCGCGCCTCGTTGGCGAACGGCGGGCCGATCGTGCAGAGCTTGGCCGCCTGCTCCTGGATCGCCGCGACGACCTTGGGGTGCTGGTGGCCGATGTTGGTGAACACGAGCTGGCTCGAGAAGTCGAGGTAGCGCGTGCCCTCCTCGTCCCACACCTCGCTGCCGGAAGCGCCGGCGATCACCATGGGGGAGATCTCGGCCTGCGCGGACCAGGAGTGGAACACGTGGGCGCGATCGAGGTCGTACGTCCTGCTCATTGTTGACTCCTTGGTTGCTGTGCGTCGTCGGCTCACGAGGTTTCGACTAGGTGGCCGCTCCGCGGCGCCACGGCTCAACCTTGTCGGGGCGTTCGGCCGCGGGCGGCCTCAACCCCGCCTAATCGTGCGTCGGGAAGGCGAGCTCCAGGCCACCGGACGGTGAGACCGCCGGGTCGGCCCAGCGGCTGGTGATGACCTTGCCACGCGTGAAGAAGTGGACGCCTTCGACGCCGTGGGCGTGCGTGTCGCCGAACAGCGAGTTCTTCCAGCCGCCGAACGAGTAGTAGGCCATCGGGACCGGGATCGGCACGTTGACGCCGATCATGCCGACCTCGACGTCGACCTCGAACTTGCGCGCGGCCCCGCCGTCCTTGGTGAAGATCGCGACGCCGTTGCCGTACGGATTGGCGTTGACGAGCTCGACCGCCTCGTCGTACGTCTCGGCGCGTACGACCGAGAGCACGGGACCGAAGATCTCCTCGGTGTAGATGCTCATGTCGGGCTTGACGTGGTCGAACAGCGTGGGGCCGAGCCAGAAGCCGTTGTCCTCGCCGTCGACCGGCGACTCGCGGCCGTCGATCACGAGCTTGGCGCCGGCGGCGTCGCCGGCCTCGATGAACGATGCGACGCGGTCGCGGTGAGCGAGCGTGACGAGGGGGCCCATGTCGGTGCCGCGGGTGCCGTCGCCGATGCGCAGGGTCTTGGTACGTGCGGCGATCCGGTCGACCAGCTCGTCGGCGACGGGGCCGACCGCGACGACGACGCTGATCGCCATGCACCGCTCACCGGCGGAGCCGTAGCCGGCGTTGACCGCGGCGTCCGCCGCCAGGTCGAGGTCGGCATCGGGCAGCACCAGCATGTGGTTCTTGGCGCCGCCGAGGGCCTGGACGCGCTTGCCGGCCTGGCTCGCGCGCTCGAAGACGTACCGAGCGATGGGGGTCGAGCCCACGAAGCTGATCGACTTGACGTCGGGGGAGTCCAGGAGCGCGTCGACCGCGACCTTGTCACCCTGCAGGACGTTGAAGACGCCGTCGGGCAGCCCGGCCTCCTTCCACAGCTCGGCGGTCCACAGCACGGCGGACGGATCCTTCTCGCTCGGCTTGACGACGACGGTGTTGCCCGCGCCGATCGCGATCGGGTAGAACCACATCGGCACCATGGCCGGGAAGTTGAACGGGCTGATGATGCCCACGACACCGAGCGGCTGGCGCTTGGAGTGCAGGTCGACCCCGGTCGACACGCCGTCGGAGTGCGAGCCCTTGAGCAGGTGCGGCATGCCGCAGGCGAACTCGACGACCTCGAGGCCGCGGGACACCTCGCCGAGGGCGTCCGCGAGCACCTTGCCGTGCTCGGAGGTGATGATCGCGGCGAGCTCTTCCTTGCGCTCGTTGAGCAGCTCGCGGAACCGGAACAGCACCTTGGTGCGAGTCGTCAGCGAAGCGGCTGCCCAGCCGGGCGCGGCCGCCTTGGCCGCGGCGATGACGCGCGCGGCATCGGCCTCGTCGGCGAAGGCGACCTGTGCGGTGACCTCGCCGGTGGCGGGATTGGTGACGTCGCCGAAGCGTCCGGAGTTGCCCACGTGAATGCTGTTGTCGAGCCAGTGCCCGATGGTTGTCTTCTCGCTCATGCTGTCGATCCTCCGCCTCTGCGCCCATCACCGCAATGGACGATGTGTCGCCAGATGCGCTGAATGCTTTACACAGTGTCAACTAGACTCGGCGCATGATCCCCACGATCCGCTCGATCCTCGCCGGACCTGCCGTACAGGCCGGTGAGCCGGAGGTGCTGACCGGCTCGACGCGGCTGGACCGGCCGGTTCGGTGGGTCCATGTGAGCGAGGTGCGGGAGGTCGCGGACCTGCTGGAGGGCGACGAGCTGCTGCTGTCGACCGGGCTCGCGATGCGCGGCTCCGACAAGGAGGCGGTGGACTACGTGTCGGCCCTGATCGACGCCGGTGCCGCCGGGCTCATCGTCGAGCTCGGCGAGCACCTGCCGGCCATCCCGGCGGCGGTGCTCGACCTCGCCCGGTCCGCGGAGTTCCCCCTCGTCGTGCTGCACCACCAGGCGCGCTTCGTGCTGATCACCGAGGAGGTGCACCGCGGCATCGTCGCGGACCGCTTCGACTTCGTGCGCTTCGCCCAGGACGTCCACGAGACGTTCACGGCGCTCAGCCTCGACGGCGCCGGCGTCGAGGAGCTCGTACGAGCTGGGGCCGAGATGGCCGGCTCCTCGATCGTGCTCGAGGACCTCAACCGTCGTGTGGTCGCGTTCCACGCCATCGGGCGCCCCGCCGAGGGTCTGCTGGCCGACTGGGAGCGCCGATCGCGGCTCTGCCCACGGCGTGAGGGCACGGGACTCGCCGGACTCGAGGGCTGGCTGACCACGGTCGTCGGCACGCACGGCCACACCTGGGGGCGGCTGGTCGTCCCCAACCCGGCGGCGGACCAGCAGCGGCTCGGCATGCTCGTGGAGCGGGTCGCCCAGGCCGTCGAGCTCTCCCGCATGATCGAGCGCGACCAGCAGTCCGTGCAGCTCCAGGCGCAGGGTGGCTTCCTCAGCGAGCTGCTCGACGGCCGGCTCGTCGAGGAGTCGGCGGCCCTGACCCGCGCGCTGGCACTGGGACTGGCGCCCGGCGACACGTACGTGGGCGCGGCGGTCCAGGTCGACGTCGCGGTAGGGGAGGCGGCGACCACCCACCGTGCGCAGCGTCGGCTGGGCGAACGCGTCTCCAAGGCGTTGACCGCCTCGCGGCAGTCCGCGATCGCCGGCGCGCTCGGTGACGACCAGGTCATCCTGCTGCTGTCGGTGCCGGCGCGCTCGACCGAGGACGCGGTGCTGACCGCGTTCGCCGATGCCATGCGACTCGACCCCGGTCACGACCCGGTGACGATCGGCGCGGGAGCCGCCGAGCCGGACCTGCTCTCCACCAGCCGGTCGCTGCGAACCGCGCAACACGTCGCGAGGGTCGCGCACGAGGCGCTCGCGCCCGGACCGGCGTACTTCCGCCAGGCCGACATCCGGCTGCACGGGCTCATCGCGCAGCTGCACGACGATCCGCGCGTGCAGTCGTTCGTCGAGGCCGAGCTCGCCCCCCTGCTGGCGTACGAGGCCCGGCACGGCGGCGGGCTGCTCGACCTGCTGCGGCAGTTCCTCGCCGCGGGCGGCAACAAGTCGCGGCTCGCGCGCACCTCCCATCGCAGCCGCCCCGCGCTCTACGCCAAGCTCGCGCAGATCGAGCACGTGCTGGGCGTACGCCTGGACGATCCGTCATCGCAGCTGTCGCTCGGCGTCGCGATGATGGCGCACGATCACGCCCGTTGAGGACCCCGCGTTCATACGTCCGTCACACGAAGTCACTCTCGCGAAACGCCTGTCCCCTTGAATGTCTGGACGAGGTGCCTCGACCTGCTTAGAGTGAGCGCCTTACAACGGTCCGCGATCCGGACCCGGTAGCGAGAGGGCAGCCAAGTGACGGTCATCAGAGCCGCGATCACGCAGACGACGTGGACCGGCGACAAGGAGTCGATGCTCGACAAGCACGAGCAGTTCGCGCGCGACGCCAAGGCGGAGGGTGCGCAGGTCATCTGCTTCCAGGAGCTGTTCTACGGCCCCTACTTCGGCATCACCGAGGACAAGAAGTACTACCGCTACGCCGAGCCGGCCGACGGCCCCATCGTGCAGCGCTTCGCGGCGCTCGCCAAGGAGCTGTCGATGGTCATGATCCTGCCGATCTACGAAGAGGACATCACCGGCGTCTACTACAACACCTCGGTGATCGTGGAGTCCGACGGCACCGTCCTCGGCAAGTACCGCAAGCACCACCTCCCGCACCTCGACCGGTTCTGGGAGAAGTTCTACTTCCGTCCCGGCAACCTGGGCTACCCGGTGTTCGACACCTCCGTCGGCAAGATCGGCATGTACATCTGCTACGACCGGCACTTCCCGGAGGGCTGGCGCGAGCTCGGGCTGAACGGCGCCCACATGGTCTTCAACCCCAACGCCACCAAGCCCGGCCTGAGCAACCGCCTGTGGGAGGTCGAGGGTCCGTGTGCGGCCGTCGCAAACGGCTACTTCGTGCTCCAGCCAAACCGGGTCGGCAAGGAGGACAATGAGTACGGGGAGCTCGCCGTCGACTTCTACGGCACCAGCCAGGTCATCGATCCGCGCGGCAACTTCGTCGGCGAGCGCGGCTCGAGCACCGACGAGGAGGTCCTGATCCGCGATCTCGACCTCGACATGGTGCAGCAGATGCGCGACGACTGGCAGTTCTATCGCGACCGCCGTCCCGACTCGTACACGTCGATCGCCAAGCCGTAAGGAGAGGTCATGGCAACGACACTCATCACCGGCGGGACGGTCGTCACGGCGACCGGCCGCTCGGCAGCTGACGTCCTGGTCGACGGCGAGGTCATCGTGGGCGTGCTGGCCCCGGGATCGACGCTCCTGGGCAGCAACCTCGCGAGCACGGTCGACACCGTGATCGACGCGACCGGCAAGTACGTCATCCCCGGGGGCATCGACGCGCACACGCACATGGAGCTGCCGTTCGGCGGCACCGCGGCCTCCGACACGTTCGAGACCGGCACCCGGGCCGCGGCCTGGGGCGGCACGACGATGATCATCGACTTCGCCGTGCAGACGTATGGCCAGCAGGTCATGGACGGCCTCGCGACGTGGCACGACAAGGCGCGCGGCAACTGCGCGATCGACTACGGCTTCCACCAGATCATCGGCGACGTCAACGCCGACTCGCTCAAGGCGATGGACGGCCTGGTCGACGAGGGCATCACGAGCTTCAAGCTGTTCATGGCCTATCCGGGGGTGTTCTACTCCGACGACGCCCAGATCCTGCGAGCCATGCAGACGTCTGCCGAGACCGGCCTCATGACGATGATGCACGCCGAGAACGGGCCCGCGATCGACGTGCTCGTCGAGCAGCTGCTGGCGCAGGGCAAGACCGACCCGTACTACCACGGGGTCGCCCGCGCCTGGCAGATGGAGGAGGAGGCGACGCATCGCGCGATCATGCTGGCCAACCTCACCGGAGCGCCGCTCTACGTCGTGCACGTCAGCGCCAAGCAGGCCGTCGAGCAGCTCGCCGCCGCCCGCGATGCCGGGCAGAACGTGTTTGGCGAGACGTGCCCGCAGTACCTCTACCTGTCGCTCGAGGAGCAGCTCGGCGCGCAGGGGGAGAAGTGGGGGAGCTTCGAGGGCGCCAAGTGGGTGTGCTCGACGCCGTTGCGCTCGCGCGCGGAGGGCCACCAGGACCACATGTGGCAGAGCCTGCGGACCAACGACATCCAGATGGTGTCGACCGATCACTGCCCGTTCTGCATGAAGGACCAGAAGGATCTCGGGCTCGGCGACTTCTCCAAGATCCCCAACGGCATCGGGTCGGTCGAGCACCGTATGGACCTGATGTACCAGGGCGTCGTCAGCGGTCAGATCTCGCTAGAGCGGTGGGTCGAGATCACCTCGACGACGCCGGCGCGGATGTTCGGCCTCTACGGCAAGAAGGGCGTCATCGCACCCGGCGCCGACGCCGACATCGTCGTCTACGACCCCAACGGCCACACCTCGATCGGCCTGGAGAAGACCCACCACATGAACATGGACTACTCCGCGTGGGAGGGCTTCGAGATCGACGGGCACGTCGACACCGTGATGTCGCGGGGCACGGTGATCGTGGACGACAACGCGTACGTCGGCACCAAGGGTCATGGTCGGTTCGTCAAGCGCGACCTCTCCCAGTACCTCATCTAGCAGAAGGCTGATCATGGATTTCGGCGTCGTCCTCCAGACCAATCCACCCGCGTGGCGCACGGTGCAGCTCGCCAAGCTGTCCGAGACGCACGGCTTCGA
>NZ_JAKFCB010000193.1:0-2370 GCF_036676885.1 Aeromicrobium sp.
CGAGGCGCTTCTCGAGCAGGTCGACCTCGACCTCGAGCCCTTCGTAGCGTCGCACGTACAACGACATCGCCTCAGCGGGGTCACCGCCGGGCCACTGGCCGATCAGTCGTTCACCGTCAGTGGTCTTGACGTAGACATTGCCTTCGTCGTCGACACGACCCCAGGGGTTCGTGGGCGCAGAACTCATGGGCGACAGTGTAGGCGTCGGCCGGGCTCGGGGTGGCCAGTGCGTCTCGCGTACCCTGTCGCACGTGCTTCTCACGTCATTTCCGGCCGGTCCGCTGCAGGCGAACTGCTACTTCGTCTCCCGCGGCCCCGGCACCGGTTGCGCGATCGTCGACCCCGGAATGGATGCCATGGACGGGGTCCACGCGGTCGTCTCGGAGCACAACCTGACGCCGACCGCCGTGCTCATCACGCACGGTCACTTCGACCACATGTGGTGTGCCCAGGACGTCGCCAGTGAGTACGGCTGCCCGGTGTGGATCCACCCCGCCGACAAGCACCTGCTGGCCGACCCGATGGCGGCGATCTCCAACGAGTCCGCCGCGATGCTGCGCGGTCAGCTCGGCATGACCGACATCCCGGACTTCGCCGAGCCGGCAGACGTACGTGATGCGGTCGACGGCGCCCGCATCGAGGTCGACGGCCTGACGTTCCTCGTCGACCACGTACCAGGCCACACGCCCGGCACGGTGTTCTACCGCGTCGACTACGACGGACCCGAGGACGTCTCGCAGGTCATGTTCTCCGGCGACTTCCTGTTCGCCGGATCGATCGGCCGTACGGACCTCAACGGCGGCTCGCACCCGCAGATGCAGGACAGCCTGCGTGACCGCGTGCTGCCACTCGACGACGACATCGTCGTGCTGCCGGGCCACGGCGGTCAGACGTCGATCGGCCGCGAGCGCGCGACCAACCCGTTCCTCGCGGAGCTGATCCAATGACCAAGCTGAGCGGGTTCCCCGAGTTCCTCCCGGCCGAGCGCAATGTCGAGCTGATCGTGCTCGACCACCTGCGTACGGTCTTCGAGCTGCACGGCTTCGCGTCGATCGAGACGCGTGCGGTCGAGACGATGGACCAGCTGCTGCGCAAGGGCGAGATCGACAAAGAGGTCTACGTCCTGCGCCGGCTGCAGGCCGGCGAGGGCGACAGCGACTCCGGCATGGGCTTGCACTTCGACCTCACCGTGCCGTTCGCCCGGTACGTCCTGGAGAACGCCGGCAAGCTGGAGTTCCCGTTCCGCCGCTACCAGATCCAGAAGGTCTGGCGTGGCGAGCGGCCGCAGCAGGGGCGATTCCGCGAGTTCACCCAGGCCGACATCGACATCGTCGCCAAGGACGAGCTGGCGTTCCACTTCGACGTCGAGGTCGCCCAGGTCATGGCCGAGGCGCTGTCGGGCCTGCCCGTGCCGCAGCTGACGCTGCAGGTCAGCAACCGCAAGGTGCTCGAGGGCTTCTACCTGGGCCTCGGCATCGCCGAGCCCACCGCGGTCATGCCGATCGTCGACAAGCTCGACAAGGTCCCGGCCGACAAGATCGCCGAGCAGCTGCAGACCGACGCCGGCCTCACCGCCGAGCAGGCCGCGCAGTGTCTCGCACTCGCAGACGTGCGCACGACCGACGAGTCCTTCGTCGAGGCCGTACGCGCGTTGGGTGTCAGCCACCCGCTGCTCGACGAAGGGCTCGAGGAGCTCCGCCAGGTCGTCATCGGCGCGGCTGGCGCCGAGGGCGTCGACATCGTCGCCGACCTCCGGATCGCGCGCGGCCTGGACTATTACACCGGCACGGTGTTCGAGACCCGCATGGCCGGCTATGAGCACCTCGGCTCGATCTGCTCCGGCGGTCGCTACGACCAGCTCGCCAGCGACGGCAAGAACACCTATCCCGGCGTCGGCATCTCGCTCGGCGTCTCTCGGCTGCTCGTGCCGCTCGTGGCGGACGGCCTCACCGCTGACCGCTCGGTGCCCAGCACCGTCCTCGTCGCACTCGTCGACGAGGAGTCGCGCCCGGCGAGCCTCGAGGTCGCCACGGCGCTGCGTGCCCGTGGCATCCCGACCGAGGTCGCCGCGAGCGCGCAGAAGTTCGGCAAGCAGATTCGCTACGCCGAACGCCGAGGCATACCGTTTGTGTGGTTCCCCGCGAACGGCGACGAGCCGCACAAGGTCAGGGACATCCGCGTCGGCGACCAGACTGACGCCGACCCCACGACCTGGGCCCCGCCCACCGAAGACCTCAAGCCTCGAATCAAGGAGCAGAACACGTGATCCGCACCCACGACGCCGGAAGCCTGCGCGCCGAACACATCGGCCAGCAGGTCACCCTCGCCGGATGGGTGGCCCGTCGTCGAGACCACGGCGGCGTCGCGTTC
>NZ_JAKFCB010000194.1:0-2804 GCF_036676885.1 Aeromicrobium sp.
GGACACGATGATCTTGTCCTCTTCGGAGAGCTCGTCGACACCGAGGATCGCGATGATGTCCTGGAGCTCCTTGTTGCGCTGCAGGATCTGCTTGATCCGGATCGCGCAGTCGTAGTGCGCCTGCCCGATGTACTGCGGGTCGAGGATCCGCGAGGTCGAGGTCAGCGGGTCAACGGCCGGGTAGATACCCAGCGACGCGATCTCACGGGAGAGCTCGGTGGTCGCGTCGAGGTGCGCGAACGTCGCCGCCGGAGCCGGGTCGGTGTAGTCGTCGGCGGGGACGTAGATCGCCTGCATCGAGGTGATCGAGTGTCCGCGCGTCGAGGTGATCCGCTCCTGGAGCGTGCCCATCTCGTCGGCCAGGTTCGGCTGGTAACCCACCGCGGACGGCATCCGGCCGAGCAGGGTCGAGACCTCGGAACCGGCCTGGGTGAACCGGAAGATGTTGTCGATGAACAGCAGCACGTCCTGGCCCTGCACGTCGCGGAAGTACTCCGCCATCGTCAGCGCCGAGAGGGCGACGCGCAGACGCGTGCCCGGCGGCTCGTCCATCTGGCCGAACACGAGAGCGGTCTGGCCGATGACGCCGGCCTCGTCCATCTCGACGATGAGGTCGTTGCCCTCACGGGTGCGCTCGCCGACACCGGCGAACACCGACACACCACCGTGGTCCTTGGCCACACGGGCGATCATTTCCTGGATCAGAACGGTCTTGCCGACACCGGCACCACCGAACAGGCCGATCTTGCCGCCGAGGACGTACGGCGCGAGCAGGTCGATGACCTTGATGCCGGTCTCGAACATCTGGGTCTTGGACTCGAGCTGGTCGAACGCGGGCGCCTTGCGGTGGATGCCCCACCGCTCCTTGACGTCCAGGGTCTCGCCCTCTTCGAGGTTGAGGCACTCGCCGAGGGTGTTGAACACCTTGCCGAGGGTCGCGTCGCCGACGGGGACCGTGATCGGGCCGCCGGTGTCGGTCACCTGCGCGCCGCGGACCAGGCCGTCGGTCGGCTGCAGCGAGATCGCGCGGACCATGCCGTCACCGATGTGCTGGGCGACCTCGAGCGAGAGCTTCTTGGTCTCGCCGACCAGGTCGAACTCGGTCTCGAGCTTGTTGTAGATCGCGGGCATCTCGCCGGCCGCGAACTCGATGTCGACGACGGGGCCGATGACCCGTGCGATCCGGCCGACGCCGCCCGCGGTGGTCTCAGCGGTTTCGTTGATAGTGGCAGTCATGTCTCTCACTCGCTCCCTGCGGTGGCGTCGGCGAGGGCATTCACGCCACCGACGATCTCGCTGATTTCCTGGGTAATGCCGGCCTGACGGGCCTGGTTGGCGATTCGGGTGTACTTCTTGATCAGCTCTTCGGCGTTGTCCGTCGCGGACTTCATCGCCTTCTGTCGCGCGGCCAGCTCGGAAGCGGCGGCCTGCAGCAGCGCGGCGAAGATCCGGCTGGTGACGTACTTCGGGAGCAACGCGTCGAGCACCTCGTGGGCCGACGGCTCGAACTCGTACAACGGGAGCACCTCGCCGGGCTCCGGCGCCTCGGTGCCCTCGACGACCTCGAGCGGGAGCAGCCGCAGCGCGGTCGGCTCCTGGACGAGCATCGAGCGGAACCGGGTGTAGACGATGTGGACCTCGTCGGTCGAGTCCTCGTCCTGCTCGGCCACGAACGCGGCGATCAGGGTGTTGGCGATCTCCCGGGCGTCGTCGTACGTCGGCTGGTCGGAGTAGCCCGCCCAGCTCTTCTCGACCGGACGGTTCCGGAACTTGTAGTACGCAGCAGCCTTGCGACCGGACGTGTAGAGCGTGACGGTCTTGCCCTCGCCCCTGAGCTTCTCGACGAGACGCTCGGCCTCCTTGAGCACGCTCGAGGAGTACGCGCCGGCCAGACCGCGGTCACTGGTGATCACCAGGACCGAGGCGTGGTCGGACTCGGTCGGCTCGGTCACCAGCGCGTGGTCGACGTTCGAGAACGTCGCCACGGCCGAGACCGCCCGGGTGAGCTCGCGGCTGTAGGGCGCCGCGGACTGAGCCCGCTGCTGCGCCTTGATGATCCGGGACGCAGCGATGAGCTCCATGGCGCGCGTGATCTTCTTCATCGACTGCGTCGATTTGATCCGCGCGCGATATTCGCGCACCGAAAGAGCCATGGTTCAGCCCCGCTTCTGCTTGACGATCTGCTCCTGCTCGACGTCGTCCGCCTCGAGTGCCTCGTGGACTTCCTTGCCAGCCTTGATCGACTGGCCGTCCGAGGTCTCGAACTGGTCGAGGAACGAGTTGTACGCCGCCTCGAGCGCCTGCTCCGTGCCGTCCTCGAACTTCTGCGTCTCCCGGATGGTGTCCAGGATCTGCGCCTGCGAACGACGCAGGTAGTCGAGGAACTCGTGCTCGAAGCGGAGCACGTCTTCGGTGGGGACCTTGTCGAGGCGACCGGTGGTGCCGATCCACAGCGACACGGTCATCTCCTCGAGCGGGTACGGCGAGTACGCCGGCTGCTTGAGGAGCGCCATCAGGCGCTGACCACGGTCCAGCTGCTGACGCGACGCGGCGTCGAGGTCGGAGGCGAACATCGCGAACGCCTCCATCGCGCGGAACTGCGCCAGGTCGACCTTGAGCGAGCCGGTCACGGCCTTCATCGCCTTGGTCATCGCCGCGCCACCCACTCGGGAGACGGAGATACCGACGTCGATGGCCGGGCGCTGGTTGGCCGCGAACAGGTCCGACTGCAGGAAGATCTGACCGTCGGTGATCGAGATGACGTTGGTCGGGATGAACGCCGAGACGTCGTTGGCCTTGGTCTC
>NZ_JAKFCB010000195.1:0-1562 GCF_036676885.1 Aeromicrobium sp.
GCTCGCGCGCGACCCGGTGCAGGAACTCCCCTTCGTCCTCAGGCATGAAGCCTTTCGCCGCGAGGGCGTGGTCGAGCAGGTCTGCGGGCATCTCGGCGTTCACGAAGGACAGTCTGCCTGCTGCCTCATTCACGGGAGTGGCGGCCGCGGCGCAGAGTGCGCGTCCAGCGCGTCCGGGGTCTCTCGTCGGCCACGTCCACGATGCCGGGGGGAAGCTCAGCCGGCTCCACCTCGCGCCAGTCGCCATCGAAGCGCACCTCGACCGCGAGCAGCGGGTCAGCTATCCACCGGCCGGTCGAGGCGTCGAAGTACGAGGCGATGCCCCGGCTGAGTCGGACGACTTCCGCGCCGGCGGGCGTGGTCAGGACGTAGTAGCGCATCGTGTGCCGCAAACTGCCGTCACGAGTGCAAGCATGGCTCGCCCTTTCAACCCTCCCACCACGATTGTGGGGCATGGAGCGCCGCCATGGTGTCAGACTGTCGAATTTGGTGCGGACATCACATGACCCCGTCAGCCGGAGCACTCCGGCGGGCGGGGTCTGTGTGCATGTAGAGCCGGTTCCAGCCCCGAGATCTGCACCGACCGAATTGCTGGTCGTACTCATGAGACGGCCGTCATTCGGCACTATGACGGTGTTTTCGGATCAGAATTCAGGGAGCCGCGGAACGTACGGCTCCTCGAGCCTGGCGATCTCGTCGTCGGTCAGCGTGATGTCGAGCGAGGCGACCGCGTCGGCGAGGTGCAACGACTTGGTGGCGCCGACGATCGGTGCCGTCACGACTTCGTGCTGCCGCACCCAGGCGAGCGCGACCTGGGCACGCGACACTCCTCGCTCGGCCGCGATCTCGCCGACGGCGGCCGAGATGGCGCGGTCGGAGTCGTCGGCCTGCTTGTAGTAGCCCTTCGCGACCTCGTCGGTCCCGCTGCGGGTCGTGCTCACGTCGTCCCAGTCGCGGGTCAGCCGGCCGCGCGCGAGCGGGCTCCACGGGATCACCCCGATGCCCTCGTCGAGGCAGAACGGGTGCATCTCCCGCTCCTCCTCGCGCTGGACGAGGTTGTACTGGTCCTGCATCGAGATGAACGGGGTCCAGCCGTTGAGGTCGGCGGCGTGCTGAGCCTGGGCGAGCTGCCAGGCATACATCGACGAGGCGCCGATGAAGCGGGCCTTGCCGGCCGTGACGACCTCGTCGAGCGCCTCCATGGTCTCCTCGATCGGGACCTCGGGGTCCCAGCGGTGGATCTGGTAGAGGTCGACGTAGTCGGTGCCCAGACGGCGGAGGCTCTCGTCGATCTGCGTGAGCACGGACTTGCGCGACAGTCCGCCGCTGTCGGGGTCGCCGCCCATCGGGTAGAACACCTTGGTCGCGATGACGACATCCTCGCGGCGGGCGAGGTCGGCGAGGGCGCGGCCGATGATCTCCTCGCTGCTGCCGTCCGAGTACATGTTGGCGGTGTCGAACGTCGTGATCCCGGCATCGAGGGCCTGCTGGATGAACGGCCGGCTCTGCTCCTCGGGCAGCGTCCACGGGTGCGTGCCACGATCGGGGTCGCCGTAGCTCAT
>NZ_JAKFCB010000196.1:0-2275 GCF_036676885.1 Aeromicrobium sp.
CCGGTCAGCTGGTCTGCCGGGACGATCGCGGTCCGGTACGACAGTGTGAGCCGCGGCGTCATGACGGCCTCGGCGTCGAGCGCACCGACCATCGGCATGCCGTCGACCGAACGACACAGGTAGAGCAGCCCGGCGCACTCGGCATACGTCGGCATGCCGGAGTCGACGGCTGCGCGGAGCGCCTCGCGCAGCGGCGTGTTGGCGGACAGCCCGGCAGCGTGCACCTCGGGGAATCCGCCGCCGAGGTAGAGCCCAGCCGTGCCCTCCGGCAGGGCCTCGTCGGCGAGCGGGTCGAACGTCACGACGTCACAGCCGGCGGCGCGGAGCAGCTCCTCGGTCTCGGCATAGCGGAACGTGAACGCGCGCCCGCCGGCCATGGCGACGACGGGTCTGCGCTCGCTGGGCGCCACGACCTGGTCGTCGGCGTTCCATGGCTCGGCATCCAGGTCCGGCGCAGAGCGCGCCAGCGCCAGCAGCTGGTCGAGGTCGATCTTCTCGGCGATCTGCGCAGCGAGCCGGTCCAGCGCGTGAGCGGCGTCGTCACGCTCGGCGGCTGGCACGAGTCCGAGATGGCGTGATGGCGCGACGATGCCGTCGTCGCGCTGCAGTACGCCGAGCACCGGCAGGCCGGTCGACTCCAGCGCGCTGACGACCTCGCCGGCGTGCCGCGGCGAGCCGGCCTTGTTGAGGATCACCCCGACGATCCGCACGGACGGGTCGAACGCGACCATGCCCTGCACCAGCGCGGCGATCGAGCGCGACGCGTGCGAGATGTCGACGACGAGGACGACGGGCGTACGCGTGACGGTGGCGACGTGTGCGGTCGACGCGAATCCCTCGCCGCCGATCTGTCCGTCGTACAGGCCCATGACGCCCTCGATGATCGCGAGGCCGGCCCCGCGCGCGCCGTGCAGGAGCAGCGGGACGAGTCGCTCCTCACCGACGAGGTGCGGGTCGAGGTTGCGGCCGGGCTTGCCGGTCGCGAGCGCGTGGTAGCCGGGGTCGATGTAGTCCGGCCCGACCTTGTGGCCCGAGACGTCGTGGCCGGCGCGGGACAGCGCGGCCATCAGGCCGGTGGCGACTGTCGTCTTGCCGTGGCCCGAGGCGGGCGCGGCGATCACCAGTCTTGGAAGGCTCACCATTCGATGCCCCGCTGACCCTTCTGGCCGTTGTCGAACGGATGCTTGACGTGCTGCATCTCGGTCACCAGGTCGGCGATCTCGACGAGGCGAGGGTCGGCGTTGCGACCGGTGATGACGACGTACTGGCGGCCCGGCCGGTTGGCGAGGGTCTCGACGACGTCGTCGACGTCGACCCAGCCCCACTTCATGGGGTACGTGAACTCGTCGAGCACGTAGAGGTCGTGTGTCTCGGCGGCGATGCGGCGCTTGACCTCGGCCCACCCCTCGGCGGCGTCGGCGGCGTGGTCCTCGTCGGAGCCCTCCTTGCGCGACCACGACCAGCCGGAGCCCATCTTGTGCCACTCGACGGGTCCGCCCTCGCCGGTCTCGTCGTGCAGCGCGCCGAGGCGTTCGAGCACGGTCTGCTCGCCGATGCGCCACTTGGCGGACTTGACGAACTGGAAGACGCCGATGTTCCAGCCCTGGTTCCACGAGCGGATCGCGAGGCCGAACGCGGCGGTCGACTTGCCCTTGCCGTCGCCCGTGTGGACCATCAGCAACGGTCGGTTGCGGCGCTGCCTGGTGGTGAGGCCGTCGTCGGGGACGGCTACCGGCTGACCCTTGGGCATCAGGCGGCTCCCGTCTCGTGCACGCCGGCGCGGACGACGTCGGTGAGCGCCGAGGCGCTGACCTCGCCGAGGGGTACGTACTCGGCCATCAGGTGATCGGCGAGCTGCGAGGCCAGGCCCATGCGGAACTTGCCGGTCTCGCAGTCGATGACCAGGCTCGCGAGGCCGGTCGCGCCGAGGTGCTTGGCGACCTGGTGCGCACGCCCGAGGGCGTTGTCGCCGTACGTCGCCCGGCCGTCGGTGATGACGACGAGCAGCGGCCGGCGGCGCGGATCGCGTACGCGCTCGAGTCGCAGCACGTCGGCGGTCTTGAGCAGCGCCTCGGCGAGCGGCGTACGCCCACCGGCGGGCAGCTCGGCCAAGCGGGTCGCGGCGATGTCGATCGAGCCGGTCGGCGGGAGCGCGAGCTCGGCGCCGTCCTGGCGGAACGTGATGAGCCCGACCTTGTCGCGGCGCTGGTAGGCGTCCATCAGCAGCGACAGGATCGCGGTCTTGACCTGCTCCATGCGCTTGCGCGCTGCCATC
>NZ_JAKFCB010000197.1:0-11530 GCF_036676885.1 Aeromicrobium sp.
TCAAGCTCACCATCGAGGTGCCGTTCGAGGAGTTCAAGCCCAGCCTCGATGCTGCCTACAAGACCATCGGCTCGCAGATCACGATCCCCGGCTTCCGCAAGGGCAAGGTCCCCGCGGCGATCGTCGACCAGCGCGTGGGACGCACCGCGGTCCTCGACGAGGCCATCAACTCCGCGCTGCCCGGCTGGTACAGCCAGGCGCTGCAGGACACCAAGATCCAGCCGCTGAGCCAGCCCGACATCGACCTGTCCAAGTTCGAGGACGGCGAGCCGATCGAGGTCACCGCCGAGCTCGACGTGCGTCCTGACCTCGAGCTGCCCGACATCTCGACGATCGAGGTCACGGTCGAGGACGCCGCGGTCTCCGACGACGACGTCGAGGAGCAGCTCACGGCGCTCCGCGAGCGCTTCGCGACCTTCGCCGAGGTCGACCGCGCCGCCGCCGAGGGCGACTTCCTGACGATCGACCTGTCGGCGTCGCAGAACGGCGAGGACATCGAAGCCGCGCAGGCCGAGGGCATGCCCTACACGATCGGCCGGGCCACGATGCTCGACGGCCTCGACGAAGCCGTCATCGGCCTCAAGGCCGGCGAGACCAAGACGTTCACGACCAAGCTCGTCGGCGGCGAGCTCGCGGGCCAGGACGTCGAGGTCACCGTCACGGTCAAGGACGTCAAGGAGCAGCAGCTTCCCGAGCTCGACGAGGAGTTCGCCCAGACCGCGTCGGAGTTCGACACGATCGAGGAGCTCCGCGCCGACCTGACCGACCGCGTAACGCGGGGCAAGCGCATGGAGCAGGCCAACGAGGCCCGTGACCTGGTGCTCGACGAGATCGTCAGCAAGATCGAGGCGCCGCTGCCGGAGAACCTCGTCACCGAGGAGATCGACAGCCGCCGCCAGCAGATCGAGCAGCAGCTCGCGATGGCCGGCGTCGAGTTCCAGACCTACCTCGACGACGAGAAGCAGACGATCGACGAGTTCGAGGCCGACCTCGAGAAGCGCGTGCGCGACTCGCTCATCGCGCAGTTCGTGCTCGACCAGATCGTCGCCAACGAGGAGTTCGGCATCGACGACGCCGAGCTGTCGCAGCACATCATGCGCCGCGCCCAGCAGTCGGGCGAGGACCCCAACTCGTACATCCAGCACATCATGGAGCACAACCACGTGCCCGAGATGGTCAGCGAGGTGCTGCGCGGCAAGGCGCTGGCGTCGCTCGTGGAGTCCGCCAAGGTCACCGACAAGTCGGGCAACGTCATCGAGCTGTCCAAGCTGCGCGCGGACGGCACCTATGCGGACGAGGCCGACGACGCAGAGGCTCCTGCCGACGCGTGATGCAGGACTCCCCGCGCGGGAGTTCATTTTCGGTTCGGATACCGGCAGTATGTACGTATGCCCGATGAACCCGCACGGACGACTGACGTCGCGGCGCTGGCTCTGGACTACAGCGACCGCCTGATCGTCGGGACGGTTCGCGACCTGCACTCGGCCGTCGCCAAGCGCATGTTCACGGCGACCCGCGTCGTCGGTGGCCACCTGCCGGAGTCGTTGCACGACGCCGTGGTGACCTCGGTGTACGGCGCGATCTCGGGCGTCCTGCGGGTCTCGAGCGGCTCCGTGCGGGCCCTCGCGACGCGCGGCGTCGGTCGGCCCATCGAGGACACCCGTCGGGGCCGGCTCGTCGTCGCCGCGGTCAACGGTCTCATCGGCGACGAGCTGCGCATGCTCGACGACCCCCAGGCCATCACGATGGCGATCCGCCACGAGGGCCAGGACGTGCCCGCGACGTCGTGGCCGCTCGCCGAGGCGTTCCGCGACGGCACGAGCCACCCCGTGGTCTTCCTGCACGGATTGTGCGAGAACGACGAGTCGTGGTCCAACGCCGCGAAGGTGCACGGCACGACGTACGCCGAACGCATCGTCGCGGAGACCGACGGCACGCCGGTCATGGTCCGCTACAACACCGGGCTCCACATCTCGGAGAACGGCAAGCACCTCGACGTCCTCCTCCAGCAGCTCGTGGACTCGTGGCCCGTGCCGGTCAGCCGCATCACGCTGATCGGCCACTCGATGGGCGGCCTCGTGGCCCGCGCGGCGACCAACCACGCGACCGCCTCGGGCCAGACGTGGCAGCAGCTCGTACGCGATGTGGTCTGCCTGGGCACGCCTCACGCGGGCGCCAACCTCGAGAAGGTCGCCCACCTCGGCTCGCGCCTGCTCCGGTTCTGGCCCGAGTCCGCGCCGTTCAGCTCGATCCTCGAGAGCCGGTCGGCCGGCATCGTCGACCTGCGGCACGGCTACATCACCAAGGACGAGTGGGAGGGCCAGGACCTCACGGGCCAGTGGGGCCTCGATCGCATCGCCGCGGCGCCCCTGCCGCACGCCGAGTATCACTTCGTCGCCGCGACGCTCGGTGCCTCGCAGCGACACCCGTTGAGTGCCGTGCTCGGCGACCTGCTCGTGCACTTCTCGTCGGCGACGGGCGTCGGGCGCACGGGGCCGATCGTCGACGGTGCGACGTTCGAGTACCTGCCGAGCGCACACCATTTCGCACTGCTCAACCACCCTCAGGTGGGTGACTGGCTCGTCGAGTGGCTCAACTCCCGCACCCGCAACCCGCGTGCACTGCCCGCTGCCCCGCGGCGGGCCTGAGTCACTCCGTATCGAAAGGCTGATCCATGGGACAACCCCCGCTCGAGTCGACCATCCAGATCGCTGCGTCGCCTGACGCGGTGTGGGCGGCGGTGTCGGACGTCAAGGCGATGGGGCGGCGCAGCCCGGAGCTGGTCGGCATGTGGCTGCTCGGCAGGCCGAGGGTCGGTCGCCGGAGCATCAACCTCAACCGTCGCAAGGGCTTCGTGTGGCCGACGACGGGCCGCATCACGCAGTGGAAGCCGCCGGCCAACGACAACGGGCGCGGCGTCTTCCGCTTCCACGTCTGGCCGACCAACGTCGACTGGTCGTACGAGATCGAACCGGCTGATGGGGGCACGCGGCTCACCGAGCGACGTACCGCCCTGCCCAACCCCTCGCTGACCGTGCGGCTCACCGCCCGGCTCGCGCTCGGCGGCGCGGACTCCCACGACTCCGAGCTGCGGGACGGCATGGACCGCACGCTCGCCGCAATCAAGTCCGACGCTGAGGAGAGGGTTGTGGCTCGCTGAGGAGAGGGTTGTGGCGTCAGCGATAGAGCTCTTCGTCGATGCTCGCGAGCCGCGATGGGTGCACGCGGTCGCCCAGGCCGTAGAAGTGCTGGAAGCTCATGACGAGCGGCCGCCAACGATCAGGGTCGATGCGGTGCTCGGTGCCGGGCATGCGGATCGAGTCATGTACGTGGACGCGGCCGACCTGCACCTCAAACAGCAGGATTCCGTCGTCGACCGGATGCAGGTCGACGACGTGCGCCTCCAGGTTGACGGGGCACTCGGCGATGCGCTCGGCGTCGACGGTGTCTGACGACAGCGCGGTCAGGCCCGCGCGGCCGAACTTGTTCGGCTCGTGGCGGTAGCCGCGCTCTGCTTTCGCCGGCGGCACGTCCGGGCGCCCCGTGGTCAGGGCGAGGCGGTCCACCTCTGTCACGAGGTCGACCGATGGCAGGTTCAGGACGCAGCCGAGGTTGCGTCGCAGGTTGGCTGCCGTCTGGGATCGCGCTCCGATGCCGAGCACACCGGTCTGTCCGAGCCAGAACGCCGACGACATCGGCATGATGTTGCTGCTGCCGTCGGGGTTGACCGATGTCACGAGGACGACCGGTGTACCGAAGTAGAGGATCGCCGGATCGATCACGGTGTGCGGGTCGCGGGTCTGCGTAGAGATGGTCACGCACCCATCGTCCGTGAGTTGGTAGGCCGGGACCGGCGGGTTTCAGACCTGACGTTTTCGCGCTGCAACCCTCTCCTCAGCGCGCTGCAACCCTCTCCTCAGCGCGCCACAACCCTCTCCTCAGCGGTCGACGAGGGTGAGCTCGAAGGCGTACAGGTCGGGGCGGTACGCGTGGCGGCCGTACTCGACGGCGCGGCCGGCGTTGTCGTACGCGGTGCGAGCCATCGTGAGCAGGGGAGCGCCCTTCTTCTCGCCGAGCAACGCCGCTTCCTCTGCGCCGGCGCCCCGCGCGCCGATGCGCTGACGGGCAACTCGCATGAGGATGCCCGACGACCGCATGTGCGCGTAGAGGCCGGTCTTCTCCAGGTCGACGGCGTCCAGGTCGACGACGTCGACGGGGATGAAGTTGTGCATCAGCGCCAGCGGCTGCTTGCCGACGAAGCGCAGGCGCTCGAGCGACCACACGTCGTCACCGATCTCCAGCTGCAGCTCGTGGGCGACGTCCTCCTCGGCGGCGACCTTGCCGACCGCCAACACCTCGGTACGCGGCTTCTGGCCGGCGGCGCTGAGGTCGTCGAACAGGCTCGTCAGCTCGACGGAGCGGCGGATCTTGCCGTGCACGACCTGGGTGCCGACGCCGCGCTTGCGCACCAGCATGCCCTTGTCGACCAGCACCTGGATCGCCTGGCGCATCGTCGGCCGTGACAGCCCGAGGTTCTTCGCGAGCGCGATCTCGTTGTCGATCCGCTCCCCGGGGGCTATCTCACCGGTCAGGATCGCCTTCTCGAACTGCTCGGCCACCTGGAAGTACAAGGGGACGGGACTCGATCGGTCGAGCGTGAACCTGGGGCCTGGCATGCGGACAATGTATCGACTCATGACTAGACGTCAATATGTCAGGACAAAGGGTTGACAGCAGATGTGAGTGGCGACACACTCGTCCTTGATAGTTTGTCAGCACAAACCGCAAAGGAACAGCATGACCGCGAGCGATCTGCACACGACCGGCGCCCGAGTGGCCGGTGCTCCCATCTCGTGGGGGGTGTGCGAAGTTCCTGGTTGGGGCCTTCAGCTCCCGGCCGAGCGCGTCATGGCCGAGATGGAGCGGCTGGGCCTCACCGCGACCGAGTTCGGACCCGACGGCTTCCTGCCGGACGAGCCCGAGGCCCGCAAGAGCTTCCTCGAGACGTACAACCTGCGGGCCGTCGGCGGTTTCGTGCCGGTCGTCCTCCACGACTCGGCCCACGACCCCATGAGCGAGGTCGACGCCTTCATCGACGCCTGCCTGGCGACCGAGGCCGATGTCGTCGTGCTTGCCGCCGCCACGGGCGTCGACGGTTACGACAACCGTCCCGTGCTGGATGACGTCCAGTGGAAGGCCCTGCTGACGAATCTCGACCGCATCGCCGACCACGCCGCCGAGCGTGGCGTCATCGCGGTGGTCCACCCGCACATCGGCACGCTCGTCGAGAACGCCGATGACGTCCAGCGCGTCGTCGACGGCTCACACATCGGCTTCTGCATCGACACGGGCCACCTCGCTGCCGCGGGCGCCGACCCCGTCGCGATCACGCTCGCCAACCTCGACCGGGTCAAGCACGTCCACCTCAAGGACGTCGACACCGCCATGGCCGCCAAGGTCGTGGCCAACGAGATCACCTTCTCCGACGCCGTCGCCGACGGCATGTGGCAGGTGCTCGGCGAGGGCGACGTCGACATCCGCGCGATGATCGAGGCGCTCGAGGGCGCCGGCTACGACGGCTGGTACGTCCTGGAGCAGGACGTCATGTTCAAGGACGGCGAGCCCGAGGGTGAAGGTCCGATCGCCAACGTCCGCGCCAGCCTCGACTACGTGAAGGCTGTGCTCGCGTGACCGAAGAATTCGAGCTCATCACGATGGGGCGCGTCGGCGTCGACATCTATCCCGAGCAGGTCGGCGTCCACCTCGAGGACGTCACCTCGTTCGCCAAGTTCCTCGGCGGCAGCTCGACCAACGTGGCCGTGGCTGCCGCGCGGCTGGGCCACCGGGTCGCCACCATCACGCGTACGGGCAACGATCCGTTCGGCCGGTTCATCCACACCGCGCTGCAGGGCTTCGGCGTCGACGACACGTGGGTCACCCCGGTCGACGGCCTGCCGACACCGGTCACGTTCTGCGAGATCTTCCCGCCGGACGATTTCCCGCTCTACTTCTACCGCGAGCCCAAGGCGCCGGACCTGGAGATCGGCGTCGACGAGCTCGACTTCGACGCGATCCGCGCGGCCGACGTCTTCTGGATCACCGGCACCGGGTTGTCGCAGGAGCCGAGCCGCGAGGCGCACCTGGCGGCCCTCGAGGCCCGCGGCAAGCAGGGCATCACGGTGCTCGACCTCGACTACCGGCCGATGTTC
This sequence comes from Aeromicrobium sp., assembly GCF_036676885.1. GTDB lineage: Bacteria > Actinomycetota > Actinomycetes > Propionibacteriales > Nocardioidaceae > Aeromicrobium. Next base: position 6,210 of record NZ_JAKFCB010000197.1, read on the forward strand.
TGGGACTCCGCAGAGGCGGCGACCGCCCAGATCCAGGCCGCCCTCCCGTACGTCACGGTGGCCGTCGGCAACCGCGAGGAGTGCCAGGTCGCGATCGGCGAGACCGACCCGCAAGCCGCCGCCAAGGCGCTGCGCGCCACGGGCGTCGAGCTCGCCGTCGTGAAGCAGGGCCCCGCCGGGGTGCTGGGCGTACGCGGTGACGAGTCGGTTGTCGTGCCTCCGGTCCCGGTCGACGTCGTCAACGGCCTGGGCGCCGGCGACGCGTTCGGCGGCTCACTGGTCCATGGCCTGCTCAACGGCTGGGACCTCACGACCACACTGGCGTTCGCCAACGCCGCCGGTGCCTACGTCGCCGGACAGCTGTCCTGTGCCGACGCCATGCCCACCGCCGGCCAGGTCGCCGCGGTGCTCGAACGGGGGAAGGTCTGATGACCACCGTCAACGCCGAGAGCATTGCGGGCGTCGTCACGACGCGCGCGCTCCATCCCGAGCGGATCGCCGAGCTCGCTGCCAGCCGGCAGCAGCCGACCGGTCTCGCGGGGGAGACGGGACGGTTGCTGCTCGTCGCCGCCGACCATCCGGCCCGTGGCGCCCTGCGCGCCGGCGACAACGCGCTGGCGATGGGCGACCGCGCCGAGCTGCTCAGCCGCATGGTCCGCGCGCTCGAACGCCCGGGTGTCGACGGCGTGCTCGGCACGGCCGACATCATCGAGGACCTGCTCCTGCTCGGCGCGCTCGAGGGCAAGGTCGTCATCGGCTCGATGAACCGGGGTGGCCTTGCCGGCACGGTGTTCGAGATCGACGACCGCTTCACCGGCTATGACGCCGGCTCGATCGCCGCGGCCGGATACCAGGGCGGCAAGATGCTGTTCCGCATCGACCCCGAGGACCATGCGACCCCCGCGACGATGCAGGCCTGCGCCAACGCTGTCGACGAGCTCGCCGCCCACCAGGTCATGGCGATGGTCGAGCCGTTCATCTCCCGGCGCGACCCTGATGGACGCATCCGCAACGACCTGACCACCGACGCCGTCGTCCGCTCGGCGACCGTCGCTGCGGGGCTCGCGAGCACCTCGGCCTACACCTGGCTGAAGCTGCCGGTCGTCGACGACATGGACGCGGTCCTGGCCGCCACGACGCTGCCGGTGGTCCTGCTCGGCGGCGAGGTGTCGGCCGATCAGGGGGCGCAGTTCGCCGCCTGGTCCAAGGCGCTGGCCAGCCCGAACGTCCGCGGCATGGTCGTCGGCCGAACCCTGCTGTTCCCGCCCGACGGCAACGTCGAGGCCGCCGTCGACGCGACGGTGGAGATGATGACACCGTGACTCATGTGGTGCGCTCAGCCGAGGAAGTCACGCCCGAGTCAGCGGGTTGGACGTATTGCGGGCTGCGGATCCTCGAGCTCGCCGCCGGACAGAGCGAGACGATGGCCACCGACGGCTCCGAGTACGTCGTGCTGTCGCTCGGTGGCTCCGCAGCGGTGACGGTCGACGGTCAGACGTACGCCCTGGAGGGCCGCCGCGATGTGTTCTCCGGCCCGAGCGATGTCGTCTACGCGCCCCGTGACGCCGAGCTGTCGGTCGCCAGCGAGGCTGGGGGCCGCTTCGCCCTGGCCTCGTCGCGCTGCGACAACCGCCTCGAGCCGGCCTACCTGCCGAAGGCAGACGTGCCGGTCGAGCTGCGCGGTGCTGGTCAGTCGAGCCGCCAGGTCAACAACTTCGGCATCCCCGGTGTCCTCGAGGCGGACCGGATCATCGCCTGCGAGGTGCTGACGCCCGGCGGCAACTGGTCGTCCTGGCCACCGCACAAGCACGACGAGGAGCGCGACGGCGAGACCGCGCTCGAGGAGATCTACTACTTCGAGGTCGCGGACGGCCCGAACGGTCCCGGCATCGGTTTTCAGCGGGTCTACGGCCACGACGGTGCCGACATCGACGTCACGGCCGAGATCCACAGCGGCGACGCCGTGCTGATCCCGCACGGCTGGCACGGCCCGTCGATCGCGGCGCCCGGCTACGACCTCTACTACCTCAACGTCATGGCCGGCCCCGGCGCCGAGCGTGCCTGGTTGATCTGCGACGACCCCGCACACACGTGGGTGCGCGACACATGGGCCGACCAGGCCGTCGACCCCCGCCTGCCTTTCGGAGCCACGCAGGAGGTGACGGCATGACCGTACGTCTGACCGTCGCCCAGGCGCTCGTCCGCTTCCTCGAGGCTCAGCACGTCGAGCGCGACGGCGTCGAGAACGCGTTCTTCGCCGGCTGCTGGGGCATCTTCGGCCACGGCAACGTCGCCGGTGTGGGCCAGGCCCTGCTCGAGCGCGAGGTCGCCGACGAGCCGTCGCACCTGCGCTACCTCCAGGGCCGCAACGAGCAGGCCATGGTGCACGCCGCCGTGGCGTACGCCCGCCAGCGCGACCGGCTCGCCGCGATGGCCGTCACGGCCTCGGTCGGCCCCGGCGCGACCAACATGGTCACTGGCGCTGCGCTCGCCACGATCAACCGCCTGCCGGTGCTGCTGCTGCCGGGCGACACGTTCGCCACCAAGGTCGCCAATCCCGTGCTGCAGGAGCTCGAGGACCCGGCCAACGGCGACATCTCGGTCAACGACGCGTTCCGTCCGGTGTCGGCCTACTTCGACCGCGTGCACCGACCCGAGCAGCTGGCTCCGGCGCTGCTCCACGCGATGCGCGTGCTGACCGACCCGGCCGCGACCGGTGCCGTGACGCTCGCGCTGCCGCAAGACGTGCAGGCCGAGGCGTGGGACTGGCCCGAGGAGCTCTTCGCCCGCCGGGTCTGGCACATCGCCCGTCCGGTGCCCGAGCCTGCTGCGCTCGATCGCGCCGTCGCCGCGATCCGCTCCGCCCGCAGGCCGCTGATCGTCGCCGGCGGCGGTGTGACCTACAGCCGAGCAAACGACGCGTTGCGGGAGTTCGCCGAGGCGGCGGGCATACCGGTCGCGGAAACCCAGGCCGGCAAGGGCGCCCTGGCGTACGACCACCCGCGGTCCGTCGGCGCGATCGGCGCCACCGGCACGACCGCCGCCAACGCGCTCGCCGCCGAGGCGGACCTCGTGATCGGCGTCGGTACGCGCTACAGCGACTTCACGACTGCCTCGCGCACGGTGTTCGCCGCGGACGACGTGCGATTCGTCAACCTCAACGTCTCGGCGTTCGACTCCCACAAGCTCTCCGCGACAAGCCTCGTGGCAGATGCGCGCGAGGGCCTGCGCGCCCTGACCGCGCTGCTCGAGGGCTGGGCGGTCGACTCCGCGTACACCGCACGCGCGACGCAGCTCGCCGGCGAGTGGGACGCGATCGTCCAGGCGGCGTACGACCGCTCCAACGAGCCGCTGCCCGCGCAGTCCCAGGTCATCGGCGCCGTCAACGAGCTCTCCGACCCGCGCGACATCGTGCTGTGCGCTGCCGGCTCGATGCCCGGTGACCTGCACAAGCTGTGGCGCACCCGCGACCGCAAGGGCTATCACGTCGAGTACGGCTTCTCCTGCATGGGCTACGAGATCGCAGGCGGCCTGGGCGTCAAGCTCGCCGCGCTCGACGAGAGCGACTCGCGAGACGTGTTCGTCATGGTGGGCGACGGGTCCTACCTGATGATGAACACCGAGCTCGTGACCGCGGTCGCCGAGGGCGTCAAGATCATCGTCGTCCTGGTGCAGAACCACGGCTTCGCCTCGATCGGTGCCCTGTCGGAGTCGCTGGGATCGCAGCGCTTCGGCACGCAGTACCGCTACCGCACCGAGACGGGTCTCGACGGCGACCGGCTGCCGGTCGACCTCGCCGCAAATGCCGCGAGCCTCGGCGCCGACGTCCTGTCGGCCACCAGCATCGAGGACTTCCGCACCGCCGTGCTGAAGGCCAAGCAGTCCACCCGGACGACCGTGATCCACGTCGAGACCGACCCCCTGGTCCCGGCTCCGGACAGTCCGGCATGGTGGGACGTCCCGGTGGCTGAGGTCTCCGCCCTGGATTCCACACGACAGGCCCGTACGTCGTACGAGGACCACAAGACCCACCAGCGCAGCCACCTTGCGCCCACCGACAACGACAAGGACCACCCATGAGCACGTATGACCACTGGATCGCCGGAACGAGCGTCCCGGGCGAGAGCGACCGCTTCGCCGACGTGTACGACCCTGCGGTCGGCGCGCCGAAGTCGCAGGTGCGCCTGGCGACGGCAGGTGACGTCGATGCCGCGGTCAAGGCGGCGGCGAAGGCGTACGAGACGTGGGGTCAGACGTCGGTGACGGCCCGCTCGCGCATCATGTTCGACTTCCGCCAGCTGCTGGTCGAGCACGAGGACGAGCTCGCCGCGATCATCTCCTCGGAGCACGGCAAGACGATCGACGACGCCAAGGGCGAGGTCGTGCGCGGCCGCGAGGTCGTCGAGTTCGCCGCGGGCATCCCGCAGCTGCTCAAGGGCGAGTTCAACGACGGGGTCTCCGGGGGAGTCGACTCGCACTCGTTCCGGCAGCCGCTGGGCGTCGTCGCGGGCATCACGCCGTTCAACTTCCCGATCATGGTTCCGCTGTGGATGCACCCGGTCGCGATCGCGTGCGGCAACACCTTCGTGCTCAAGCCGTCCGAGCGTGATCCTGGTGCATCCGATCTGGTCGCGAGGCTCTACCAGAAGGCCGGGCTGCCCGACGGCGTGTTCAACGTCGTGCACGGTGACAAGGTCTCGGTCGACGCGATCCTGGAGCACCCCGGCATCGCCGCGGTGTCGTTCGTCGGCTCGACGCCGATCGCCAGGTATGTCCACGAGAACGCCTCGCGCACGGGCAAGCGGGTCCAGGCGCTCGGCGGTGCCAAGAACCACGCCGTCGTGATGCCCGACGCGGACCTGGACTTCGCCGCCGACCACATCGTCGCAGCGGGCTACGGCTCGGCGGGGCAGCGGTGCATGGCGATCAGCGCCGTCGTCGCCGTCGGCCTGGCCGCCGACACGCTGGTCGACAAGATCCGCGAGCGCTCGACGGGCCTCAAGGTCAGCGTCGGCACCGACCCGGACGCCGAGATGGGCCCGGTCGTGACCGCTGCCTCCCGTGATCGCATCGTCGACTACATCGGCCAGGGCGAGGACGCCGGCGCCAAGGTCGTCGTGGACGGCCGTGACCTGGTCGTCGAGGGCTACGAAGAGGGCTTCTTCGTCGGTCCCACGCTGCTGGACCAGGTCACCACTGACATGTCGGTCTACACCGACGAGATCTTCGGACCCGTGCTCACCGTGCTGCGGGTTCCGACGCTGGACGCTGCCATCGAGCTCATCAACTCGAATCCGTACGGCAACGGCACAGCGGTGTTC
>NZ_JAKFCB010000198.1:0-3736 GCF_036676885.1 Aeromicrobium sp.
CTGGCCGCCGGGCCGCTTCCCTGAAATCGGTTCGCGCCTTGTCACATGAATGACAAGTGACGAAGTTAGCGTGTTAAACTCTTGTTAGTGCCGGGGGACGCAGGGGACGCCCCAACCCGGTATTCCACCCAAGGACTCAGCGTGCCTGCAAGCCAGGCACCGCGGCGGGATGCCGCTTTCGCCACTTCAGCCATCTTTTTTCCTAGCAGGGTTCAACCACCATGACCAATCGCAACCGGGTTCGGCTCTCGAAGCTCTCCCTTGGCCTCGCCCTCGCGCTTGCCGCCGCGCCGGCGCTCGCCCAGACCACGTCCGCCGGCGTCGGCGGTGTCGTCACCGACGGCAGCGGCCAGCCGGTCGTGGGCGCGCAGGTGACCATCACCCATGTCGAGTCCGGAACGGTGAGTCGCGCGACGACCGACGCCAGCGGCCGCTACAACGCGCGCGGCCTGCGCGTCGGCGGCCCATACGAGATCACGATCAACAAGGACGGCGTCGGCTCCCGGACCGAAGAGGGTCTCTACCTCGACCTCAACAAGGTCACGGCGGTGAACACCCAGCTGGTGGACGCGTCCACGCTCGCGGCCGTCGAAGTGACGGGCTCGGCCGGTCTCGACATCTTCAGCCCCGACAACAAGGGCGTCGGCACCTCGGTCAGCGGTCGCCAGCTCGAGCTGACGCCGCAGGGCAATCGCGCGCTCGACGACATCGCGCGCCTCGACCCGCGCATCCAGGTGACCGACGCCGGCGACGGCTCGATCTCGGTCGCCGGCGTCAACAACCGCTACAACAACATCTCCGTCGACGGCATGTCGCAGGGCGATCCGTTCGGCCTCAACGCCAACGGCATGCCGTACCTCGGCACCCCGATCTCGGTCGACACGATCGCCGCGTACGACCTCAAGGTCTCCGACTACGACGTCGCGGCCGACACCGTCGGCGCCACGGTCAACGCGGTCACCAAGTCGGGCACGAACGAGTTCCACGGCTCGGTGTACTACGCGCTGCGCGACTCCGACTTCATGGGCGACCTGGAAGGCGACGAATACGCTGGCTTCGACAATGACCGTGTGGTGGGCGCCACCGTCGGCGGCCCGATCATCAAGGACCGTCTGTTCTTCTTCGCGTCGTATGAAGAGCAGAAGATCAAGAACTTCGGCGGTTCGAACACGTCCGACGGCATCGCCAACGGCGACGTCTCGATGGCGGACGTCGAGCGCGCGATCGACATCGCCGAGTCGCTGGGCCTGTATCCGGGCACGTACGGCTCGACCGGCGTGAACCTGGAAAACAAGCGCATTCTCGCGAAGCTGGACTGGAACATCACCGACTACCACCGCGCCAGCCTGACCTACCAGCAGACGGAGGAATTCCGTCCGTCGCCGTACGACCAGTTCTCCGACACGGTCGTGCTGAGCAGCCACTGGTACAACATCGACAACGTGACGAAGAACACCTCGCTGCAGCTGTTCAGCGACTGGACCGAGAACTTCTCGACCGAGGTCAAGCTCAGCCACCAGACCTTCGACCAGGTCAACGGCAACCCGATCAACCAGCCGGAAGTCGAGATCGAGACCGCCGACGGCGGCTCCATCTTCATCGGCGAGGACAACAACCGCCACGAGAACCAGATCAACACCGACCGCGTGTCGGCGGCGATCTTCGGTACCTACTACGCCGGCGACCACACGATCAAGGGCGGCTTCGACTGGATGCGCCACGACGTGTACAACCTGTACGGCCGCGACCTGCACGGCTCGTACGTGTTCGAGAGCCTCGAGGACTTCGAGAACGGCGACTACGACGTCTACAACCTGCGGACCCCGGCGCCCGGATTCACGGTGGCCGACACCGCCGCCGCCCTGGTCTACAGCCAGTTCAGCCCGTACCTGCAGGACACCTGGCAGCCGACCGACCAGCTGTCGATGACCTTCGGCGTGCGCGTGAACATCCCGAAGGCCGACAAGGCCCCGGAGGAGGCGCCGGGCTTCGAGGAGGCGTTCGGTTTCCGCAACGACTACAAGCTCGGTTCGGACAACAAGGTCGTCCTGCCGCGCTTCTCCTTCAACTTCAACTTCAACACCGAGCGCTACACGCAGCTGCGCGGCGGCATCGGCGCCTTCCAGAGCGTTCCCCCGTTCGTCTGGCTGGCCAACCCGTACCAGAACAACGGCGGCGTCTCGGCACTCTCGTATCGTTCGTTCGACCCGGACGACGCGCCGTTCAGCCCGGATCCGTACAACCAGAACGTGCCGACCGTCGGCAGCCCGTCCAACCAGATCGACGTGATCGATCCGGACTTCAAGCTGCCGACCGTCTGGAAGGCCAGCCTCGCCCTCGACCACGAGCTGCCGTGGTATGGCCTGGTGGGCTCGATCGAGTTCCAGCGCATCGCCTCGAAGGACGCCGCCCTCTACCAGGCGCTCAACATCGGTGAAGTGCAGGGCACGCTGTTCGATGGTCGCCAGTACTTCTACTGCAACCTCGGCAGCATCTCGTCGTCGAACAAGAACTGCGACCGCAACCCGGCGTTCAGCAATATTTCCACGTTGCTGACCAACACCGACGAGGGCTTCTCCAACTCGCTGACGCTGTCGCTGAACAAGCCGATGTCCAACGGCTGGTACGGCAACCTCAGCTACACCCGCACGAAGGCCACCGAAGTCGGCTCCGATGCCAGCTCGCAGGCCTGGTCGAGCTACCAGTTCGTCTCGCGCCTGAACCCGAACGAGGAGATCGCCGCGACCGCCAGCCGCGAGATCCGCAACTCGGTGAAGCTGTCGCTGGGCTGGGAGCGCGCGTTCTTCGGCGACTACAAGACCAGCGTCTCGATGTTCTACAACGGTCGCAACGGACTGCCGTACACCTGGCTGATCAACGGCGACCCGAACGGCGACGGCATCTTCCAGGACCGCGCCTACGTGCCGCTGCTTGACGACCCGAACGTGAGCTACGGGTCGGCGACGCCGGAGCAGATCGCCGCGTTCCATGCGTTCATCGACGGCAACAACTACCTGCGCGGCCACCGCGGCAGCATCGTCGGCCGCAACGAGACGCGCCTGCCGTGGGTCAACCAGGTCGACCTCGGGATCCAGCAGGAACTGCCGGGCTTCTTCGAAGACCACAAGTCGATCATCCGCCTCGACATCTACAACTTCATGAACATGCTCAACAAGGATTGGGGCGTGACGGAAGAGATCGGCGGTTTCGATTCGCGCTACCTGGCGCGCCTCGCCGGGATGACCGCCGATGGCGACTACATCTACGACCTGGGCTCCGCGTCGAACCCGACGTGGCAGGATCTGCGCCCGTACGAGGGTCGCGTTCCGCGTGTCGTTTCGCGCTGGTCGGCTTTGCTGACGCTGCGTTACGAGTTCTGATCCCGCGTTCGCGGGCTGAGTGACCAGGGCGGCCGGAGCGATCCGGCCGCCCTTTTTTTCGCAGCAAGGGGCTTCTGCCGGGTTTGGCGGGCTGCAGGCGGGTGTTAAAGTCCCCAGTCCCGAAGAAGAGACGAGCAGCAACGATGGAAGCGTCACTCTCCAGGGCGGAAACCGCGAAAGCCGCGGCGATGCCAGCCAGCCTCCCGACCTGCAACGCGCGCATCTCCCCGCGTGGCGGCCTGGACATCCTTTCCCGCGACGAGATCGCGCGGCTGCAGACCGCCTCGATCGGCGGCCTGCGGCACCTGCTGCGGCGCTGCGCGCTGGCGGTGCTGACGACCGACTCGGACTCCGAC
>NZ_JAKFCB010000199.1:0-5489 GCF_036676885.1 Aeromicrobium sp.
CGCACGGGCCGCACCGTGACGATCCGGCTGCGGTTCGGCGACTTCACCCGATCGACGAGCTCCCACACGCTGGACCGGCCGACGGCGCACAACACGACGGTGCTCGAGGTCGCCCGGCTGCTGCTGGCATCCCGCGCCGAGGCGATCAAGGAGCGCGGCATCACCCTGATCGGCGTCGCTGTCGGCTCGCTCGACGACAACCCCGCCCAGCTGGCCCTGCCCCTCGACGTCACGAGCGGGGCGGAGCTCGACCAGGCGATCGACGCGGTGCGCGACAAGTACGGCTCGTCGTCGCTCCGCCGTGCAGTGCAGCTCGGCAAGAAGGACCGCGACCCCATGCCGATGCTCCCGGACTGAGGCGTCTCACGAGGTCTCGATACGCCGCTCGCTGAGCGAGCTTGCTGCTCGACCGGCGAGTACTCGGTGGTCGAGTGCCCGCGAGGTCAGGCGTACTTCGCCTTCAGCTCCGCGAGGACGAAGTCGGGGACGAGCCGCGAGACGTCGCCGCCGCCCTTGGCGACCTCCTTGACCAGGCTCGAGGCCAGGAAGGAGTACTCCGGGGACGTCGGGATGAACAGCGTGTCGACCTCGGTGAGGCTGCCGTTCATCTGTGCCATCTGCAGCTCGTAGTCGAAGTCGGTGACGGCGCGCAGACCCTTGACGATCGCGGAGACGCCGTTGTCGGAGCAGAAGTCGACCAGCAGACCCTTGAAGGACGCCGTCGTGACGTTCGTGAACCTCGACGTGGCCCGATCGAGCAGCTCGAGCCGCTCGTCGATCGTGAAGAGCCCCTGCTTGCTCTCGTTGACGAGCACGGCGACGACGACCTCGTCGAACAATCGTGACGCCCGCTCGATGATGTCGAGGTGACCATTGGTCACAGGGTCGAACGAGCCGGGGCACACGACCTTCGTCATGTCAGCGACCGTACCAAACGCGGGTCTCGCCGTACGCCTTGTCACGGAGACCTTCGACACCCTCCGGCCAGGTGAACGGATCGCGGGACGATCGCTCGACGACGAACAGCGCATCCGGCTGCCTCAGTGCCGCGACCAGGGCGCCGACCGCGGCCGTGGGGAGCGCGTATGGGGGGTCGAGGAAGATCAGGTCGAACGGCTCCGGTGCCGGGCGCAGGGCGTACTTCTCGGCGGTCGTACGCGTGACGGTGCCGGACGCCCCGAGATCGGCGAGGTTGCGCTTGATGACGGCGGCCGCCTTGGCGTCGGACTCGACGAACTCCGCGAACGCCGCCCCTCGTGAGAGCGCCTCGAGACCCAACGCACCGGATCCCGCGAACAGGTCCAGGACACGCAGGCCGTCGAATCCGCCGAGCTCCGACTCGATCGACGAGAACATCGCCTCGCGCACGCGGTCCGACGTCGGCCGGGTGCCATCGCCCTTGGGGGTCTGGATCCGCCGGCCGCCGTACTGACCGGCGATGATCCGGGTCATGTGCGCTCCAGGTAGTCGGCCTGCTCGGAGCGCTCGAGCTCGTGGACGGCAGCGGCGAGCCCGGGATGTGACGCCAGTGCCGGGTCGGCCTCGACGATCGCATCGGCGACCCGCCGGGCCTCCTCGATGACCTCGCCGTCCTTGACGACCGACAGGAGGCGCAGGCTGGACCGTATGCCCGACTGCCGCGCGCCGAGGACATCGCCCTCACGCCGGAGCTCGACATCGAGCCGGGACAGCTCGAAGCCGTCGGAGGTCGAGGCCACCGCGTCGAGCCGCTCGCGGGCCGGCGAGCCGCCCTCGGTCGCGGTGACCAGCAGGCACAGCCCCGCCTCGGAGCCACGGCCGACGCGCCCGCGCAGCTGGTGCAGCTGCGACATGCCGAACCGATCCGCATCCATGACGACCATGACGGTCGCATTGGGCACGTCGACGCCGACCTCGACGACGGTCGTCGCGACGAGCACATCGATCTCGCCGCGCGCGAACGCGTTCATCGTCGCGTCCTTGTCGTCTGGGGTCATGCGGCCGTGCAGGCTGCCGAGTCGCAGCCCGTGCAGTCCGCCGCCCTCGAGCTCCTCACGCAGCTCGAGGAGCGACTTGGTGTCCTTGTCGCCACCGTCGTCGCCCTCGCCGATGCGCGACACCACGACGTACGCCTGCCGGCCGCGGCCGACCTCCTCGCGTACGCGCTCCCAGCCGCGGTCGAGCCACTGCGGACGCTCCGAGTAGGGCACGACCGTGGTCTGGATGGGCTGACGGCCCGCCGGCAGCTCGCGGAGCGTCGAGACCTCGAGGTCTCCGAACACCGACATCGCGAGCGTGCGCGGGATCGGCGTCGCGGTCATGACCAGCACGTGGGGCGTGACCTCGGCACGGTCGACCAGTGCGGCCCGCTGCTCGACGCCGAAGCGATGCTGCTCGTCGACCACCAGCAGGCCGAGCTCCGCGAACTGGACGTGGTCCTGGATCAGCGCGTGCGTGCCGATCACGATGCCGGCCTCGCCGGATGCCGCGTCGAGCAGCGACTCCTTGCGCGCCTTGGCTCCCTGCGACCCGGTCAGCAGGCGTACGCGGGTGGCCCCGTCGGCGCCGCCGAGCATGCCGCCCTTGGCGAGGTCGCCGAGCATCGCCGTGATCGCGCGGTAGTGCTGCGCCGCGAGCACCTCCGTGGGCGCCAGCAGGGCGGCCTGCGCGCCCGCGTCGACGACCTGCAGCATCGCCAGCAGCGCGACGATCGTCTTGCCGGAGCCGACCTCGCCCTGCAGGAGCCGGTGCATCGGGTGCGTACGGGCCAGGTCCGAGGAGATCTCCCCGACGACAGACTTCTGGCCGGCGGTGAGCTCGAACGGCAGCTGCTGCTCGAAGCGCTCGCGCAGCCCGCCGGGCGCGACGGGGCGAGGCGCCGCCCGCTCGTGCTCGAGCGCACTGCGGCGCTGGGCGAAGATCGTCTGGACGACGAACGCCTCCTCGAACCGGAACCTGTCGCGCGCGCCCTGCCAGTCCTTGGTGTTGCGCGGGCGATGGATCGCCTCGAACGAGCCCTTGAGGTCGAAGAAGCCACGCGCCGCGCGTACGTCATCGGGCAGCGGGTCGTCGAGCGGCCCGACGGCGTCGAGGCACATGCCGACGCACTGCTCGATCTTCCACGAGGGCATCGCCGCGGTCGCCCGGTAGATCGGGATGACGCCGCGGCTCAGGCGTGCGCCCTCGGTCGGATCGCCCGACTCCTTGAGGGGTTCCCAGTCCGGATGCGTGAGCTGGAGCTTCCCGTTGAACACCGTGACCACGCCGGCGGCGAGCCCGAGCGACCCCTCCTGCATCGACTTGAGTCGCCAGCCCTGCTGGAAGAACGTCAGGGTCAGGTGACCGGTGCCGTCCGTGACCACGACCTCGGTGCGCGTACGCCGGCCGCCCGGTCCGAACGAGTAGTTCTTGGCCGACGCGACCCGCGCCATGATCGTGACGTGCTGGCCGACCTCGAGCTGCGACAGGTCGGTGAGCTTGCCGAGCTCGGCATAGCGCCGCGGGTAGTGGCGCAGCAGGTCCTCGACGACGACCATGTCGAACGCCTTGGTGAGCGGCTTGGTGGTCTTGTCGCCGAGGACGTTGACCAGCTTGGTCGCGAGCTCGACCATCACTCCACCGCGATGAACAGCGGGTAGTTCTCCTGGCCGCCGTCGTAGACCACGAGGTCGACGTCGGGGCGCAGCGTGCGGAGGTATTCGGAGATCGACTCCTCGATCCGCCCCTCGGCGCCCTCACCCATCACGACGGTCAGCATCTCACCGGCCGGTGACAGGATCCGGTCGATGACCTCGTAGGCCACGGCGAGGATGTCCTGGCCGACGACCGCGAAGTCACCGGCGACCACGCCGAGCACGTCGCCGACCTCGCACGGGCCGACCATCGTCATGCCGGGCTCGGTGGCGATCGTCACGGCACCGTGCTGGGTGTGGGCGGCAGCGCTCGACATCGCGACGACGACCTCGTCGAAGCCCAGGCCGGGGTCGTGCACCGCGAGGGCAGCGAGGCCCTGCACCTGCGCGTGGGTCGGGATGACCGCGACGCGTATGCCGTCCTGGCGGGCGGCCTGGGCGGCCGCCTCGAACTGCCGGACATACCTCTGGTTGTTGGGCAGCACGATGACCTCGTCGGCCCCGGCGTCACGCAGCGACGCGCTCATCTCGGCGATCGTCAGCGGGCGATCACGGGTGAACTCGAGCGTCTGCGCACCGGCCTCCTGGCACAGCGCCGTGAGGCCCTCGCCGGTCGTCGCCGCGATCACGACCCGGCCGCTGCGCGGCGCCCGCGCCATCTGGTCGGCGAAGTGCGTGACGGCGATGCGGTAGGGCCGGCCGGCCGCGATGCCGGCCTCGATCGCGGCACCGACGTCGTCGACGTGCACGTGGACGTTCCAGAGCCGATCGCCGCCCACCACCACGAGCGAGTCACCCAGGGGCAGCAGCGCCGAGCGCAGCCCGGCGATGCGGTCGTCGTCGGCCTCGAGGAGGTACATCACCTCGTACGACGGACCGTCCGCGCTCAGGTCGACTCCGACGGCCGGCATCGGGATGCTGCTCGGTGCGGGCTTGGGGATGCGGCCCGTCAGCGCCTGCTCCGTGGCGTCCAGGACCACGACGAGGGCGCGACCACCGGCATCGACGACACCGGCGCGCGCCAGCAGCTCCATCTGCTCGGGGGTGCGGGCCAGGGCCTCACGAGCCGCGTTGGCCGCCTTGCCGAAGACCGTACGACCGTCGACACCTGCCGCGGCCGACTCCGTGGCGCCCGCCGCAGCGGCCTTGGCGACCGACAGGATCGTGCCCTCGACGGGTGCGCCCACAGCGGCCCACGCGGCATCGGAAGCCGCGACGAAGGATCGTGCGACATCGTCCGCGGAGACGTCACCACCCTCGAGGTCGAGGTCGTGGAAGCACGCGCGCACGAGCTGCGACAAGATCACGCCGGTGTTGCCCTTGGCGCCGGTCAGCAGCCCGTCGACGTACGCCTTGACCAGCGTGGCGAACGGGACATCGGCGCCGAGGGCCGAGACCGCGTCGGCGCCGGAGACGAACGTCAGATAGGCGTTGGTCCCGGTGTCGCTGTCGGGCACGGGGAACACGTTGAGCGCGTCGATCTCGGCCCGGGCCGACGACAGGGCCCCGGCACACAGCTGCGTCCACGCACGGAACGCCGTGGGGTTGAGGGTGAGGCCCATGGGGCGAGGCTATCGGTCGGCAGTGCGGAACAGCGCCAGCAGCCGGGCTGATTCGCGTCGGCGTCGGGTCTTCGGCTATTCTTGAGCGGTTGTCGTCGCACCGTCTGGTCGCGGGGGCAGCCCCATTCATCCAAGTTGTCTCAATCTTCAGGAGTTCGCCGTGGCTGCGGTCTGTGATGTGTGCGCCAAGGGGCCTGGCTTCGGCCACAACGTCTCCCACTCGCACCGACGCACCAAGCGTCGTTTCGATCCCAACATCCAGCGTGTTCGCGCTGTGGTGGACGGAACCCCCAAGCGTGTCAACGTGTGCACCTCG
>NZ_JAKFCB010000200.1:0-4670 GCF_036676885.1 Aeromicrobium sp.
CGTAGCCCTCGACGCGGTCACGGTGGGCAGCGGTGATCAGCGGACTGACGACGGTGTCGAGCTCCATCGGGTCGCCGACCTTGAGGGACGTGAACGCGTCGGCGAGGGCGTCGGCGTACGCCGTGTATTGCGACTCGGGCACGAGGATGCGGGTCTGGGCGGCGCAGTTCTGGCCGGCGTTCACGCCGACGCTGGCGCCCACGAGGATCGGCAGGACGTCCTCGAGTCGGGCGTCCTCCAGCACGATCGCGGCGGACTTGCCACCCAGCTCGAGGACGCAGGGCTTGATCAGCTCGCCGCAGGCGGCGGCGATCCTGCTGCCGACCGCCGCGGATCCAGTGAAGCTCACCATGTCGACGCCGGGATGCGCGACCAGGTAGGCCGACTCCTCGGCACGAGCAGCCACGATGTTGACGACGCCGGGCGGCAGCCCGATCTCGCGGCACACCTCGCCGACCACGAACGACGCGAGCGGGTTGGGCTCGGTGACCTTGATGACCACGGTGCAGCCGGCGATCAGCGCGGGCGCGACCTTCTGACCGATCGCGGCCAGGGCGAAGTTGTATGCGGGGAACGACGCGACCACGCCGACGGCTTCCTTGAGGACCAGGCTCTTGCCGGCCATCGGGATGATGCTGCCACCCTCGGACTTGCCGGCCAGCGGGGACAGGTCGCTCACCCGCACCTCCGACAGCTGCAGCGAGCGACCGAGCTCTGCGTTGTAGTTGAAGCTCATGACCGGCGCGACGGCCTGGTAGACCTGCGACAGGAACAGCGTGCAGCCGGACTCCTCCGTGATGAGCTCGGCGAGCTCCTTGGTGCGCGCCTCGAGGCCACTCGCGAGCGCCTCGAGGTAGCCGGCCCGTTCGTCCAACGACATACGCGGCCAGGGTCCGGTGTCGAACGCCTGTCGTGCGGCGGCCACGGCGGCATCGATGTCCGCACGCGCAGCGGCCGGAACGCGCCCTATGCGCTCCTCGGATCGCGGGGAGACGACGTCGAGAACGCCGGTGCCCTGCGCCTTGTGCCAGTCGCCGCCGATGAAGAAGGAGTCGTGATCGCGCATGTCCATGGAGAAGGCCTAACAAGATGAGGTGAATTCGGTTTAGAGAACGGTATCCCCATGTGTCGTGGGCCACAAGACCCATTGCCGTACTTCCTGAACTGAGTTAGATTCATGACATCAGAACCGGCACGACGAACGAGGATCCGACATGACCACCAACGTGAATTCCCCCCAGCAGTCAGCTTCCGGCCGACGGGTCATCGTGGTCGGCGGTGGATCCGCCGGCTGCGTCATGGCCTCCCGACTGTCTGAGGATCCCTCGATCGAGGTGGTGCTCGTCGAGGCAGGCCCGGACTACGAGGACATCGAAGATCCGGCCGCCGCCAACGTCCGCAACGCCTGGCTGTTCGGCTTCACCAGTCATGACTGGGGATACGTCTCGGACGACCACATCCCCGAGTCGACCAACACGCCCGACTTCGCCATCGTGGAGCAGGGCGTCCTGCCGGTGTTCGCGGGCAAGGTCACCGGCGGCGGTTCCTCGGTCAACGCGACGAACGCCCTGCAGCCGACGAAGCTCGACATGGATCGCTGGGTCGGCCTCGGCGCGACGGACTGGACGTGGGACGAGGTCCTGCCCTACCTGCAGAAGATCGAGAACGATCCCATCGGGGGAGAGCGGCACGGCACCGAGGGTCTCGTGCCGGTGCACCGCTGGACCGCCGACAACGGCCTGCGCCCGTTCATGCAGGCATTCATCGACGCATGTGCCGAGAAGGGCCACCCCGTCACGGCCGACCTCAACGGCGATTCCCAGCGCGGCGCCGGTTCCGTGCCGCTCAACCAGCGCGACGGCGTGCGGCAGAGCTCTGCCGTCACGTATCTCAAGGCCGCCCGTGGCCGCCCGAACCTGACCGTGCTGGACGACCAGCAGGTCGACCGTGTCCTGTTCGACGGCACCCGCGCGATCGGGATCGTGCTCGTCTCGGGCGAGGAGCTGTTCGCTGACGAGGTCGTGCTGTCGGCCGGCAGCATCGGCAGCCCCGCGATCCTCATGCGATCCGGCGTCGGGCCGAAGCACGTCCTCGACGACCTGGGCATCGACATCGTGTCGGAGCTCGACGGCGTCGGGCAGAAGCTCGGCGACCACCCGCTGGTCTACATGACGTACGAGGCGGACGCCGACGCGATGGGCGAGCTGCTGCCGCCGCTGCAGACCATGTTGGTCTTCAGCTCGGGTGGCCCGGGCTCGGACCTCGAGCCCGATCTCCATGCCATCCCGTTCACCCTCGAGCCTGGGTCGCTCATCATCGCGGTCGGCCTCGTCCGCCCGTACTCGATGGGCAGCGTGTCGATCCGGTCGCGCGACCCGCTGGAGAAGCCGCAGATCCTGCTCAACCTGATGCACCACCCCGACGACCTCAAGCGCCTGGCTGCCGGTGTAGCGCACGTGCGGGAGATCGTCGCGTCGCCGAGCCTCGAGAAGTACGTCGGGGCGGAGCTGTGGCCGGGTCCTGACGTCGTCGATCGCGGGGACATCAGTCGGGCGGTGCTGGAGGCCAAGAACACGTACGTGCACATGGTCAGCACCTGCAGCATGGGCGATCCGGGGCTGCCCTGGGCGGTTGTCGGGCAGGACGGCGCGGTCCACGGGACGCAGGGACTCCGGGTCGTCGATGCGTCGATCATGCCGGTGATCCCGTCCGTTCCGACGAACTTCACGACCATGATGATCGCCGAACGGTGTGCCGCCTTGATGCGCCGCTGAGGTCATCGCACCGCGAAAAGCGGAAACCGCGCAGAGCCCTTGCCAACGGTGAAACGCATCTGTACAGTCCCTAACTGAAGTCGGTTCAAGTGATCGGCGTCACAACGAGAGGAAGTCAGCGAATGAGCATTTCCGAGAATGCTGTGGGTGCGGGTGGGACTTCCCTGGCGCCTGCGCAGACCGGAACCGTGCTGCGTGTCGAGGGCCTCTCGAAGACGTTCCCGGGCACCCGGGCGCTCGACGACGTCAGCATCGAGATCGCCCGCGGCGAGATCCACGCCCTCATGGGCCAGAACGGGTCCGGCAAGTCGACGCTGATCAAGCTCCTCGCCGCCTACCACTCGGCCGATCCCGGAGCGTTCGCCGAGATGGACGGTGCCGAGTTCGAGATCGGCAAGGCGGTCCCGGACGGCCTGCGCTTCGTGCACCAGGACCTCGGCCTGATCCTCGAGCTCAGCGCGCAGGACAACCTGGCGCTGCGCGGCGGTTTCGCCCGCGGCTTCGGCGGCCGGGTGCTGTGGCGCCAGCAGGAGGCGGAGACCCGCCGGATCCTGGCCGCGTTCGACGTCGACCTCGACATCCACCGTCCGCTCGCCGCGGCGACACCGGTCGAACGGACCGTCGTCGCGATCGCCGCGGCGCTGCAGGGCTGGGACGGAGACGGCGTCCTGGTGCTCGACGAGCCGACCGCGGTCCTGCCGCACGACGAGGTCCAGCGCCTGTTCGACGTCGTCACCCAGGTCCGCAAGCGCGGCACGAGCGTCCTGTACGTCTCGCACCGCATGGACGAGATCTTCACGTTGGCCGACCGGGTCACGGTGCTGCGTGGCGGCCGGCGCGTCGGGACGTACGAGATCGACGGACTCGACAGCCGCGCACTCGCGACGCTGATGGTCGGCAACGACGTCGACCCTGACTTCCGCGCCGACGTCGTCGCGCGTACGGAAACCGCGGTGACGCTCGAGGCGCGGGATGTGCGCGGCAAGTGGCTGCGCGGGGTCAACCTCGAGGCGCGTGCCGGGGAGATCCTCGGCATCGCCGGTCTCGCCGGTGCGGGCACGCTCGAGCTGCCATACGTTCTGGCCGGGCAGGGCGGTCCCCTCGCCGAGGGTGAGATCCGGCTGCCCGGACGCTCGGACCAGTGGCACGACGTCCGGCACGCGGGCCAGCTCGGCATTCCGCTCGTCCCGTCGGACCGGCAGACCGAAGGCGTGATTGCGGAGTTCACGGTCGGGGAGAACCTCTCGCTCTCGTCGCTGCGGAGCCTCGGTCGCCGTGGACATCTGGCCGCGGGCCAGGAGCGCGGCCTGGTCGAGGAGTGGAGCGAGCGACTCGATGTCGTCTCCACCGGACCGTCGGCCCCCATCTCGACCCTCAGCGGCGGCAACCAGCAGAAGGTCGTCCTCGCCCGCTGTCTCGCCATCTCACCGGACGTGCTCGTGCTGTGCGAGCCGACGGCAGGCGTGGACATCGGCACGCGCGTGGCGATCTACCAGATCATCGCCGACCTCGCTGCCGCCGGGTTGACGGTCATCGTGGCGTCGTCGGACGAGGGTGACCTGCTGGCGCTCTCCACGCGGATCCTCGTGCTGCGACACGGGGTCGTCGCCGAAGAGCTCGAACCGGACGGATTGACCAAGAACGAGCTCATCCGAGCCATCGAAGGAGCAGGACAGTGAGCATCAAGGTCGAGGAGAAGACTGTGGCAACACCGAGCGCGACCAGCGGACCACCTACGTCCGGCGGGGCGTCGCGATGGGTCAATCTGATGGCATTCGACAAGATCGGCGCGATCTATGTCTGGCTCGCGATCGTGGTGGTGTTCTCGTTCTGGGCGCCGGACACGTTCCCCAACATCACGACGGCGAAGCAGATCCTCAACTCCAACGCCATCAC
>NZ_JAKFCB010000201.1:0-6953 GCF_036676885.1 Aeromicrobium sp.
CCGCTGACGAGGACCGGCAGGATGTCGTTGCCCCAGCCGGGATCGATGCCGGAGACGAACAGCGAGCCGCCGCCGTCGGCGATCGCGGTCGTCGCCCGGTCGCGGAACTCAGGAGGTGCGGACGCCGGGTCGTACATCCCGTAGAGCGACGGCGTCACGACGACGACGCCGAGACGGAGGGCCTTGACGATGTCGGCCAGGGCGTCGTCGGGCCGGATCTCGCCGGAGGCCGCGTAGACCAAGGCGTCGATGCCCTCGAGAGTGCCGTCGATGTCCTGGGTCGCGGCGACCCCGAGCGTACGGTCGAGATCACCGAGGTCTCCGGCGTCGCGGCCCAGCTTGTCGGGGTTGTGGACGATCACGGCGGTCAGCTCGAGATCGGGATGGGCGTCGACGGCGCGGATCGCGGCGCGTCCCACGTTGCCGGTGCCCCACACGGCCGTACGAATCTGGTCACTCATGGAGCAAACCTAGAACGTGTTTCAGTTCTTGGAAAGGGTCAGACCGTGTAGCCACCGTCGACGTCGAGCTTCTGGCCCGTGATGAACCCGGCCCGGCTCGAGGCCAGGAAGCAGACTGCCTCCGCGATGTCGGCCGCGTTGCCGAAGCGGCGCAGCGGGATGTTGGCGCGGGTGATCGCCAGCGCCTCGTCGTCGAGCTCGCCCGAGCCGATCAGCCGCGCGGCCATGCCGTCGGTCAGCATCCCCGGTCCCACCGCGTTGACCCGTACGCCGAAGCGTCCTTCCTCGGCAGCGAGTCCGCGTACGACCTGCTCCACGGCGCCCTTGGGAGCCGACGACAAGCCATCACGCACCGGGAACCGGGCGGTCGCAGCCGTGGTGACCGCGATGATCGAGCCCTTTGTGTGCCGCAGCAGCGGCAGGGCCGGCTGCGCCAGGTTGAAGAAGCCCGCGGCGTCCTGCGTGAGCTGCTGGGCGAAGTCCGCAGGCGAGACGTTCGAGAGGTGCACCATCGGGACGTGCGGGCCGGCCGCGTAGACCAGCGTGTGCAGGCCCCCGTAGATGTCGACGACGTCCGCCAGGACCGCGGCGCACTCGTCGGCCGACGTCACGTCCAGGCCGTGGGCGGATGACCGTACGCCGAGGTCAACTGCAGCTGCGGCGACGGCGCCGCCGGCCTCGGCGTTGCCGCGGAACGTCACGGCGACGTCACTGCCGCGAGCGGCCAGCATCCGGGCGATCTCGGCGCCCAGCCCGCCGCTGCCGCCGACCACCAGGGCAGCGCCGGTCGCCCCGGCGAAGTCTGTCGAAAGGTCGTTGCTCATGAGGTGCCGAACTCTACCGAGCGGTTGTCCAATGTGTGGGAAACTGGTAGAACGTGTTCTAGATTTCTCCCTGGAGGTGGCATGACGGACGGGGCTGCGGGGGTTTCCTCCGGGCAGGCATGGACCGACTTCTGCCGAGCCTTGGAGCAGGCGGGCGAGGTCATCCTGCGCGACACCGCGCCCGACACGCCGCTCGATCGGGCCGAGGGCTATCGCTACCTGACCCGGCTGCTCCGCGAGATGTTGTACACGACGATCGAGAACTCCGATCCCGACTTCCCCCGGCTGCACGAGCTCGACCGGGTCAAGCTCGGCGCCGACAACCCCGACAACGTCTACCTGTCCGCGAACATCCGCGGCGACCGGACCTACCGGATCACCGGCACCCGGGGCACGATCGCGTACTTCAGCATCGGCTCCAAGGCCAACCGGTATGCGATCGACGGCACGATGGCGTCGACCGGCGAGCTCTCGGACCGTGACCTCGTCGTCGAGCCCGACGGCACCGTCGAGATCATCGCCAGCGCCACGCCGCACGACAAGAACTGGCTGCCACTCGCGCCGGACTCGACCGGCCTCGTGGTCCGCCAGACATACCTCGACCGGACGACCGAGGTGCCCGGCCAGTGGCGCATCGAACGGATCGGTGAGCCGGTCGAGCGCAAGGAGCTGGACCCGGCACACTTCGCCAAGGCGCTCGCGACGGCCGCCTTCTCGCTGCACGGCACCGCGGCCCTGTTCGCCAGCTGGACCGAGATGTTCATGGCGCGCCCCAACGAGATGCCGGACTTCGGGCAGGAGATGTTCCAGAAGGCCGGCGGCGATCCGGAGATCTTCTACCTGCACGGCTACTGGACGCTCGAGCCCGGGCAGGCCTGGGTCATCGAGACCGACGTGCCGGACTGCCCCTACTGGAACTTCCAGCTCGACAACTGGTGGATGGAGTCGCTCGACCACGAGCGCCGGATCACCGTCAACAAGCACACCGCAGAGCTCGACGACGGCCGGCTCACGATCGTCGTCGCCGACCGGGATCCGGGCTGGGGCAACTGGATCGACACGTGCGGCCACACGAGCGGCACGGCGCTGCTGCGCTGGCTCGGCGCCGATCACCACCCCCTGCCGAAATGCGCCGTGATCGACCTGGAGGCTCCATGACCACCGCCGAGACCGCCCGCGTGCTCGACGTCGACGGGCTGCTCGCCGCCGCCCGCGACAAGACCGGGCTCAGCAGCTTCGGCGACGACTGGTTCGTCGAGCCGCTCGAGGTCCTCACGACGGCGCTCGTCGAGGAGGCGAAGCTGTCCGAGCTGGGGCTGGACCTGACCCACCGGCGCCTCGTCGCCTCGCTGGCCGACCGCCTGCGGCTCAAGCAACTGCAGGCGGAGAACCCGGAGATCCTCGACGAGGAGGTGACGGTCGCCGCCGAGATCTGCGGCCTGCCGCGCACGGGCTCGACCCTCCTGCACCGGCTCCTGGCATCGTCGCCAGAGGTCACCTCGACGTTGTCGTGGGAGACGTCGTACCCCTTGCCGTTCCCCGGCGAAGGGCCGGACGCCGAGCTGCGCAAGAAGCGCGCCCGCGATCGCTACGAGATGTTCCTCGAGATGGCCCCGGACTTCGGCGACATCCACACGATCGAGTGGGACGGCCCCGAGGAGGACGTCATCCTGCTCGACCGCACGTTCACCTCGATGAGCTACGACTCGTTCTACTGGGTCCCGACGTATGGCATCTGGCTCCGCGAGTTCGACCAGGCGCCGGCGTACCGAGACCTCAAGGAGTGGCTGCAGGTCCTGCAGTGGCAGAGCCCGGACCGCGACGGCCAACCGTGGATCCTCAAGTCGCCGCACCACCTCACGGCGGTGGACACGGTCCTCGACACGTTCCCCGGCTGCAAGATCGTGATGACCCATCGTTCGCCGACCAAGGCCGTGCCGTCGTACGCCTCGATGGTCTGCGCGATCTCGGGGCAGTACAGCGACGAGGTCGACCCGAAGGCGGTCGGGCCCTACTGGCGCGACCGGTTCGTGGCGGCCCTGCAGGGGTTCGCCGACGTGCGGGCCGCGCGACCGGACCGGTTCGTCGACGTCACGTTCCAGGACACGGTCTCTGACCCGGTCGGGACCGCGACGAAGGTCATGGGCGAGCTGGGGCTGCCGGCGGACCGGGACGCGCTGGAGGCGTACATGGCCCGCAACCAGGAGCAGCGGCACGGCTCTCACACGTACACGGCCGAGGACTTCGGCCTGTCCGAGGCGGAGCTCGAGCGGGACTTCGCGTTCTATCAGACTCATCTGCAAGGAAGTGGGCTCGCATCATGATCCTCAAGGACGAGGTCGTCATCGTCTCCGGCGTCGGAGCGGGGCTCGGCGCGAAGCTGGCCGCCCGCGCGGCGGCCGAGGGCGCGAAGGTCGTGCTGGCGGCCAGGTCCGACCAGGTCACCGGTCAGGTCGTCAAGGAGATCACCGAGGCCGGCGGCGAAGCGGTCGCGGTGCTGTGCGACGTACGAAAGACCGAGGATGTCGAACGCGTCGCGGCGACCGCGGTCGAGCGGTTCGGCACGGTCACCGGCCTGGTCAACACGGCGTACTCGCACCCCGGCTTCACCGACCTGCTCGAGACGCCGGACAAGCAGCTCCGCCGGGCGATGGACGTCATCCTGTTCGGCGCGCTGGAGATGACCCGCGCCGTGGTGCCGCACATGACTGACGGCGGCTCGATCGTCAACGTCGGCACGATGTCGACCCGCAAGCCGATGCGTGGCGAGGGCGGCTATGCGATGGCCAAGGCCGCGATGGGTTGCGCCTCGCAGTACCTGGCGCTGGAGCTCGGTGGGCGGGGGATCCGGGTCAACCAGGCGATCCTCGGCTGGCTCGACGGCCCGGGCGTGCGGTTCTACCTGACCATGACGGCCGACGAGAAGGGGATCACGGAGCAGGACGTCTACGACGACATCGCCTCTCGCAACCCGCTCAACCGGATCCCGCCGGACGAGGCCTGCGCCGGGGCGATCCTCTACCTGCTGTCGAGCCTCGCCTCCGAGGTGACCGGCGCGGTGCTCGACGTCAACGGCGGGGAGTACATGCCGGCATGAGCCACGTCGTGACGTCGGTGACGGTCGAGATCGAGGCGCCGGCGGCGTTCGTGTGGGACGTGCTCGTCGACTATCCGCGCTATCCGGAGTGGAATCCGTACACCGTCGCAGCGGAGACCTCGCTCGGCATCGGCGAGCGGATCGACCTGACGCTGCCGAACCCCGACGGCTCGGACGGCACGTTCGTCAATCGCGAGTTCATCCGCGTCGTCGACCCGCCGCACCACCTGCGCTACGACACGGGTGAGGAGATGGAGGGGATCTTCGCGATCCGGGACCAGTACATCGCTGAGCTCGGTCCCGACCGCTGCGCGTACTACACGACGGACACGCTGAGCGGCGAGCACTCCGGGCTGGTCATGGAGCTCAACGGCGACTGGATCAAGGCCGGCTTCGACTCGGTGGCTCATGCGCTGAAGGCTCGCGCAGAGGCCCTCCACGCGCAAGCGGTGACCTAGCGTCCACCCGAGCTCGCCACGTGGACGCTGATGCACCGCCGCACGATCGGCGTGGACGCTAAGTCACCGCCCGGGGGTAGGCGCCTCAGCGAAGCCGGGTCTTGCGCATCAGCTTGAGCGACATCTGGGTCTGCTTGGCGTAGGCCTCGTACGTCTGACCGGGCCTCGGCTCCATGACCTGCTTCTTGAGCAGCGCGATGTTCTGCGCGTCGGTGTACTTCAGCAGGCCCTGGTCGCCGTGACGGGCGCCGACGCCGGACTGCTTGAGCCCACCCGACGGCGACCCCTTCGAGGCGTACGCCGTCGCGAGGATGTCGTTGACGTTGACGTTGCCCGAGTCGATGCGACGAGCCACCGCCAGTGCGCGTGTGGTGTCGGTGCTCCAGACGCTGGCGTTGAGGCCGTACTCGGTGTCGTTGGCGAGCGCGATCGCCTCGTCCTCGGTACGGAAGCGATACAGGCCGACGACGGGGCCGAAGGTCTCGGTCGAGCCCGCGAGCATGTCCTTGGTGACGCCTTCGAGGATCGTCGGCTCGTAGAACGCCGGTCCGAGGTCGGGTCTCGCCTGCCCGCCGGTCAGCACGGTCGCGCCCTTCGCCTTCGCGT
The DNA here is from genome assembly GCF_036676885.1 of Aeromicrobium sp. Taxonomy (GTDB): domain Bacteria; phylum Actinomycetota; class Actinomycetes; order Propionibacteriales; family Nocardioidaceae; genus Aeromicrobium. The sequence continues at coordinate 5,447 of NZ_JAKFCB010000201.1, forward strand.
CCTCGACGTGCGTGGCGACGCGGTCGCGGTGGTCGACAGAGACCAGCGAGCCGATGTCGGGCCCGAAGTCGTACGTGGCGCCGACCTTCATGGCTTCGGTCGCCGCGACGAACTTGTCGCGGAACTCGTCGTAGATCGAGTCATGCACGTACAGCCGCTCGATGTGCATGCAGATCTGGCCGGAGTTGCCGAACCCGCCGAACAGGGCCGCGTGCACGGCCTCGTCGACGTTGGCGTCCTCGAGGACGAGCATGGGGTTCTTGCCGCCGAGCTCGAGGCAGGCGCCGATCAGGTGCTTGCCGGCGAGCTCGCCGATGATGCGCCCGGTCGCCGTCGAGCCGGTGAACATGACGTAGTCGGCGTTCTCGAGCATCGGCCCGCCGACGTCAGGGCCCTCGCCGCAGACGACCTGCACAAGTCCCTTCGGCATGCCGGCCTGCTCCAGCAGGCGTACGCCGAACAGGGGGGAGAGCGCGGTCTTGTTGTCGGGCTTGACCACGACGCCGTTGCCGGCGATCAGCGCCGGGATGGTGTCGGAGATGCCGGTCGCGAACGGGAAGTTCCACGGCGCGATGATCGCGACGACGCCCTTGGGCCGGCGCACCTCGGTCGAGTGCGAGAGCACCGGCACGGGACCTGCGTGCTTGCGGTCCTTGAGCACCGACGGTGCGCGCTTGATGTAGTGGCTGGCGCCCATCGGCACGTCGCACGACTCCTCGAACGCCATCCGCCGGTTCTTCCCGCTCTCGGCCTGGATGAGGTCGGTGATGAGGAACTGGTTCTTGATGACGAGCGCGTGGAACCTCTTGAGCACCTTGAGCCGCTTCCGCAGCGACCAGGAGCTCCACACCCTCTGGGCGGCTCGGGCGGTGTCGAACGCCTGCGCAATGTCACTCGGGGAGGACTGCGGCAGCTCGACCAGCAGGTCGCCGGTGTAGACCTCGGTCAGCTTCCAGGTGTTGCCGGTGCTCCCGGGGACCCGTGTGACCAGGCTGTCGAGGAACTCCGACGTGAGGCTCGCGGGCCGTTGAGTCGTGTTCGTGGTCATCCCAGCACCAGCTCCGCACACTTGTCGCCGATCATGATCGACGGCGCGTTGGTGTTGCCGCCGATGATGGACGGCATGATCGAGGCGTCGGCGACCCGGAGGCCGTCGATACCGCGCACCCGCAGGTCGGGGCCGACGACAGCGCGGTCGTCGACGCCCATCCGGCAGGTGCCGACACCGTGGTAGACCGTGGTGGCCCGGTTGAGGATCTCGGACTTCAGACCCTCGGAGTCGATCGCCTTGCCGGGGTGCAGCTCGGACGTGACGTTGCCACCGAACGCCGCCGACTCCATGATCTCGCGGATGATCTCGACGCCCTCGAACAGCACCTGACGGTCACCGGCCTCAGCCAGGTAGTTCATGTCGATCAGCGGCGCAGCGTTCGGGTCGCTCGAGGCGAGCCGCACGGTGCCGCGGCTGCGCGGATAGATGAGCGTCGACATCACGGTCAGCGCCCGC
>NZ_JAKFCB010000202.1:0-2332 GCF_036676885.1 Aeromicrobium sp.
CCGCTGCGGACGTGGTCGGCGACGACGCGGAAGCGTACGTCGTCGGTGTGGTCCTTGCCGTACGTGCGGCCGGAGATCTCCGAGGCCCTCTCGATGACGGGGTAGACCTCGTCGATCTCGTAGAGATTGCCCTTGCCCTGCAACAGGTAGGCGACGCGCTCGAGGCCCATGCCGGTGTCGATGTTCTTGTTGGGCAGGTCGCCGAGGACGTCGAACTGGTCCTTGGCACGGACGTTGGTGATCTCCTCCTGCATGAACACGAGGTTCCAGATCTCGAGGAAGCGGTCCTCGTCGACGACCGGGCCGCCGTCGGGCCCGAACTCCGGACCACGGTCGACGTAGATCTCGCTCGCGGGGCCGCCCGGGCCCGCCACGCCCATGTGCCAGTAGTTGTCGAGCAGCCCACGGCTCTGGATGCGCTCGTCGGGCAGGCCGGCGATCTCCTTCCAGAGGCTGCGCGCCTCGTCGTCCGAATGCAGCACCGTGACCCAGATCGAGTCGGGGTCGAAGCCGAGCCCGCCGTCGTCGACCGAGCTCGTGATGAGGTCCCACGCGTGGGTGATGGCGCCGGCCTTGAAGTAGTCGCCGAACGAGAAGTTGCCGTTCATCTGGAAGAACGTGCCGTGGCGAGTGGTCTTGCCGACCTCCTCGATGTCCTGCGTACGGACGCACTTCTGGACGCTCGTGGCGGTGGGCCACGGCGGGGTCTCCTGGCCCAGGAAGTAGGGCTTGAACGGCACCATGCCGGCGTTGACGAACAGCAGGTTGGGATCGTCGAAGAGCAACGGCGCCGAAGGCACGACGGCGTGGCCGGCGTTCTCGAAGTGCGCGAGGAATCGGCGGCGGATCTCCGCGGTCAGCATCAGGTGTGGTCCTTCGGGGTGTGCTCGGCCTCGAGGCGGAGCAGGTCGGTGTGGTCAGCGGGGGCGCCGGACAGCTGGCGAGCGATGTCGCGCTCGCGAGCCTCCATGCCGTCTCGCAGCTCTGAGCTGAACGCCCGCCAGCCGAGCCCGAGGGCTGCGGCCTGGTCGACGAGACCCGGCGTGGAGAGCCGGTAGGCGGCTCGGCGCGCCTTGACCGAGGCGTAGAGACCGGCCGCGGAGCCGGCCACGAACCAGATCGCGCGCGATCGCATCATGATCCCCCCAGCCATTCTTCGGAGGGCGGGGTGGGGCGCCCCGCGCGTACGGCGCGACGGCCCGCTTGAAGTCGTTCTCTGCGGCGGCGACGGTATTCGCGGCGCATCATCGCGCGGATGCGGTCACGGCTCTCGGCGCGCAGCGCGTGCGCCACCCCATGGGCGACGATCGAGAGGCGTACGCCGGGGCGGCCGAGTGCGGTGTTGACGACCTGCTGCTGCGACGGAGGCACGATGAGCCGGCCCTCGACGACGCGGGGCTCGAGCTCGGCGTGGACGATCGGCGAGTCGAGCAGGACGACGTCGGTCGATGGCCGCTCGGTCACGGTCTCAGCAGGCGCCGGTGGCGCCTGCGCGATGCGGCGCGCGGCGCGTACGGCGATGACGGCAGCACCGATCGCCACGACCGCGACAACTGCGGTCGCAACGAGGATCCAGAGCTCCGCCGACATGCCCACGAGCCTATCTCGTCACCCCACCGAGCAGCGCGGGCCCTGAGCGAGGTGACGGCCGCAGCGAGCACCCGGTCGAAGTTGACGAGGTGGGTGTCAACGGTCGCGCAGAATGGCCCGGATCACGGCAAGACGCTCACCAAGTCGCGCCTCGAAGCCGTGTTCGCTCGGTTCGTAGTAGGTCTCACCGTCGACGTCGTCGGGCGCATACTGCTGGCCGACCACTCCGCGGACGTCGTTGTGGGGGTACTTGTAGTCGTGACCGTGGCCGAGGTCCTTGGCGCCCGAGTAGTGCGCGTCGCGCAGCGCGGGCGGGACGGCACCAATCTTGCCGGCATGCACGTCCGCCTGCGCACGGTTGATGGCCGTGACGACGGCATTGGACTTCGGCGCCGACGCCAGGTGGATCACGGCCTGGGCCAGTGGGATGCGCGCCTCCGGGAAGCCGATCATGGCGACGGCCTGCGCCGTGGCGGTGGCCAGCGGCAACGCCGTCGGGTCGGCCATGCCGATGTCCTCGCTCGCATGGATCATCAGCCTGCGGGCGATGAATCGCGGGTCCTCCCCCGCCTCGATCATCCGCGCGAGGTAGTGCAGCGCTGCGTCGACGTCGGACCCTCGGATCGACTTGATGAACGCGCTGATGACGTCGTAGTGCTGGTCGCCCTGGCGGTCGTAGCGCACCGCGGCCTTGTCGACGGCGAGCGCGGCGTCCTCGACGTCGATCTCAGCCTTGCCCTGG
>NZ_JAKFCB010000203.1:0-1640 GCF_036676885.1 Aeromicrobium sp.
TTCTCGGTCAGGTCGCGCGACGTCATGCCCTTGTGGATGTGCTCGGTGCCGGCGAGGGCCGCGAACTCCTCGATGCGGGCCTTGACGTCGTGCCGGGTGACCTTCTCGCGGTCCGCGATCGAGCCGAGGTCGACCCGGTCGATGACCGACTCGTACGCCTCGATGACGCCGTCGGGCGTCTCGACGCCGAGGTCCTTCTGCGCCTTGAGCACCGCGATCCAGAGCCGGCGTTCGAGCACGATCTTGTGCTCCGGCGACCAGATGCGGGCCACCTCGGGCGAGGCGTAGCGGCTGGCGAGGACGTTCGGTGTGGTCACAGCTCTATTGTCCCCTGCTCCGCCGCGAGGGCGATGTCGGTCCGGTGGTGGGCGCCGCGGATGCTGATGAGGTCCACGCCCTCGTACGCCTTGCGGCGGGCCTCGGCGAGATCGGCGCCGACCGCCGTGACCGACAGGACGCGACCGCCCGCCGTCACGAGCCTGCCGTCGCGCAGCGCCGTGCCGGCGTGGATGACGTCGACGCCGTCGAGCTCGGCAACGCGGTCGAGCCCCTCGATCAGGTCGCCCGTGATGGGCGCCTCGGGATAGCCCTCGGACGCGACGACGATCGTCACCGACGAGTCGGCCGACCACTGCGGCAGGCCGACCTCGGCGAGGCCGCCGGTCGCCGCACCGTGCAGCAGCGCCGACAACGGCGTGCGCAGCAGCGCCAGGATCGACTGTGTCTCCGGATCGCCGAACCGGGCGTTGAACTCGATGACGCGCACGCCACGGCTGGTCAGCGCGAGACCGGCGTAGAGCAGGCCCTGGAACGGCGTGCCGCGGCGAGCCATCTCCTGCACCGTCGGCACGAGGACGCGGCGGGACACCTCGGCGACCAGGTCTTCCGGCGCCCATGGGAGCGGCGTGTAGGCGCCCATGCCACCGGTGTTGGGTCCTTGGTCGCCGTCGAGCGCGCGCTTGAAGTCCTGCGCCGGCTGCAACGGCAGCACGGTCTCGCCATCGGTGATCGCGAACAGGGAGACCTCGGGGCCGTCGAGGAATTCCTCGATGACGACCCGGTCGCAGGCCGCAGCGTGGTCGATCGCGGCCTGCCGGTCGTTCGTCACGACGACACCCTTGCCGGCGGCCAGCGCATCGTCCTTGACGACGTACGGCGGACCGAACGAGTCGAGCGCGGCCTCGACCTGCTCCGCGGTCTCGCACACGTGCGCCAGCGCGGTCGGCACCTCGGCCCCGGCCATGACCTGCTTGGCGAACGCCTTCGATCCCTCGAGCTGCGCCGCCGCCCGCGAGGGGCCGAAGCAGGCGATGCCCGCATCGCGCACGGCATCCGCGACGCCGGCGACGAGCGGCGCCTCCGGGCCGATCACGACCAGGTCGGCGCCGATCTCGGCGGCGAGAGCGGCGACGGCCGCGCCGCTCATCGGGTCGACATCGTGGACGGTCGCCACTGCGGCGATGCCGGGGTTGCCGGGGGCGGCGTGCACCTCGGTGACCTGCGGGTCGCGGGACAGGGCGAGGGCCAGGGCGTGCTCGCGGCCGCCGGTGCCGATGACAAGCGTCTTCACGGGGGTCGAGCCTATCGGCCCGGCACCTGTGGACAACCGGCGGAAGGTCTCGCCGATCCTTGCCACGATG
>NZ_JAKFCB010000204.1:0-7041 GCF_036676885.1 Aeromicrobium sp.
TGCGCTGACGACGTTCTCGATCGCCAACGACGTCGCCAAGTACTTCGCGATCATCCCGGCGATGTTCCTCGCGGCCTACCCGTCGCTGGACACGCTGAACGTCATGCACCTCGCGACGCCGACCTCGGCGATCGTCTCGGCCGTGATCTTCAACGCGCTGGTCATCGTGGCGCTGATCCCGCTGGCACTGCGCGGAGTGAAGTACCGCGCGACCTCAGCCGCGAACATCCTGCGCCGCAACATCGTGGTCTACGGCGTCGGCGGCGTCGTCGCACCGTTCATCGGCATCAAGCTCATCGACCTCATCGTCTCGACCATCCCAGGAATCGGCTGAACCATGACACAAGACTTCATCCGCCAGAGCCTCGCCGGCCTCAAGGTCCTGCTCGTCATGACGGTGATCCTCGGCATCGCCTATCCCGCCGCAGTGTGGGGCGCCGGTCAGACGGTGTTCCACGACAAGGCGAACGGCCAGGTTCTCGCCCATGACGGCACGGACCGCGGGTCGGCGATCATTGGCCAGAAGTTCACGGGCGACGAGTGGTTCCACGGCAGGCCGTCCACCTCGGACCATGACGGGCTCGCGTCCGGCGCGTCGAACCTCGGCCCCTCGAACCCTGACCTGCTCAAGGCCATCGAGCAGCGCCAGCGGGAGATCGCGAAGGCCGAGAACGTCCAGGCGTCGCAGATCCCGCCGGATGCGGTGACCGCGTCGGCGTCCGGCCTCGACCCATACATCTCGCCGGAGTACGCGGCCCTGCAGGTCGGTCGCGTGGCAACCGAGCGGCACCTGTCGCGAGCGGTCGTCCAGCGCCTGGTCAGGGAGCACACCTCCGGTCGCCAGCTCGGATTCCTCGGTCAGCCGCGGGTCAACGTGCTCGAGCTCAACCTGGCGCTCGACGACCGGTGAGGCAGATCCAAGGTGCAGACTGAAGACGTGCAGACCGAGGGTGGCAGGCAACGAGGCATCCTGCGGGTCTACCTCGGCGCCGCCCCCGGCGTGGGCAAGACCTTCGCCATGCTGGACGAGGGACAGCGGCGAGCGGCCCGCGGGACCGACGTCGTCGTCGCCTACGTCGAGACCCACGGGCGCCCCCGCACCGCCGAGCAGGTCGGTGACCTGGAGGTCATCCCTCGCCAGGTCGTCGAGTACCGGGGAACCACCCAGGAAGAGATGGACCTGGACGCGGTTCTGGCCCGGCACCCCGAGGTGGCCCTCGTCGACGAGCTCGCCCACACCAACGTCCCGGGTTCGGGCAACGAGAAGCGCTGGCAGGACGTCGAAGCGCTCCTCGAGGCGGGCATCTGCGTCATCACCACGGTCAACATCCAGCACCTCGAGTCGCTCAACGACGTCGTCGAGTCGATCACCGGCGTCCGGCAGCAGGAGACCGTCCCGGACAAGGTCGTACGCCAGGCCGACGCGATCGAGCTTGCCGACATGAGCCCGCAGGCACTGCGACGTCGTATGGCCCACGGCAACATCTACGGCCCGGACAAGGTCGACGCCGCGTTGTCCCAGTTCTTCCGCGAGGGCAACCTCACCGCCCTGCGCGAGCTCGCCCTCCTGTGGCTGGCAGACCGCGTCGACGAAGGTCTTGACCGCTACCGGGACCAGCACGGGATCGACACCACGTGGGCCGCCCGCGAGCGGATCGTCGTCGCGGTCTCCGGTGGACCCGAGTCCGAGGTACTGATGCGGCGAGCCTCCCGCATCGCCTCCCGCATCGGCGGCGGCGAGTGGCTGGCCCTGTATGTGACCCGGGGCGACGGTCTCGTCCACATGGACCCCGCGCGCCTGCACCGGTTGCACTCCATCACCGAGGACATGGGCGGAACGTTCCACACGGTCGTCGGGGATGACACCGCGGCCGCGATCCTCGACTTCGCGAAGGCAGAGAACGCGACCCAGGTCCTGATCGGCGCCAGCCGACGAGGCCGCCTCTCGACCCTGGCCAATCCCGGCATCGGCGAGGTGGTCATCGCCGATTCCGGCGACATCGATGTCCACATCGTCACGCACGACGAAGCCCGCAGGAAGCACGGGAACATCCGCTCTTCTCCCGACCTCAGCAAGCGTCGCCGGAGGTACGGATACCTGATCGGCGTGCTTGGGCCGGCCGTGCTGGCCACGCTGCTGATCGTGACGCCGGACTTCCACGGCCTCCCGACCGAGGCGATGCTGTTCATGGCGCTCGTCGTCGCGACCGCGATCATCGGCGGCTTCAGACCGGCGATCCTCACCTCGTTCCTGAGCGGATTCGTGCTCAACTTCTTCTTCACGCCGCCGCTTCACAGACTCACGGTGGCAAGCGGCGAGAACGCGTTCGCGCTCGTGCTGTTCGTCATCGTCGCGGTCGCGGTGTCGTCCGTGGTCGACCTGGCCGCACGCCGGACGGCCCAGGCCGAGAAGGCGACCGCCGAGGCCGACGCCTTGACGGTGCTGTCGCACAGCCTCCTGCACGCCGGCGACATGCGCACCCTGCTCGCCAGTGCCTGCGAGCTCTTCGGCATGCGCGGTGCCGCCATCATCGATGCCGAAGGCCAGATCCGGTTCGAGGTCGGCGATCCGATCGCCGGCCTGGACGCCGCAGACGTCAGCGTGAAGGTCGATGAGGAGACCTCGCTTGCCCTCACCGGCCGATCGCTGGCCGCCGCCGACCAACGCCTCCTCAAGGCATACGCGGCCCACGCCTCCGTCCTGGCCGAACGTCGACGAGCCGCGAAGGAACGCAACGAACGCCGGGTCCTGGAGGAGACCGACCGCACCCGCACGGCGTTGCTCGCTGCGGTCTCGCACGATCTGCGGACTCCACTTGCTGCCGTGAAGGCCGCAGTGGGCAGTCTGCGCAACCGCGACATCGCATGGTCGCCGGAGGACCAGCAGGAGCTTCTCGCCTCGGCGGAGGACGGTGCGGACCGACTGAACGACCTGGTGACGAATCTCCTGGACATGAGTCGCATCCAGATGGGGGCGGTCAAGCCTTACGTCGATGAGGTCGACCTGGAGGCGACGATCGAACACGCACTCAGCTCGTTGCCAGGGTGGGAACGCGTGGACCTGGTCCTGCCGTCAGATGTCTCGCTGGTGGCGGCGGACGCCGGCCTGCTCGAGCGGGTCATGGCGAACGTCGTGGGCAACGCCTTGACCTACGCGCCGGCGGAGACGCGGGTCACGATCGACGGGTCCGCCGTCGGCGGGCGAGCCGTCATCCGCATCATCGACACCGGTCCCGGCGTCCCGCCCGAAGAGCAGGATCGCCTGTTCGAGCCGTTCCAGCGACTCGGCGACGTCCCCCGAGGTGAAGGCGTCGGACTCGGGCTGGCCGTCGCCCGAGGACTCACCGAGGCGATGGGCGGTACGTTGACCGTCGAGGACACACCCGGTGGCGGACTCACGTTCGTCCTGGACCTGCCGCTGGCCGGAGAGGCGACATGACATTTGTGCTCGTGGTCGACGACGACCCGGCCATCTTGCGTACGCTCTCGATCAACCTCCGGGCACGGGACTACGACGTGGAGACTGCCGCGGATGGACGCTCGGCCCTCCAGATCGTCGACGAGCGGATGCCCGATGTCGTCATCCTGGACCTCGGACTTCCCGACCTCGACGGTGTCGAGGTCCTGAAACGGCTGCGGGCGTACACGCAGGTCCCTGTGGTCGTGCTGTCGGCACGGCACGAGTCCGACGACAAGGTCGAGGCCCTCGACGAGGGCGCCGACGACTACGTCACGAAACCGTTCGACATGGAGGAGCTGCTGGCCCGAGTGCGAGCAGCGATCCGCCGCAGCGGCAGCGAGGGCGCACCCCTCGTGGTCGAGTCCGGCGACGTACGCCTCGACATCACCGAGCGCACGGCCACGCGGGCAGGCAAGGACGTACGCCTCACCCCGACCGAATGGCACATCGTCGAGGTGCTCGCCCGGCGCGAGGGCCGACTGGTGCGGCAGACCGAGCTCTTGCGCGAGGTCTGGGGCCCCGCGTACGACCGCGAGACCAACTACCTGCGGGTCTACCTCGCACAGATCCGCCGCAAGCTCGAGACGGACCCGTCACGGCCGAGGATCTTCATCACCGATCCTGGCATCGGCTACCGAATGGTCGTGTGACGGAATGCCCCTAAGAGACTCCCGGGCCAAGGGCTAGAGTGATCGACCTGTGAAGGCCTGGCTACTCGCACCGACTCGTGTCGTGCCGCTGACATTCCTGTTCGCGATCATCATCGGGACGGTCCTGCTCTCCCTCCCGTTCGCAGCGACCGAGAGCGAAGCCGAGGGGTTCCTGCCGGCGCTGTTCACCTCGGTCTCAGCGGTGTGCGTCACGGGGCTCACGACCGTTGACACCGCCACCTATTGGACCCCCGCCGGCCAGGCGGTCATCCTGGCACTCATCCAGGTCGGCGGGTTCGGGATCATGACCCTCGCCTCGGTGCTCCTGATCGCGATCGGCCGCAAGCTCGGCCTCCGCAACGGCCTGATCGCCCAGACCGAGACCCACACGATCGGCCTGGGCGACGTCACTGCCGTCGTCCGCCGGCTCGCGGTGGTCGTCCTGGTGGCCGAGACGACCATCGCCCTCCTCCTGTTCCCCAGATTCCTGACCACGTACGACGACGACGCGGGAACCGCCGCCTGGCACGCGGTCTTCCACGCGATATCGGCGTTCAACAACGCGGGCTTCGCGCTCTACTCCGACAGCCTGATCCCGTTCGTCGACGACCCGTGGGTGATGGTGCCGTTGTGCGCTGCCGTCGTGGTCGGCGGCCTGGGATTCCCTGTCGTCGCCGAGCTGGTCGCAGGCCGGAGGACGTGGAGCATTCACACCCGCATCACGGTCTACGGCACCGTGCTGCTGCTGCTGGTCGGCACCATCGGGTTCGGGCTCGCCGAGTGGACCAACGACGACACGCTGGGCCCACTGTCGTTCGGCGGCAAGCTCGTCGCGGCCATGACAGGCGGCGTGATGCCCCGAACCGCCGGCTTCAACAGCATCGACTACGGAGCCGCCACGCCCGAGACGCTCATGCTGACCGACATCTTGATGTTCATCGGCGGGGGCAGCGCCGGCACCGCCGGCGGAATCAAGGTCAGCACCTTCCTCGTGCTGGGCTTCGTCATCCTCAACGAGCTGCGCGGAGAGCCCACCGTGACCATCTTCCACCGCGCGCTGCCCGCCACGGTCCAACGACAGGCCTTGACCGTTGCCCTGCTGGGCGTCGGAGCAGTCATGGCCGGGACCATGGCGATGATGATCGCGACCGACTACGAGTTCGAACCCTTGCTGTTCGAATCCATCTCCGCGTTCGCGACCGTGGGACTCTCCACCGGGATCACGTTCGACATGCCACCTGCAGGACAGTTCGTGCTCGTCACCTTGATGTTCGTCGGGCGCGTCGGCGTCGTCACCGTCGGGGCCGCCCTCGCGCTCTCAGCCAAACCCAAGCGTTACTCCCTGCCCGAGGAGTACGTCATCGTCGGGTGACCGTTCGGCCACCAGGAAGTGAGGCCAAGCGAGGGAGCGGCTCACGTTGCTGGGAAGCGTCGCTGCAGGTCAGGCGCCGTTTGAGACTGGCACCCCCAACGGGATTCGAACCCGTGCTACCGCCGTGAAAGTGGAAATCAAGCCGGATGGGACAGTGTCGATCAACGCTGCGTTTGATTGATATTGCAGTGATTTTGTCGTCTAGATTTGTCGGACATCTGTGACAGTAATTGGCTGTTTTGGAGTCTCGTGTTGCCTCAGTGTTGCCTGAGATCGAGGTCAGCTCGGCTGCGGGGTCCCTGACACTTCTCTTGTCACAGGACAAGACTCGGGACACGCTTATAGTGTTGCTTGCTATAGTTGGCCTATGACGGGTCGTGGCGAGGTACTGCGCAAAGTGATGTCCAAGACGGGCACCACGCAGTCCGAGCTGTCACGGATCAGTGGGGTGCGTCAGCCGAGCATCAGTCAGTTCGTTTCGGGCAAGGTGGATCTGAGCGATGAGCAGCTGGACCGGTTGCTGTCGTGTATGGGGTTTCGGCTGGAGGTGATTCGGCGGCCGGTGGAGCCGGACTTGAACCGCTCTGAACGTCGGTCGTGGGAGCTGCATCGCCGGTTGTCGTCTCATCTGACGCGGTCGACGTTCGAACAGTGGCGACCCACCATTGAGGGCAACATCAAGAGGCTTCGTGGTCGGGTCAATGGTCAGCCGCACATACGGAACCTCCGGCGCTGGCAGAGTCTGGTCGAGACGGGTGACGTGTTGGGTATTCAGCGCGTGCTGACTGGCCTTGATCGGGAGTCGATCGAGATGCGTGAGGTCTCCCCCATGGGCGGGCTGCTCGCGCAAGATGAACGCATGGAAGTGCTGACCGGGGCCGTGTGATGCGCCGCGACCAGCTGGAACACGCGATCCGCACCGCCTGCCAAATCATCGAACGGTCGGAGGTGATCGTGGTCGGATCGCAATCGATCCTCGGCACCTTCGCCGAGGATCAGCTGCCCGAAGATGCCACGATGTCGATCGAGGTCGACATCCTCCCCATCGCCGAGGACAACGCCGAGACAGTTCGGCTCGCGCACCTCATCGAAGGTATGGCAGGAGAGTTCTCACCGTTCGAGGAGCTTCACGGCTACAGCATCGACGGCGTCGACCTGGAGACATCGGTGCTTCCGGAGGGCTGGCGTGATCGGCTGGTCAAGGTGCAGAACACCAACACTGCTGCGCCGTCCGGCGATCCGCAGTTCACCGGGTGGTGCCTGAACGCCGAAGACCTCTGCGTGGCCAAGCTGTGCGCCCTGCGTGAGAAGGACCAGAACTTTGTCGCCGCGCTGTTGAAGGCCGGCCTCGTCGACGCGGGAGTTCTGGCGGGGCGGCTTACCACTTTGCCCCCGCAGCACCAGGTTGCGACCGAGCGCGCTCTGGAATGGTTGCGCACCTGGGACTGACCCTCCACCTTCAGCCGCGAGAGACGTTGCGAGGTGTCCGACGCGTGCCACCTGCGGCACTCCGCCCACTTAGACGCACCGCGGCGCCGCGTCGTCATGGCCAGCTATCG
>NZ_JAKFCB010000205.1:0-4314 GCF_036676885.1 Aeromicrobium sp.
CGATTCGCCGCCGTCGACCGGGCCGCGCCGGGCCAGGTCGGCCTCGCGCTCTCCCTTGTCGTCTGGTCGACCACCGTCGGCGCAGTCATCGGGCCCAACCTGACGGGCCCCGGAGCGTCGGTCGCGGATGCAGTCGGTCTGCCGGACCTGGCCGGCCCGATGCTGTTCTCGGCCGGTGGCTTCGCGCTTGCCGGACTGCTGACCGTCGTGTTCCTGCGCCCCGACCCCCTCGTGCATGCCGTGGGCGCCAAGCCGGCCGCACGTGGCATCCGCGCAGCGCTTCCGCACATCCGCGGCCGCACCGCCACCGCGATCCTGGCGATCGCCGCTTCGCACGCCGTCATGGTGGCCGTCATGGCGCTGACCCCCGTCCACATGAAGGATCACGGCTCGAGCCTCAACGTCATCGGTCTCACGATCAGCCTGCACATCGCCGGCATGTTCGCCCTGTCGCCGCTCATGGGCGTCCTGAGTGACCGCTGGGGTGCCGACCGCACGATCCTGCTGGGTCAGTCCATCCTGTTGCTGGCGGTCTTCGTCGCGGGGACGTCCGGCCACTCCGAGGTGCAGATCACCGTCGGCCTGACGCTGCTGGGCATCGGGTGGTCGGCGTCGGTCATCGCCGGAGCTGCGATGTTGACGCGGACGCTGGCCACCGCCGATCGCCCCGTGGTGCAGGGCTTCTCCGATCTCTCGATGAACCTCGCCGGCGCCCTCGGCGGGCTGCTTGCCGGCATCGTGGTCGCGCTCAGCGGCTACGGCACCCTCAACGCGGCCGCAGCCGTGCTGACGCTGCCCGTGATCGCCCTGGTGCTGTCCGGCCGCCGGGTCGCCGCCTCGGTCGCCTAGTCGGCGTTCTGCGCGACCAGACTGGGTTCTTTGGCCCGACCTGGCAGCCGGTCGACGATCGGATCCGTGACGTCCCAGAACAGGTCGGCAACCGGTCGCAGCTTGTCGCGGATCCACCGGTCGAACAGGATGAATGTCGACGTGCTCACGAAGATCGCGTCGAACGCGATCATCGACAGCGAGAACCACGGCAGCGCCATGAGCACCGCGATCGAGAGGTGGAACATGAGCGCGCAGAAGATCGCGATCCGTCGTGAGATCGGGTGGATCAACGCGAGGCTGAACAGGAGCTGGACGACAACCGCGGCATACGTCGCCGTCCCCACCACGATCCCGATGTGGGTGAACGCATCGGTGAGGAACGGGAACGGCTTGTACTCCTGCAGCTGCAGCGGGTAGTACAGCGCAGTTCCGTGGCTCCACAGCTCGCCCTTGACCTTGAACATGCCAGCGGAGAAGTAGATGATCATGAGCTGCCACGCGAGGGCGATCAGCACGACGTTGTGGAGGCCATTGGTGAGCCACAGCGGGAGCACGCGGTGGCTGTTGTAGAGGTTCTTGAGCACGGCGCCGAAGCCGCCGGCTCCCCGGCCGACCGGCTGCGCCTCGGTCCGGGCCCGCCGCCGAGCGTCCAGCGACCAGTGCTCACTGGTGTGCATGAACATCAGGAGAAACAGTCCGACGCGCAGGATGTTGTCACCCTGATCGCCGAGGACCGGGATCCGCTCGATGATCGAGATGTGGCCGATCAGCATCAACGGGCCGACGAAGCGGGTGTGCCAGCCGAGCACGAACAGCAACGCGACGAAGATGACCAGCAAGTAGTAGAACAGGAACGTCGTGTTGCCCATGCCGTCGACGATGACCCGCGGCGGCCAGTAGAACGAACCGTCCTGCAGGGGCTTGTTCCAGACCGAGCCCTCGCCGAACAGCAGGTTGCGGACCCGGAAGTTGGTGATCAGGATGCCCATGACCGAGCAGCCGGCGAGGATCCGGGCCAGCGAGGCGCCATAGATCGAGCGCTTGTCGGTCAGCAGCCATGACTCGAACTTGTCGTACCAGTCGTTGACCAGGTCGAGTCCCCGAGAGGCGTTGGACGGTTGCGACATGACTACTCACCGCCCTTTTCGGACTTCGGCGCGGGCGCCTTGCGGACATAGCCGTCGAAGGCGGCCTGCGCGTCGGCGTTTCCGGGCATGGCCTTGCGAATGCCGACGCGGTAGTAGGTGAATGGCACGTCGAGGAAGTTGATCTCATGGCGCTTGCTGAAGTTGGGCACCGAGCGGTGACCCACCTGGAACTCCACGGCGGTGACGCCCTTGCCCCACCGCGCGTTGGCGTACATCGTGCCGTAGCGAGTCAGCATCTCGTCGTTGTCGAGGTACTGCTTGATGGCCGATCGGCCGGCCAAGCCCTTCGTGTTGTACCGCAGTAGCAGCTTTTCCAGCTCGCTGCGCGGCGACGTAAGGAGGATCCCGCCGATCACCAGTCGCTGCTGCTCGTTGAACTGGCCGACGGTCGAGTTGATGTTGCCGCCGAGGCGGCGGGTCGCGGAGTGGAAGCGTGACGGGTTGACGAGGTACTTGATCCGCTGGTCCTCGTCGGCCGTGATGTCGAACCAGTTGGTCACCCGGGTGTCGTCCTCGCCCGGCGTGCCGTAGTAGGCACGGACCTTGACGTTCTCTCCGCCGCGGCGCGGGATGGGGGCGAACACCGACCAGGACTGCTCGAACGGGAAGACATCGTTGTTGATGTACTCGCTGAGGTTCTCGCGGCCGACCGCGTCCCAGTAGGGGTTCTGCGGCATGACCCACAGCGTCACCAGAAACGTGTGAACCGCGAACACGACTCCGATCGCGACGATCACGAGGCGTCGTCCGATCGGCGGGATCGTCGTCGCGTGCGGCGATGCTTTCGGGTCTTCCACTTCAGGTGTCCTTACGTGCCAGACGCTGTCCACGGCTACGCCGAAGCGTAGCCGTGGACAGCGTCAGATGCAGAGTTGTCAGGCTCGTGTTGCTCGTCTGATCTCAGGCCTGCTGGCGGCGGCGTGCACCGTAGATGACCGCGCCACCCGCAGCGACGAGGACTCCGCCGGCCGCAAGAAGTCCGAGGTTGGAGCCACCGGTGTCCGGCAGAGCGTCGTCGTCGCAGTCCGCCGAGGCGGCCTTGAACTGGGTCGCACTCAGGACGCTCGTCGTGCTCGTGCCGGTGAGGCCCGTCGTCAGGACGCCATCGAGCGCTCCTTCGACGGCAACTGCGTCGATGTCCGTGTCGCCGGTGATGGAGTTGGTGCTGGCGACCGCGTCGACGTCGAGTGCGGCGAGCGCCTGGCCATCGACCTCCGTGCCGGTCGCGAGGAGACCCGCGACGCCGACCGAGTTGGGGCTGGCCACCGCGTCGATGTCGAGGTTGGACTCGACGAGCTCTCCATCGGTCGTCGTGGCGGTTTCGCCGGTGACGGCCTCGATGCCCTCGACACCCACCGAGTTGTTGGCGGCAACGGCGTCGACGTCGAGGCCGGCGACGACTTCACCATCGACATCTTCGCCGGTCGTGCTGGTCACGGCCTGGATGCCCTCGATGCCGACCGAGTTGGTCGAAGCAACCGCGTCGATGTCGACGTTGGAGGTGACGAGCTCACCGCTGGTCTGCGTGCCGGTGACGGCCTCGAGCCCGGTCGTGCCGTCGACGTCAACAGCGACCGAGTTGGTTGCCGCGACCGCGTCGAGGTCGAGGCCTGCCGCGACCTCGCCGTCGGTCTCGGTGCCGGTCGTGCTCGTCGCGAGGATGCCGTCGAGCGCAGCTGAGTTGGTCGCCGCGACCGCGTCGATGTCGGTGTTGGACGTCACGAGCTCGCCGTCCGTCTCGGTGCCGGTCGCGATGGTGCCGCTCTCGTTGGCACCGACGTCCGTGGCGATCGAGTTGGTCGCGGAGATCGCGTCGATGTCGAGCGCGGGGCCGTCGTCACCGATGGCCAGGTTGCCGTCGGTCTGGGTGCTGGTCGCGAGGACACCGTCGGCGACGGTCGAGTTGGTGCTCGAGATCGCCTCGACGTCGGTGTTGGTCGTGACGAGCTCGCCGTCGGTCTGGGTGCCCGTGGTAAGGACGCCGGCCGATTCGATGGCGTTGGGCGCGGAGACCGCCACACCCTCGATGAGGGTCACGAGCTGGCCGTCGATCTGCTGGCTGTCGGCGTCCGCCGAGATGGAGTCGGCATCCGTGTCGGCGTCAGCGTCGGCATCTGCATCCGTGTCGGCGCTGGTGTCGGCGTCCGCGTCCGTGTCTGCGCTGGTGTCAGCGCTGTCGTCGATGCAGCTGTCCGCCGTGACGAGGCTCACCGGAGCAGCGCTGGCGCTACCGGCGAAGCCGATCGATGTGCCGGAAGCCAGGACCAAGGTTCCCAGTGCCATGGTGGCTTTGCGGATCTTCATGTTTCCCTCGTCATTCTGCGTGTTCACGAAA
>NZ_JAKFCB010000206.1:0-4713 GCF_036676885.1 Aeromicrobium sp.
AGGTCGCGGTCCTGGATGTTGGCCGAGAGCTGCCCGATCAGGCGCTCGACGGACCACAGCAGGATGCGCATGTCGATCTCGGTGCGGCTGCCGGCGTCGGTGAGGTCACCGGCGACGCGGCCAGCGGCGAACGGGAACAGCAGCGTCGGCGTCATGGCCGGCTTCGAAACCGTCGTGACACCCGCACGCGTCTGGGTCTGCTCGCTGCTGATCCAGCTCGTCAGCGCGTCGACGTCGGCGTACGACGCCATGTTGGCCGGGACGATCCACAGGGCTGCTCCGGCAACCGCGTGGGTGCGGTAGAGCTCCTTGTAGAACGCGAGACGCTTCGGGTCGAGGCCCGAGGTCGTCGCGACGACGGTCGCACCACCGGCGAGCAGCTTGCCGGTGACACCAGCGGCGATGGACCCCTGGCTGGCGCCGGTCACGACCGCGAGCTCGCCGGACCAGGTCTGGTCCGTCGGGCTGAGGGCGTCCTCGGCGATCTGCGTGAAGCGCTCGGAGAGCCGGGGGTCGGAGTGCGTTGCGTACCAACGAGCCTGCGCCGCAACGACCTTGCCGGCGCCGACGAAGCTGGCCTCGACGGTCTCGCCTGCGGCGATGCGGGCGAGATCCTCGCGGGCGCTGGCCCAGCGGTCGTCCAGCAGGACGGCCTTGAGCGGGTCGAACGCCGGGGCGGTGAGCTTGGCCCAGTCGCTGCCCAGCTCGGTCTCGACGCGGGCCAGGATCTCGGCCTCGGCCTCGTCCGTCTCGACGACAGCCGGTACGTCATTGAGTCCCAGCTGGTCCAGGACCAGACGGGCCGATGACGCCAGGACACCGTCGGGGCCGGTGATCTGTGCGGTGAACTCGCCGAGGGCGGCCGCATCGATCGTGGCGCCCTCTCCCCCACCAGTGGACGGCAGGTCGACGCTGACGCCGTGGCGCGCGGCGACAGCCTGCACGCTGGCATCGATCGCGGCGTCGACGTCGGCGCCGGAGGCGAGACCGCTCAGCGAGCCGTACTCACCGCCGCGGACGCTCGAGCCCTCACGGCTCGAGAGCGCGAGCTCGACGAGTGCGTGACTCGCCCAGCCCGGTCCGAGCTGCCAGACGTCGGAGACGCGCTCGGCGACGGCCGACTGGCGCTTGCCGGTCGGGCCGAACACCTTCTTGAGGTGATCGCCGAGGGCTTCGGTGAGCACGGGGCCGAACGGCTTGTAGCCGCGGGCCAGGCCCTTGACCTGACCGGACAGCGTCGGCAGGTCCGCGTCAGCGGCCCCGTCGATCGCGCCGAGCCCGAGCTCGCCGCCGAGGTCGACCAGCAGCTGGTTGCGGCGCGAGGACGCACCGTCGCACAGCGACTCGATCGTGTCGGCGGCGCCGATCTGGTCGAGGCGCATCTTGGTCCACCAGGCGATCAGGACCGTCGTGGCGTCGGCGGCGTCGAACGTCAGGTCCGCCGGGCGCGGGCCACTCGAGGTGGCCGGAGCGGCAGCGGGTGCGGCGGCCGCAGCAGCCTCCGGGGCCGAGGCCTCAGCGGGTGCGACGTCCTCGTCCTCCTCGATGACGATCTCCTCGTCGGTCGAGAAGACCGCAGCGCTGTCGCGCTCGAAGTTGAGCACCTCGACGGGTCCGCCGAAGCGGCCCGGGAGCTTGAGGGTCGAGGACGCGAGGTTGGCCACCGTGGGGGCCTGGCCCACGCCGACCTCGATGAAGCGCTCGACACCGAGGTCGCCGAACAGCAGGTCCTGCGTCTCGATCCAGCGCACGGGGCTGGCGAACTGCCAGGCGAGCAGCTCGATCAGCACGACGCGGCACAGCTCGCCGGGCTTGGCCGACCAGGTCGCGAAGTCTGCGAGCACCGCGTTGAGCGGCTCCGAGGGCACGAGATCGGCGATCTCCTGCAGGAACGCCCGGTCGAGCGAGAACGGCTTCGGCACCAGGTTGGGGACGTACCGGCCCGCGAGGATCGCGGGGTCGATCGTCGTCGGCAGCAGCTCGGTGAGGCGGTCGCGGAAGTCCGGGACGCCGTCGCGCAGCACCGTGGAGTGGAACGGCACGTCGATGCCGGGCACCAGGATGTACGCGGCCTTGCCGCCGAACTCCGCCCGGCGGCGCGTGATGTCAGCCTCGAGGACCTCGAGGCCACGAACCGTGCCGGCGATCGCGTACTGCGAGTCGCGCAGGTTGTAGTTGACGATCTGCAGGAACTCGCCGGACTCCTCGGCGATGCGGTCCACGTATGCCGTGACGTTGTCGTCGTTGAGCCCGATCTGCGCGGGGCGGATCGCGGCGAGCCGGTAGTTGCTGCGGCCCTCGGCGTCGCGGGGCACGAGCGTGTGCATGACCGAGCCGCGCTGGAACACGACCTCGACGACGGCCTCGAGCGGGATGACGCCCGAGACGGCGGCGAGCGCGTTGTACTCGCCGACCGAGTGACCGGCGAGGATCGAGCCCTCGACGAATCCACCGGATTCGCGCAGCTCGGCCATCTGGGCGGCGCCGAGCACCGCCATGGCGACCTGTGTGAACTGGGTCAGGAACAGCACACCGTCGGGGTGCTTGTGCGTCACACCGTCGGTCACGAGGACCGTCGGGTTGTCGCGGACGACCGTGAGGATCGAGAAGCCGAGCGCCTTGCGGGTGTGCGCGTCAGCACGGTCCCAGATCTCGCGGGCGGCCTTGGAGCGCTGGTACGCCGCCATGCCCATGCCCTGGTGCTGGATGCCCTGGCCCGGGAACGCGTACGCCGTGCGGGGCGCCTCGAGGCGTGCGGTCGCCGACATGACGACCTCGCCCTCGGCGCGGCAGGTGATGTCGACGAGCTCGGCACCGTTGTCGAGGCCGATGCGGTCGGCCTTGACGTCGACCGTCACGCCGGGGCGTACCGGCGCCAGGAAACGCGTCGTCCAGCCCGTGATGCGGCGGCCCGACAGCACCTGCTGTGCGGCGGCGGAGACCCACATGCCGTGCACGATCGGCGCGCCGAGGCCGGCGAGGCGGGCAGCGGCGACGCTGGTGTGGATCGGGTTGTGGTCGCCCGTCACGGCGGCGAAGCCACGCAGGTCGGTGGGGGCGGTCAGGGTCGCGGCACCGCGCGACTTGCGCGGGGTGTCCTTGACGTCGTCACCGATCGCGCCGCCGGCGCGTGCCGGGTCGGCGAGCTCGCCGGCGCCGGTGCGTCCGCGGATCGCGAAGCGCTCACGCAGCGTCGCGACCTCGCCGGTGGCGGAGGAGATCGTGACGTCGACCGCGACGACGCGGCCGAAGCCGGTGTCCTCGACCGACTCGACCACCGAGGAGATCGTGAGCGCGGACGGGGAGACCGGCAGGGTGCCGGTCAGGGCGATCGCGTGGTCGAGGTGGACCAGGTCGAGCATGCCCTCGATGACGGGGATGCCGTGGTGGGTGGCCTCACCGAGCACGGCGAAGACCGACGGCCACGCGAGCCCGACGAGCACGTCGGGAACCGGGTGGACCGGCGTGTGCGCACCGGTGACGCCGGCGTGATCGGCGATCAGGTCCGGGTCCCAGTCGACGTTGACCGACGCGCGGCCGTTCGTCACGGGCGGGACGTCGCCGCCGGCAGCGCCGGCAACGAGCGAGGACATCGCGGACGCGGCGACCTCGGTCGACACGACCGGAGCCGCACCGGCGAGCACCGCGTCGTCGACCGTGATGCGCAGCGAGAGCGGACGCGCCAGCGGCACCTGCAGCTCGGCGGTACGACCGTCGATCGCGACGAGCGCGGCGCCGGTCTCGGGGTGCTCGGCGCGCTGCGGGTCGACGATGACCCATTCGGCGCCGAGGCGGTGGACGGGGTTGCGAACCGTACGGCCGGCCCACACGAGGTCGGGGGCGGCGAGCACGAGCGAGAGGACGTCACCGGCTCCCTCGACGCGACGGCGGCCCGTGACGCGCTGGGCGGCCCGGCCGGAGGCGAGGAGCCCGTCGATCGTGGCGTCCTCGAAGCGGCGCAGCAGCTCGGCGACCGGCTCGTCGACGCGGTCGATGCCGGCGACGGAGACCGTGCCGGGGATGATGCAGACCTCGTCGGCGGCGTAGCGCGGGTCGTGCGCCTGCCACAGCGAGTCCGAGCGCCACCAACGGCGTACGTCCTGGTCGAGCACCGGCACGAAGTTGACCGGCTTGCCCGGCGTCCTGCACTGCTCGATGAAGAACAGCACATCGCCCGGGTGCAAGGTGACGCTTTCGGCGGCCGGGTAGGCCTCGACGAGCGTGGCAAGAGCCTGCGGTCCGTCGTCGACCAGGGAAGCGTCGGCGAAGAGGGTCGGGATCGTGCCGCGGTCGGCCGGGTTCAGGCGGGCCTCGGCGCGCTGCAGCATCGCGTGGAAGCGGTCGCGGATCGTGACGTCGAGCCACTCGGGCGTGCCGGACAGCTCGACGTAGCGACGCAGCCACTGGGCGTACGTCATGGTCTCGACGTCGCCGAAGTACGGCTTGGCGGTGCGGTTGAGTGCCTCGATGATCTCGTCGCGGCGTGCGGCGACCGCCTCGGCGTCACCAGCCACCTCGTCGAGCAGGCGGCCCGTGCGGGACGCGGTGTTGTCGATCTCGTGGATGTCGGCGCCGAGCTGGCTGCGGCCCGAGGCCATGCCGCCCTTGGCGCTGCCCGCGCCGACCCAGGTGCCGGTGCCGCGGGTGTCGACGAGGAGCTGCTTGACCTCGGGGGCCGTCGTGGCCTCGAGCGTGGCCATCGCGGCGGTGCCG
>NZ_JAKFCB010000207.1:0-7977 GCF_036676885.1 Aeromicrobium sp.
CACGCGCGCTGTTTCTCCGGTGGGGAAGCCGGAGAGCGCGCGTGCCCCTCAGGAAGCAGGTGGTGACATGGCATCCGGACCGACGTTCTTGACCGTCGCGGAAGTGGCGGCTCAGATGCGGGTCTCGAAGATGACGGTCTACCGTCTCGTCCACTCAGGCGAGCTCGAAGCCGTCCGTGTGGGGCGCTCCTTCCGAGTGCCCGAGCACGCTGTCGAAGAGTTCCTCGGCAAGTCCTACTTCCAGGCCGGTTGACGACGCGCCGCACGTACGATCGCCGCTCCCAGCGCGTGCATGGTCGGGGAAAATCCCGACCGATGCTGACGTGTAGGCTGTTCGCAGCCAGTACCGGGGCCGCAGCCTCGTCACGCGACGGTGTGCGAACCCCGGAATGGCC
Organism: Aeromicrobium sp.; assembly: GCF_036676885.1. Taxonomy (GTDB): domain Bacteria; phylum Actinomycetota; class Actinomycetes; order Propionibacteriales; family Nocardioidaceae; genus Aeromicrobium. The sequence goes on from NZ_JAKFCB010000207.1 coordinate 396, forward strand.
ACCAGTCTCAGGCACCAGCCACGTCGCGTGGCCAACAAGAATTGAGTTGTGACCCGTGGGTTCAGTCATCAAGAAGCGTCGCAAGCGGATGTCGAAGAAGAAGCACCGCAAGATGCTCAAGCGCACCCGAGTTCAGCGTCGTCGTCTGGGTAAGTAACCCTCCATGGCCCGGTCTGTCCTCGTCACCGGTGTCGCGGGATCGTTTGCGTCGCTCTTCGCGCGCCGACTCGCGGACCTTGGCGAGGCATCGGGCATCAGCAAGGTCGTCGGCATCGACACGATGCTGCCGCCGGGTGACCTCGGTGGCGTGAAGTTCGTCCGCGCCGACATCCGGACCCCGGTCGTCGGCAAGGTCATCGCCGTCGAGGACGTTGACACCGTCGTCCACCTCGACGTCAACCCGCCCAAGCGCGGCCGGTCCGGCGGCGCCAAGGAGCTCAACGTCATCGGGACGATGCAGCTCCTGGCCGCCTGCCAGCGCTCGTCCACCGTCACCAAGTTCGTGCTCGGCTCCTCGACCGCGGTCTACGGCTCGTCGCCGCGCGACCCGGCGATGTTCACCGAGTCGCTGCTCGCCCGCGACGGAGTGCGCAGCGGGTTCCCCAAGGACATCGTCGAGGTCGAGTCGTACGTTCGCGGGTTCGCCCGGCGTCGTCCCGAGGTCATCATCACGACGCTGCGGGCGGCACAGATCCTGCACCCGTCGATCGAGACCCCGCTGGCCACCTACTTCTCCAGCCCGGTGCTGCCCGCGGTCATGGGCTTCGATCCCCGGCTGCAGTTCGCCGACCTCCGCGATGTGTTCGCCGTCCTCGAGCAGGCGATCCTCAAGGACCGGCCGGGCACGTTCAACCTCGCCGGCGACGGCGTCGTGCTGCTGAGCCAGGCCGCCCGCCGGCTCGGCCGCCCGGTCATCCCCCTGCCGCCGGTCGGCTTCGCCGCTGCGGCACGCCGGGTGCTGCGTGCGGCCGGTTCCGACATCCCACCCGACCTGCACCGGCTGCTGACGTACGGCCGGGTCGTCGACACCTCGGCCCTGCGGGACATCTTCGGCTACGAGCTGACCCGCACGTCGCTCGAGACGTTCGACGAGTTCCGGAACTCGCTGAGGCCCGGCATCATGTCAGCGGTGGGGGTACGCGCATGACCGACGAGCGCAAGACCATCGGATCGGCCGGCAAGGCCGGTCGCGGCAACCGCCAGACCTCGCCCTCGGCCGCGGCCCGGGCGCTGGCCGGCTCTCCTCCCGCCAAGAAGCCGGTCACCAAGGCGAAGCCCAAGACTGCGCAGCCCTCGGCGCCCAAGAAGGCCACAGCCGCCAAGAAGTCCGCCGCGACGAAGAAGCCTGCGGGCGCCACCACGGCGCCGCCGAAGGCCGCGGCTCCGCCGCGCGACAAGCCCCGGCTGCGGGCCGTGACCGACGAGGACGCGGCCGCCGCCGCTGCTGCGGCCGCCGAGGAAGCCGCGAAGCGTACGCGCACCGCCGGCGCTGCGCCGTTGTCGGCCGGCATCCCGCTCGACGAGATCGTGGTCGCCGTGATCCAGGCCGCACAGCGCGTGCTCGGCAGCGACTGGGAAGCGCGCGTCGCGACGCTGCTCGCCACGATCCGCAAGCGCATGAGCGGCGACTACGAGGTCGACGAGTTCGGCTTCGACCCACAGATCACCGAGGTCCTGACCGCCGCGATCGAGCCGCTGGCCGAGAAGTGGTTCCGCCTCGAGGTCCGTGGCGTCGAGAACATCCCGGCCGAGGGCGGCGCGCTGCTGGTCGCCAACCATTCGGGCACGGTTCCGATCGATGGGCTCATCACGGGCTACGCCGTCAAGAAGTACTCCGGACGCAACCTGCGGCCCCTGGGTGCCGACCTGGTGTTCTCGCTGCCGTTCGTCGGGCAGATCGCCCGCAAGGTCGGCGCGACGCTGGCCTGCACCGAGGACGCCGAGCGGCTCCTCACGACCGGCGAGCTCGCGGGCGTGTGGCCCGAAGGCTTCAAGGGCATCGGCAAGCCGTTCGCCGAGCGCTACAAGCTCCAGCGGTTCGGGCGGGGCGGCTTCGTCTCGTCCGCGATGCGCGCGCAGGTCCCGATCGTGCCGGTATCGATCGTCGGTGCCGAGGAGATCTACCCGCTCGTCGGCAACGTCCCCTCACTGGCCCGGCTGCTCGGGCTGCCCTACCTGCCGATCACGCCGTTCTTCCCGCTGCTCGGCCCGCTCGGCATGATCCCGCTGCCCAGCAAGTGGATCATCGAGTTCGGCGAGCCGATCCGCACGGATGCCTACGACCCTGAGGCGGCCGACGACCCCATGCTGCTGTTCAACGTGACCGACCAGGTGCGCGAGACGATCCAGCAGACGCTCTACGGCCTGCTGGTGGACCGGGGCAACGCGTTCTTCTGAGGCTGACGCCGTCTGCGGCCGAACGCCGCAGGCGCCAGCTGCGAGGCAATGGTGAGCTGACCGCCCAACGCGGGACGACAACCGGGGCTTACTGAGTGCCCAGCAGTCCGTTGAGCAGGCCGGGGATTAGACCTTCTTGGTTCTCGTCGCCGAGCACCGCTCCGACGACGGGGTCCGTGAGGTCGCTCAGCGACGGTGACTCGGTGGTCGGCGACGTCGTCGGCAGCGGCAGCGCCACGATCGGCTTCTCCGTGGGCGCGGCTGTCGTGGCACCTGGGCCAGGCGTCGAGTCGTCCTTGTCCGACGACGTGCTGGGCTTGCTGCCGGTCGAGTCCGAGCTGCCCGTGGCGCCCGCCGTCAGGGCGGTGACCGATGAGGCGAGCTTCTGGAGGTCGCCCGTGGTGCACGCGCTGCACAGCGAGGATGCCTGGATCGCCAGGTCGCTGATGGTGGCTGTTGCAGCCTCGAACGAGTCGGCAGCTCCTGGCGGCAGCTGCGACGACAGCGCCGAGAGGCCGGCGGTGGACTCGATCGCGAAGTCGTTGACCACGCGGATCGACTTCTTCTCGCCGTTGCCGGTGAAGTCGCTGAAGAGCGAGGTCGAGCCGGACTCGGCCTGCGACGAGAAGTCCTCGAGGGTCTTGGCGATGAGGTCTGTGGAACCGGACTTGGCGCTGAGCTCACGAGCCTCGGCCAGACGCTCGGAGGCCTGGCGGAGCTGGAACGAGCCGCGTGAGGCGTCATCGCGGTGCAGTGTGAGCTCGACCGACTCGACCGTGCGCTTGACCGGGTAGAGCATCTCGCCGGGAACCGCGGACGCGCTGGAGGCCACGATGCCGACAACTCCGGCGCAGGCGACCATGGCCGCGGTGAGGCCGGCAACCCGGCGACGTACGGGGTGGGTCTCGCGGACAGGGGCGGGGCGGGTCGTGGCCGGCATCGGAACGAGGACGGTCTCGGCCTCGACCATGAGCCGGCTGCGCAGTGAGTCGCGGAACATCGGCGAGGGCTCGGCGACCGCGGCTTCGCAGAGAGCCTCGGCGAAGCGCACCAGCTCGGCGATGTGCTCATCGTCGGGTGTGTGGCGGCCGCTCCAAGCCTCCTCGAAGGACTGGGCGTCGTCGTGGAAGCGACGGCCGATCATGATGGGTTCCTCACTGCGGTGGATGTGCCACGAGGTACAACGACCTCGGTTGCCCGCAGGTTACGTGGAAATGACAGGACAAAGGTGCCGGTGGTCTTCATCGCGCGTCCTCCGGCATCGTCTTGGCAAGACTGCGAACCGCCCGCAGCTGGAGCTGCTTGATGGCGCCCTCGCTGCGGCCGAGCGCCGCAGCCGTCTGGGCGATCGACAAACCCTGGATGAACCGCATGAGGATGCAGTCGCGCTGCTCGTTGGGCAGCGCGTTGACCGCCTCGAACAGCATCTCGTTGGAGATCAGCGCCAGGACTTCCTGCTCCGGGCTGGCGACGATGGCCTTGCCCTCCGGGATCGTCTCGGCGACGATCTCGAGCCGGGCCCTGCTGGACTTGAAGTGATCGGCGACGAGGTTGCGGGCGATCGTGGTCAGCCAGGCGCCGAAGTCCTTGCCCTGCCAGTTGAACCGCTGGATCGCCCGGAGGCCGCGGACGAACGTCTCGCTCGTGAGATCCTCCGCGAGCTGTTGCGACCCGACCCGGTAGTAGACGAACCGGAAGACTCCCGAGACGTAGTGGTCGTAGAGCTGGCCGAACGCCTCGGCGTCGCCCTCCTTGGCGAGGTCGACGAGCGCGCGCAGGCGGGTCGCCTCGGGATCGTTGTCGTCGCTGGGACTCGATGAGCCGGTGGAGGGTGCGTACGCCGGCGAATCCGCGACCGAAAGGGCGATCAGAAGTGAGCGGTCATCAGGGGTCGCAAGTGCGAGTGACAACGCGACGCGCAATCGACTTGTGGTGTCCCTCACAGGCCCTCCCTGTTCCCCGAAATACTAACCCGGAGGGGAGTAACTGTCAGTTTCTTCGGGTTTTTCTGTGACGCAGCACACGCCACGCGCCGCCTGCCGCGACGGCCGCCATGACGCCCTTCCCGCCGACCAGTGCCACCTTGCGTCCGGTGCGGTAGTCGCGAATGCGCCAGCCGTTGGCCCTGGCGTGCGCGCGGAGCGTCGAGTCGGGATTGACGGCGCAGGGATGTCCCACGAGCGACAGCATCGGCAGGTCGTTGCTGGAGTCGGAGTAGGCGTAGCAGTCCTCGAGCACGAGGCCCTCTCGCTCGGCGATCTCCCGGACTGCGGCGGCCTTGCCCTCGCCGTGCAGCATCTCGCCGACGAGCTCGCCGGTGTAGACGCCGTCAACATGCTCCGACACGGTGCCGAGGGCGCCGGTCAGGCCCAGGCGTCGTGCGATGACATTGGCGATCTCGATCGGTGCTGCGGTCACGAGCCACACGCGTTGACCACGATCGAGGTGCCACTGGGCGATCGCGCGGGTGCCGGGCCAGATCTTGTGCGCCATGTGCTCGTCGAAGATCTCCTCGCCGATCTCCTCCAGCTCGCTGACCTTGTGCCCGGCGATGAATGCGAGCGCCGATGCTCGGGCGTTGGCGATGTGCTCGGGATCCTCGACCCCCGCAAGGCGGAAGTAGAGCTGCTGCCAGGTCGCCTTGAGGATGTCCTTGGTCGTGAAGAACTTGCGTCGGTGCAGTCCCCGGGCGAGGTGGAAGATCGAGGCGCCCTGCATGATCGTGTTGTCGACGTCGAAGAATGCCGCGGCCGTGGCGTCGGGCTCTGTCGTCAGCGCATTCTCGACCTCTGCGGCCGAGGCGGCGGCCTGTCCGGACAGCACGGAACGCGACCGCAGATTGCGGGGTTGATCGGGTCGAGCGTCCCGTGGCATGTAACCGAGACTAACGCCCTCCGTGGTCTGCGACGTGTGGTTGACTCGGAGGCGTGACAGTCAATGTCAGCGACTTCCTCCGCGACGCTGCGTCCACCGATCCCGACGGCGTCGCATTGGTCGAGCACCGAGCCGAACGGCGCGAGGTCACCTGGCGCCAGCTCGACGATGCCGCAACTGCGGTGGCACGTGGTCTCTCCGCTCGCGGGCTCGTGGCCGGGCAGCGGGTCGCGGTCGTCATGGCCAACCGCATCGACCTGCCGATCGCCTACTTCGGCATCCTGCGCGGCGGCATGGTCGCGGTGCCGATCAACCCACGATCGACGACCCGTGAGATCGGGCGCATGCTGGCCGACTCGCTGGCTCGGGTCGTGCTGTGCGACGAGGCCGGCATCACCCAGGTCCGCGAGGCGGTGACGGACGACCACCAGGTCAGCGTGATCGTCGACGGCGTCGAGCCGCAGCAGAGCGAGACGGCATTCGAGGCGTTCCTCGCCGACGCGGCCGGCACGGAGCCCGCGGCACCTGCCGACACCGAGGCTCTTGCCGTCGTGCTCTACACGTCCGGCACCAGCGGCAAGCCGCGTGGCGCCATGCTGACGCACCGCGCGTTGATCGCCAACATCGAGCAGGTCGCGCAGCTCGACCCGCCGGCGATGACGTCGGACGACGTGTGCCTGGGACTGCTGCCGATGTTCCACATCTACGGCCTCAACTGCGTGCTGGGCCAGGCCGTACGCCAAAGGGCCCGCGTCCTCCTGGTCGACGGGTTCGATCCCGGTGGCCTGCTCGACCAGATCGCCGCCGAGGGTGTCACGAACATCCCGCTGGCGCCGCCCGTCGTGGCGGCCTGGGCCGGACGCGACGACCTGCGCGACAAGCTCGCACGCGTGACGACGATCCTCTCCGGCGCCTCGGCCCTGGACGCCGAGCTCGCCGAGACGTTCCTCGCCTCGTCCGGCAAGCACATCGAGCAGGGATATGGGCTCACCGAGACCGCACCGGTCATCGCGACGACGTTCGGCTCGCCCCGCGACGAGGGCACGCCGCCCAAGCCCGGCTCGGTCGGCCGGCCGCTGCCCGGCATCGAGCTCCGCATCGTCGATGCCAATGGCGAAGACGCGCACCCGGGCGACCCGGCCGAGATCTGGGTCAGGGGTGACAATCTCTTCTCCGGCTACTGGCCAGACGGGGTCGACGGCCCGCGTGACGACGGCTGGTACCCCACCGGTGACATCGGCTTCCTCGACGAGGACGGCGACCTGACGCTCGTCGACCGGCTCCGCGAGCTGGTCATCGTCTCGGGGTTCAACGTCTACCCGTTCGAGGTCGAGGACGTCATCGCGGAGGTGCCCGGCGTCACGCAGGTCGCGGTCGTCGGCCTGCCCGACGAGGAGACCGGCGAGGCCGTCGTGGCGTTCGTCGTTCCCGAGGACACCGACGCCGACGAGAACACGATCATCGAGGCGGTCGAGGCCCACTGCCGTACACGCCTGGCCCGGTTCAAGCAGCCCGCGCGCGTCGTGGTCGTGCAGGGCCTGCCGCACTCCGCGACCGGCAAGGTCGCCAAGGGCCGGCTGCGCGCGCTCGCCCGCAGCGAGACCCTCGGCCTCGACGCACCGTGACGATCGCCCACTCCGGCGATGCCCGGGTCGTCGTCTACTCCCGTCCCGGTTGCCACCTGTGCGAGGTCGCCGAGGCGCTGGTCGCCGAGATCTGTGCCGAGACGGGTGACTCCTGGGCCCGGGTCGACATCACGACCGACGACGACCTGACGTCGCGGTTCACCGAGCAGGTGCCCGTCACGTTCGTCGACGGGGCACAGCACGACTTCTGGCGGGTCGATCCGGTACGCCTGCGGAAGGCGCTCGCGCGTACTCCCTGAGGCGCAAGCGCATGTGACATATGCCATCGCTCTGCAAGTGACGTAGGTCACTCGGCTCGCGTGGTTTCGACACATGGCGGCTCCGCCGCGGCACGCTCAACCTGGTTCGGCGCTCGCTCGCAGAGGTCGCTCGGCCTCACGATTTTGTTAACACGTTCACAAACTCTTAAACTGAGTGCGCATCGCGCGCCAGTCCCGACAGGGATAATCCCCGGCCGTGCAGTGCAGGAGCACCGTGACCATACTTCGCACCCCCCTCGCGGACGGAAGCGCTCGTGGCATCCCTGATGCCACCGTCGCCCGGCTGCCGGTCTACCTGCGCGCGCTCAACGCGCTGGCCGAGCAGGGTGTCGCGACGTGTTCCTCCAACGACCTCGCCGAGAACGCCGGCGTCAACCCGGCCAAGCTCCGCAAGGACCTGTCCTA
>NZ_JAKFCB010000208.1:0-10282 GCF_036676885.1 Aeromicrobium sp.
ATGTGTGTCGCGACAGTCGCTCGCGAAAGGCGTGAGCGGCACTCGCCAAAGAGGAGAAACAAACATGGCTACAGGAACCGTCAAGTGGTTCAACGCTGACAAGGGCTTTGGATTCATCGCCCCCGACGACGGCAGCGAAGACGTTTTCGCGCACTTCAGCGCCATCGCCACGAGCGGCTACCGCTCGCTGGACGAGAACCAGAAGGTCGAGTTTGACGTCGAGCAGGGCCAGAAGGGCCTGCAGGCGACGAACATCCGTCCCCTCTGATTTCTTAGATCATTTGATCTAGATCAGTAGCGAAGGCCCGGGAGCTTGCTCCCGGGCCTTTGTCATGCCCCAAACCCCCGCTGAGCGTGACGAAGTGCAGGCGACACGCCGAAGCGAACCTGCAATGTGTCACTCCCAGCGGGGGCGGGGGACTACTCGGCGGCCTTGGGGGCTTCGCGGTAGGTCGGCAGCGATCCGGCCTCGACCGCCTCGAGCAGCTCGATTGCCGCGGCGGCGGCATTCGCGCGTACGGTCTCCGCGTCGCACCACCGTACGGACTTGATCTCGGTCCTCTGCAGGGTCATGTCGTCGGTGATCGAGCTGTCGACGACCCCGAGGTCGAACAGGAAGATGCAGGCGTCGTCCCAGCCGCGCCAGGCCGGCAGCCAGTTGACCGTGATGAGGTCGCGCACCTCGACCTTGATGCCGAGCTCCTCCTCCAGCTCGCGGACGAGCCCGATCGACGGCGCCTCGCCCACCTCGACGACCCCGCCGGGCAGGTCCCACTCCTGCTTGTAGGTCAGCTCGCACAGCAGCACCCGGCCACGCTCGTCGCGCAGCAGGCCCTGGCTGATGACCCGCTTGGTCGGCAGCCCGGCGTTGAGGATCGCGATGAACCCGTCACGGCTGTGCGGCTCCGGGTCGCCGACGATCCGGGCGAGCAGGGCCCGGTCCGGATCGTTGCCGGCGCCCCGGAGGACGCCTTCGCGCCGCATGCCGGCGATCGACGCCGCGCGGACATCGCCGAGCCGCTCGAGCGGGATCCGGGCCTCGACCCGCGTCATGCCGAGGTCGTCGAACGCGTACGCCAGCGCGAGGCGGAGCGCCCGGACGGCGACGGGGATGTTGTCGGTGCCGGCGTTCCAGCGGATCGACGCCGTACGCGCGTCCTCGCCGCGCAGTGCGACGGTGCCGACTCGCTCACCGTCGAGCATGATCGCGAAGCCGGTGAACTCCTCGGAGCCCGACGTGGGCTGGAGCACGAGGTCGCCGTCGCGGAGGGTCTCGGTCACGCGTTCAGGCTACCGACCCTTCGCCGACGGCTCCTCGTCAGCCGATCGGACCTTCCTTCAGCGTGACCGTCGCGGTGTGGCTCGTGCCGGACGTGTCGGTCCAGGACACGCTCACCGACTTCCCGGCATCGACAGCGGCGACTGCCTTCGACAGCTGGGCGGCCGTGGTGATCCGTGAGCCGTTGAACTCCGTGATCGTGCTGCCCCGGGTGATGCCCGCGGACTCGGCCGCCGATCCGTCGACCGTACCGGCCACGAGCGCGCCGTCGGACTGGCCGTACGCCGACTGGGCCATCTGAACGCCGAGGAATCCGGTGGACCCGATGTGCACCGTGCCGCTCTCGTCACCGTTGCCGATCTGCTCGGCGATCGTCAGCGCCTGCGCGATCGGCACGGCGTACCCCGTGACGTCGGCCGTGCCGCTCGACGCGGCCGTGTTCATGCCGATGACCTCGCCGTCGCTGTCGTACAGCGCGCCGCCGGAGTCACCGGCGATGATGTCGGCGGAGACCTGGATCAACCCGCTGAGCCGCTCCGACGTGCCGCCGGCCTCGGACTGGACCGTGATCGACTGGTTCAGCGCCGCCACGGTGCCGGCTGCCGCGCTCGCCGCGCCGCCGTCGCCATTCGCGTTGCCCACGCCGGTGACCTTGTCGCCGACCTGCACGTCGCCGGAGGTGTCGGGCTTGATCGTCGTGAGTCCGGAGGCGTTCTGCAGCTGCAGCACGGCGACGTCGTGCGTCGCGTCGTAGCCGACGACCGCCGCCCGGTACGTCTTCCCGGTCGACACGACCTCGACCGTGATCGCGGTGGCGCCCTTGACGACGTGGTGGTTCGTGAGGATCTCGCCGTCCGATGTCAGGATCATCCCGGTGCCGGCGGCCTGGCCCGCCCCGTAGCCGACGGCCGTGTTGATGTAGACCAGTCCCGCCTCCTCCGCAGCCGTGGCGTCCCTGGTGCCGGCCCGGTCCTCCAACGACCTGGCCTGGGGGTCGAGCGGGAGCACCGGGAGGTCCCGGCTCGTCCGGTTCTCGCTCGGCAGCTGGGCCTGGGTCGAGGCGGTGGTCGTCGGGGAGTCGTCCGTCTGCGCGGCGTACGCGAGTCCCGAGGCGCCGAGGATCGCGGCGCCGGCCATGGCGGCGATGCCGGCCCGGCCCGGGCGTCGGTGCGTACGGGCGTGCGTCTGCGGCTGAGGTTGCGGCTCTGGGTTGGGTTCTGGCTGATCGTTCATGTCGTGCTCCTCATTGAGTCCTGTCCTCGACTCAAGTCCGGATGGGTATGGGAACGCTGTGAGCCGGCTCAACTTGTGTTGAGAGTTCCGGGCGTTGCGTACGCTCGTGGCGTGAGCGAGGAGCGCGCAGTCGCGGCCGTGGAGGCCACCGGGATCGCGTACGAGGTCACGCGGCACGGCCCGGTCGGCTCGCTCGCCGAGGCCGCCGCCGCACGTGGCATCGAGCCGCGGCAGCTCGTCAAGAGCCTGGTCGTACGCCGGACGGACGACGACTTCCTGTTCGTGCTCGTCCCGGGCGACCGGACGATCTCCTGGCCCAAGCTGCGCCGGCTCCTCGGCGTCTCCCGGCTGTCGATGCCGGATGCGGCGATCGCGCTCGAGGCGACCGGGTACGAGCGCGGCACGATCACGCCGTTCGGCTCGCTCCGCCGGTGGCCGGTCATCGTCGACGAGCGGGTCAGCGGGACGATCTCGGTCGGCGGCGGGGCACACGGCGTCGCCCTCAAGCTCGAGGCAGCTGACCTGATCCGCGTGCTCGAGGCCCAGGTCGCCGACGTCTCCGAACCGCAATAGCCTCTGCCGTTCCGCGGTCCTCACGCCTCGATGGTGCGATGATCGATCATGGCCGACACCGATCTCGACTCTGCCTGCGCCGACTTCGACCGCGCCGTCATGCAGCGTGACCACGAGGCAGCCGAACGCATCCTGCACCCGCAGTTCGCGCTGGTCCTGGTGCATCCGACCCCTGCCGTGATGCCGCGGCAGCGATGGCTCGAGACCCTCGACGGCTACGTCGTCGATGACTGGGAGGTCGAGGAGGACGTGCGCGACTCGAGCGAGGACATCGCGTCAGTGCTGCGACGGGTTCGCATGCGCGCCACAGTGCTCGGCGAGGACCGCAGCGGGACCTTCATCATCAGCGACACCTGGCTGAACGGCGGCTCCGGATGGCAGGTCTGGCGACGCCACTCGACACCGCTCCAGGCCGGACCCATGCCCGGCGCCTGAGCACCTCGGCACGTACCGGCAGTATCCGGCGGACCGTGACCTGTGCCACGATGCGACGGTGGAACTCGACGACGTGCTCTGGATGTTGACCGCTCTTGCCGCAGTTGTCGTCCTCCTGACCCGGATGCGGCTGTCCGCCACGGGCCGCCAACCGGGCCATGCGCAGATCCCCGGATCCATCCTCAACGCACATACCGTGCTCGGCGTCACCGCGCTCGCGGTCTGGATCTACTACCTCACCTCGCCGAGCGACGTGCTGGGACTCGTCGCGCTGATCGTGTGGTGGTTCGAGGTCGTCGTCGGGATCCTCATCCTGGCCCGCTGGCTTCCGGGCGCCGGCAAGCACGCGGCGGCCCCGGTGGACGACAACTGGGCCGAGGGCCCGTACCTGTCGATCCTGGGCCACGTCGGCCTGCTGCTCGGCGTGGTGTTCTTCACCTACTGCGTGCTTGCCGGCAAGATCACCTAGGGCTTGACCTCAACCTTGGTTGAGGTTGTTGGCTGGTGTCCTGTTCATCGGACACCACCAAGGAGCACCTCATGCCTCGAGCACTCATCACCGGCGGTTCAGCCGGCCTCGGCCGCGCGCTGGCCGCCGGCCTGGCGGCGCGCGACTGGGACGTCGTCATCACCGGCCGGGACGAGGCTCGCCTCTCAGCCGCGGCGCACTCGCTGGGCGACCGTGTCACCGCGATGGCCGGGGACGTGACCGACGCCTGGCATCGAGCCGCGCTCGCCGAGGCCTGCTCGGACGGCATCGACCTGTTGGTCAACAACGCGAGCACGCTCGGCGTGAGCCCGCTCCGGCCGGTCCTCGACCTGGACGACCAGGTGCTGCGCGACGTCTGGGAGACCAACGTCGTCGCGCCCACCGCCCTGATCCGTTCCCTTCGCCCCTCGCTCAACGCCGGCGCCGCGGTCATCAACATCACGTCCGATGCGGCGGCCGAGCACTACGAGACGTGGGGCGCGTATGCCGCCAGCAAGGTCGCGCTCGAGCACCTCACGCTCACGCTCGCCGCCGAGGATCCCGACGTGCGCTGGTGGACCGTCGACCCCGGCGACATGCGTACGCAGATGCACCAGGACGCCTTCCCCGGCGAGGACATCTCCGACCGGCCGCTGCCGGAGAGCGTCGTGCCGGCCTTCCTCGCGCTGGTGGACGACCGGCCGCCGAGCGGGCGCTATCGCGCGTCCGAGCTCGTCCCGGCGAATGCGGGTGCCTGACATGACGCTGATCGACATCGCGCCGCTGACGACGTTCGACCCGCCCGGCAACCGCACGGCGCCGTCGCCGGCCGAGGCCCGCGGTCTGCGTCGCGACGACGTACGCCTGCTGGTGGCCCATGGCGACCGGCTGACTCACGCCCGGTTCGGCGACCTCCCGGATCATCTCGAGCCCGGCGACCTGGTGGTCGTCAACGCGTCGCAGACCGTCGCGGGTGAGGTGGACGCCGTGCTCGCGGGCCACGGCGCCTCCAATGGCGATGTCGTCGTCCACATCGCGACCGACCTGCGGGACGGCACGTGGGTCGTCGAGGTCCGGACGACGCCCGACGCCTCGTGGGCCGTGCTCGATGCCGCGCCCGGCCAGACGTTGACACTGACGGGCGCCGGCGCGGATGCCGTGCTGACCCTGCTCGAGCCGTATCCGCGCGAGCGCTCCTCGCCCACCGGTGCCGGCAACCGGCTCTGGCGGGCCGGGTACGCCGGGGAGTCCCAGCTGCCGGCGCTGCTCGCCCGTGTGGGGCGCCCCATCGCGTACGGATATCTCGACCGGCAGTACCCGATCGAGAGCTACCGGACGATCTTCGGCACGACGCCGGGCAGCGCCGAGATGCCGAGCGCGGCCCGGCCGTTCACCCCCGACGTCGTGACCCGGCTGGTGTCGCGCGGCATCGCCGTCGCGCCGGTCCTGCTGCACACCGGCGTCTCGTCCCAGGAGGCTGGTGAGGCGCCGCAGCCCGAGTGGTTCGAGGTCAGCGAGGCGACCGCGCGACTCGTGAATGCCACGAGGGCCGGGGGAGGGCGCATCATCGCCGTCGGCACGACCGTCACCCGTGCGCTCGAGTCGGCCGCACGCGGGGCGCCGGGCCGCGCGCAGGTCGAGGCGAGCCAGGGCTGGACCGAGCGCGTCGTGACCCGGGCGGCGCCGCCGCGCGTGGTCGACGGGCTCATCACCGGCTGGCACGACCCGGCGGCATCGCACCTCCTGCTCGTCGAGGCCGTGGCGGGCCCCCAGCTGACCCAGGCGGCGTACGAAGCCGCGGTCGAGGGTGGCTACCAATGGCACGAGTTCGGCGACTCCGCGCTACTGCTGCCTGCTCATGCGGAAGCCGTCGCGGCCTGACTGCAGGGGACTCAGCGTGGTGGCGGCAGATCGTCGCGACGACGCTCGTTGCGCTGGCCGTTGATGATCAGGCTGACGATGATGCCGAGCGCACCTGCGGCCATCAGGATGTAGCCGACCGTCGTGAGTTCCACGCCTTCGATGGAGTCCTGCACCGCGAAGGCGAGGATCCCGCCGAGAGCGAGGAGAAATATGGATCCACCGATGTACATGGTCAACCTTTCGTCGGGGGGCGTCCTTCGACCGTAGCCCCGAGCCGGCGGTCCCGCACTTCGGCGATCAGGCCGGCGGTGGGATCTCGCCCGATCCGCGTACGAGGAACGACGTGGGAACGACGATCTGCTGCACGGGGCCGGTGTCGCCGCCGATCCGGGCCAGCAGGCGCTCCGCGGCGACCTTGCCGATGAGGTGCGGGTCCTGCGCGATGACGCTGATCGCGGGAGACACCAGGTCGCCGAGCGTGATGTCGTCGAAGCCGACCACCGCGATCTCGTGCTCGAGGCCCAGGCTGCGCAGCGCTCGCACGACCCCGATCGTGATGAGGTTCTGGGCGGCGAAGATCGCGGTCGGGGCAGGGCTCGACTGGAGCATCGCGCGGGTCGCGGTCTCCGCGAGGTACTCGTTGGACAGGTCCTGCACGACATGGGTCGCCGCGCGGGCCGCCCAGCACGCCTGCTTGTAGCCCTCGAGGCGCATGTGGGCCGTGGGCAGGAACTGCCGGTCGCCCATGAACGCGATGTGCCGGTGCCCGTACGAGATCAGGTGCTCGGTGGCGAGGCGCGCGCCACTCTCGTTGTCGACCACGACGCTGTCGGTCTCGAGGCCCTCCACGCCACGGTCGACCAGCACGATCGGCATGCCGGCATCCATCTCCCGCTGCAGCGCCGTCGGGTCGGGGCCGGCGGGCATGACGATGAGGCCGTCGACCTGGTACGACCCCATGGTCGGCACGAGCTCACGCTCGCGCTCGGGATCCTCGTCGAGGCTCGCCGAGAGGACCGCGAACCCGGCAGCGCCCGCGGCGTCCTCGACCCCGCGGTGGACCTGGGCGTCGAACGGGTTCGAGACGTCGCCGAGGAGCAGGCCGATGCTGAGGGTGCGGCGGTCGGCGCGGCGCAATGACCCGGCGCTGACATCACGCCGATAGGCGAGCCGCTCGACCGCTGCCCGTACGCGCGCGGCGGTGGCCTCACCGACGTAGCCCTCGCCGTTGACGACGCGGGAGACGGTCTTGATGCCGACCCCGGCTTCACGCGCGACGTCCTTCATGGTGGCCCGCTGGCGCGGAGCGGGTTTGGGTGACAACGGTGTCATGCGACACAGCCTAACCCTTGACGCGGCATTCTGTGTGAGGTAGAACACTATGTGACAACGATGTCAGACGGTCTGGCGTTGTGAGAGGAATCATCGTGAAAACACCATCTGCCCACCGGCGCCGTTTCGCAGCCGCCGCGGTTGCCGTGCTGGCATCCACGCTGGTGCTCTCGGCGTGCGGGTCCGACGACTCCGGATCGGGCGACTCGTCCGACGTCGGCGTCTCGCTCATCGTCAAGACGACCAGCAACCCGTTCTTCGTCGCGATGCAGAACGGCGCGAAGAAGGCCGCCAAGGAGCACGGCGTCGACCTCAAGCTTGCTGCCGGCAAGACCGACGGCGACGAGGACACCCAGATCCAGGCCATCGAGAACGCGATCTCGCTGGGCCAGAAGGGCATCCTCATCACGCCCAACGGTCCCGCCGTCGTCGACGCGATCGAGAAGGCCCGCGACGCCGGCCTGTTCGTCATCGCACTCGACACCCCGCCGGACCCGGCTGACGCCGTCGACATCACGTTCGCGACAGACAACTTCAAGGCCGGCGAGGCGATCGGTTCCTGGACCGCCAAGAAGCTGAACGGCGAGAAGGCCGTCATCGCGATGCTCGACCTGTTCAACGACAAGGTCGTCTCGGTCGACTACAACCGCGACCAGGGCTTCCTCACCGGCATGGGCATCCCCACCAAGGACGTGAAGAAGAACGGCGACGAGGCCAAGTCCGGCAGCTACAGCGGCGGCGACTACGAGATCGTCTGCAACGAGGCGACCAACGGCGCCGAGGACGGCGGCACCACCGCGATGGAGACCTGCCTGTCCAAGAACCCCGACATCAACGTGGTCTACACGATCAACGAGCCCGCGGCCTACGGCGCGTACCAGGCGCTGAAGAGTGCGGGCAAGGAGAAGGGCGTCACGATCGTCTCGGTCGACGGCGGCTGCGCCGGCGTCGGCTACGTCAAGGACGGCATCATCGGCGCGACATCGCAGCAGTACCCGCTGGAGATGGCCGCCAAGGGCGTCGAGGCGATCGCGAACCTGGCCAAGGACGGCGAGAAGCCCAAGACGACCGAGGGTCTGGACTTCTTCGACACGGGCGTCAAGCTTGTGACGGACGACCCGCAGGACGGCGTCGAGAGCGTCGACACCGCTGCCGGCAAGTCCACCTGCTGGGGCTGAGTGCTGTTGGCGGGGTGCCCTCCGGGGCACCCCGCCATCCCATCCCCGGACCCAGATCGAGAGGACCCCACCCGCCATGACCAACGAACCCGAAGACACCGCGCTCGTCGACCACCCGCTCGAGGTGCTGACCGAAGCCGGCCTGACCAAGCCCCCGAGTCCGCTCGACCGGGTACGCACGCTGCTCCACCGCTATCCGGCGCTGAGCCCCGCCGTCGTCCTGATCATCTCGTTGATCGTGTTCGGCTTGCTCAACGACCGGTTCCTGAGCACCGCGAACCTGTCGCTCGTCGTGCAGCAGGTCGCCGTCATCGGCGCGCTCGCGATCGGGCAGACGCTGATCATCCTGACCGCAGGCATCGACCTGTCGGTCGGCGCAGCGATGATCCTGTCGACCCTGGTCGCCGCCGGCGTCGCAGCTGACCACGGCTGGCCCGGCCCACTCGCCCTGCTCGCGGCGCTGGTCATCGGCATCGCCACCGGAGTCATCAACGGCGTCCTGGTCACCCGTCTCAACCTGCCGCCGTTCATCGTCACGCTGGGCACGCTCAACGTCTTCACGGCGATCGCGCTGCTCTACTCGTCCGGTGCGACCGTTCGTGGCGTCGACATGCCCGGGATCCTGACCTGGACCGGTGAGTCGTTCGACGTCGCCGGTGCCCAGATCACGTACGGCGTCGTGCTGATGATCCTGCTCTACGTCGCCGTCGCGTTCGCGCTGAGCCAGACCTCATGGGGTCGCCACGTCTACGCCGTCGGCGACGATGCGGAGTCGGCACGCCTGAGCGGCATCCACGTCACGCGGGTCATCCTCAGCGTCTACGTCACCGCCGGCGCCCTGTTCGCCGCCGCCGGCTGGATCCTCATGGGCCGCGTCAATGCAGCCAGCCCAAACGCGGGAGTCGACGCCAACCTCGACTCGATCACCGCAGTCGTGATCGGCGGCACGAGCCTGTTCGGTGGCCGTGGCGCCTTGTGGGGCAGCCTGATCGGCGCCCTCATCGTCGGCGTGTTCCGCAACGGGCTGAGCCTCGCGGGACTCGACGTTCTCTACCAGACCCTCGCCGTCGGTGTGCTCGTCATCATCGCGGTCTCTGTCGACCAGTGGATCAGGAAGGCACGCGCATGACCACCTCCACCGCAACCAGCACTCCAGTCCTGCAGGCCCGTGGCCTCGTCAAGACGTTCGGGCACGTCGTCGGCCTGGCCGGCGTCGACCTCGAGCTGCACGCCGGCGAGGTGCTGGCGGTCATCGGCGACAACGGCGCCGGCAAGTCGACGCTGATCAAGTGCCTCTCGGGGGCCTACACGCCCGACGCCGGCGAGATCCTCGTCGAGGGCAACTCGGTCTCGTTCGACAGCCCGGACGACGCCCGCAAGTCGGGGATCGAGACGGTCTACCAGACCCTGGCCGTCTCGCCCGCGCTCGACATCGCGAGCAACCTGTTCCTCGGCCGAGAGCAGCGCCTGCCGGGCGTACGCGGCTCGGTCTTCCGGATGCTCGACAAGAAGGGCATGCGCGACCGCGCCAAGCAGCAGGTCGAGGACCTCGGCATCTCGACCCTGCAGTCCATGACGCAGGCGGTCGAGAACCTCTCCGGTGGCCAGCGGCAGGCCGTCGCCGTGGCCCGGGCCGCGGCGTTCGGCTCGAAGGTCGTGATCCTCGACGAGCCGACCGCGGCGCTGGGCGTACGCGAGTCGGGTCAGGTCCTGCAGCTCGTACGCGACCTGCGTGACCAGGGCATGCCGGTGATCCTCATCAGCCACGACATGCCTCAGGTGTTCGAGGTCGCCGACCGCATCCAGATCCAGCGGCTCGGGCGGCGCGCGGCGGTCATCACGCCCAAGACGCACACGCCGCAGGAGGCAGTCGCGATCATGACCGGCGCCATGGTCGTCACGTGATCCTCGTCGTGGGGG